>NZ_JAVIIV010000011.1:0-226073 GCF_033977215.1 Mesorhizobium humile
TCGTCCTCGACGCCACCCGGGCGCTGACCGCACGCCTGGCTGAAGCCGAACCGCCCACCGGCCGGCCGCTCCACCTCGACACCCTCGTCGCCGACCGCCAGGCCTTGCTGGACCGCCTCAGGTCGCTTATCGGCTCCGGTCCATGAAGCGACTCGGATCTGCAGCGGCGGCACGACGATGAAGATCAGCATGCCCCACAGGAAGACGATGGCCACGGCTACCGCGGCAATCGCACCGGGCTTGGTAAAGACGACAAACAGCAGGGCCATGGCGAGGAGCGTGGCGATCACACGTCGGCATCAGCTTCCAGTCTGCCGCCGATGATGTTGCCGATGGTCATGCCGGCGCCGAACAAGAGCAGCACCCAGGTCACGGTCGCCGTCGACAGGCCGGAAACGTCGATCCGATACGGCTTGATGTAGGTGAAGACGGCGAAGAGGCTGGCCGAGGCCAGCGAGGCGATCGCGCTGACGAAATGTTGGCGAGAACTTCGGCGGTTTTTTTCGCCACTAGCCGTTGGCCACGGCCTCACATGCCTGCGCCCGCGAGCGCCAATGGCCGGCACGCGGCTGAGCGATCTCATACGCATCGCATGTCTGCGCCACATGCTGGCCTCTGATGCCATACTGCCTTGCGATTTCGGTCATCGGTTTCGACCAGACCAGATCGTAGGGCTCGGCCCGCGTCATTCTCAGCACGTATCTTCCTCTCGTATCAATCGCCAGCAACGTGAGCCAGCCTCTCGGCAATTTAGACGCGCTTGGCCTTACCTCCGCCTAAATGAAGATTTCGTGGATGCGCTCGGGCCGCGCCATTCATCCAAACGGAACGACACGACGTAGAGGAATATCCGCCCTAATTTTTCTTACCCCAGGTAGCCGGGAAAGGACTTCCCGGTGGATCTCTTCGTAGCCCCGGATATCTTTTACGCAGACGTATAGAAGGTAATCCGTCTTGCCGCTCACCGCATAGCATTCTTCGATTTCAGGGTGCTTTCGAAGAGAATTTTCGAAGCGCTCGACCGTGTGTGAGCTAACGGCCTCCAACTCGATCCGGACCGGGATTTTGCTACCGGTTGTCAAATTTCTCTCTCCGGTTTTTCCAACTTAAACACCTCATGGAGTCAGCCGCGGTTTCAGCGGGATCGAGCCGCGGGGAGAAAACCGCTGTGCGGGGTTGACCCACGCTTTCTATTCGAACCCAAACTGCCGACGACAGTATGTCTCCCTTTGAAGTTGCGCGAAGACCTCTCGTATAGCCAGGCCTACACCTGGCTTGCAAGTCGCCCGACGATCGCCCGCGCAAACATGTCGTACCTGGCATAGTCACAATCCGTGAATTCACGTCGAATGACGACGTTGTCGCCGGGGGAGGGCGAATGTTCCCTTTGGCCATCGGGGCAGTACGGTGCCACAGATGACGGCCCGGATTGCGGCATGGGGGCGCGATTTCATCCCGCGCCTGGCTGCAACCTCGTCGGATCATGAATACGATCGCTTTATTGAGAAGGAGGGGCCAAAAGCGTAGCGATGGATGACCAGCCAGGGGCAACTCCAAGAAAGTTGAGCAAGGTTTTCCGTCCGCGGCGTTCCGCCGAAGGCGTGACGTGGTCATGAAATAACCTTCTGACCACCTCGACATCAGCGTACCGCGGTTGAAGTAGATAGCGAGCCGATCGCCGGCGTCGCCAGAGGCGACCAGCGGTCCCGTCCGATCCGAGCGGCTCGCAGCGTCGGGGACAAACCTTGGCACAGATTGCCAAATGTTTGGTTTGGCCAGCAATGTTGCCGCGTGTCTTGGTTTTGCCATTGGCCCGGCTTCGGGGCGGTCGCGCTTCGCCGATCCTGTCGACGTCGGCAAGCCATCGGCCATACTTCGCAGCCCCACTGGCGTCATCAGATTGCCCGCGATTGCCACCACGCCGCAGCGGCCCGGGGAGGGGGCCTTGTTGCAGTAAGCGGGCTTCGTCGTGCCGCGCTCCTCCTTCAATCGCCACCTTGTCATCGCACCGAACTCGATGCTGCCAGAGGTAAAATCGTGCGGCTCTGACATGGATCAGGGCAAACAGGCCGCGACTGCGTAATTGATGCGACGCGGATTGGCGTCCGCCGGAATTTCCAGATCGGGACTTGCGATGAAATTTGGCACAGAGATCGTCCTTCTAGGCCTTTTTGCTTTTGGCGCCCTCGTAGCCGCCGGCTTCGGGGTGGATGAACCATTTCGCCAGCACATGTGGGTTTTGTTCTTCGCCGTGGCTGGCTTCAACGCGATGCTGATGCGCAACACCGAGTTCAAGCCCGCGGCGCCGATCGACCCTTCCGCCTACATGGATGGACCGATCCGCTACGGGGCCATCGCAACGGTGTTCTGGGGTGTCATCGGCATGCTGGTCGGCGTCGTCATCGCTCTTCAGCTTGCATTCCCTCACCTCAACATCGAGCCTTGGTTCAATTTCGGCCGGCTGAGGCCGCTTCATACCTCCGGCGTCATCTTCGCCTTCGGCGGCAATGCGCTTCTGTGCACATCTATGTATGTCGTGCAGCGCACGTCCCGCGCCAGGCTGTTCGGCGGCAATCTCGCCTGGTTCGTGTTCTGGGGTTACCAGCTCTTCATCGTCATGGCCGCGACCGGCTATCTGCTGGGCATCACCGAAGGCCGCGAATACGCCGAGCCTGAATGGTACGTCGACATCTGGCTGACAATCGTGTGGGTCGCGTATCTGGTCCTTTTCCTTGGCACCATCCTGAAGCGGAAGGAACCGCATATCTACGTCGCCAACTGGTTCTACCTCTCCTTCATCATCACCGTTGCGATGCTGCACGTGGTCAACAACCTGTCGATGCCGGCTTCTTTCCTGGGGTCCAAGAGCTACTCCGCCTTCTCGGGCGTTCAGGATGCGCTGACGCAGTGGTGGTACGGGCACAATGCCGTCGGCTTCTTCCTGACGGCCGGCTTCCTCGGCATGATGTATTACTTCGTGCCGAAGCAGGCGAACCGCCCGGTCTATTCATACCGTCTATCCATCATCCACTTCTGGGCGCTGATCTTCCTCTATATCTGGGCCGGGCCGCATCACCTCCACTACACCGCCCTGCCAGACTGGGCGCAGACGTTGGGCATGGTGTTCTCGATCATGCTTTGGATGCCGTCCTGGGGCGGCATGATCAACGGCCTCATGACCCTTTCCGGTGCCTGGGACAAGCTGCGCACCGATCCCATCATCCGCATGATGGTCACGGCCGTCGCCTTCTATGGCATGTCGACCTTTGAAGGGCCGATTATGTCGATCAAGACCGTCAACTCGCTCTCGCACTACACGGACTGGACCATCGGCCACGTCCATTCGGGCGCGCTTGGCTGGGTCGGCATGATCTCGTTCGGCGCGATCTACTACATGGTGCCCAAGCTCTGGAACCGCGAGCGTCTCTACTCGCTGCGCCTCGTCACCTGGCACTTCTGGCTGGCGACCCTTGGCATCGTGGTCTACGCGGCCGTGATGTGGGTTTCCGGCATCATGCAGGGCCTGATGTGGCGCGAGTACGACGAGCAGGGCTTCCTCGTCTATTCCTTCGCCGAAACGGTCGCCGCCATGCATCCCTACTACGTCATGCGCGCCGCCGGCGGCGCCATGTACCTCTCCGGTGCACTGATCATGGCTTGGAACATCACAATGACCATCTTTGGCCACCAACGAGAAGAGGATCCGATGCCGGGCTCTGTCGCCGCCCTCCAGCCTGCGCGATCAGGAGCCAGAAAATGGGCTTGATGGACAAGCACGCGCTGATCGAGAAGAACGCCACGCTACTTCTCGTCGGGTCCCTGCTGGTCGTGACCGTCGGTGGCATCGTCGAGATCGCGCCGCTTTTCTATCTCGAGAACACGATCGAGAAGGTGGAGGGCATGCGCCCCTACACCCCGCTCGAGCTCGCCGGCCGCAACATCTATGTGCGCGAGGGATGCTACCTCTGCCACAGCCAGATGATCAGGCCGTTCCGTGACGAAGTGGAGCGCTACGGCCATTACAGCCTGGCGGCCGAGTCGATGTACGACCATCCGTTCCAGTGGGGATCCAAGCGCACCGGGCCGGACCTGGCACGCGTCGGCGACCGCTACTCCAACAGCTGGCACGTTCAGCACCTCACCGATCCGCGTTCCGTCGTGCCGGAATCCATCATGCCGAGCTATGGCTTCCTGAAGGATACACCGATCGAGGTGAAGGACTTCTCCATGCACCTCGTCGCCAACCGGCGCGTCGGTGTCCCCTACACCCACGACCTGGTCGTGCAAGCCAACGCCGATCTGATGGCGCAGGCCGATCCCAACGCCGACACGTCCGGACTGGAAAGCCGCTATCCGAAAGCCAAGGTCGGCGACTTCGACGGCAATCCGCAACAGGTCACCGAGATGGACGCCCTGGTCGCCTATCTGCAGCTGCTCGGCACGCTCGTCGACTTCAAGAACTACGACGAAGCCGCCGGCTACCGCTGAGGAGAACAAACCGATGGAATACAACCTGATGCGCGAGTTTGCCGACAGCTGTGGCCTGCTTGCCATGGTGCTCTTCTTTGCTGGATGCGTTGCCTTCGCGCTCAGACCGGGCGGTCGCAGTCAGGCTCATGAAGCCGCACACATCCCCTTCAAAGACGACTGATCATGAGCACGCAGTATATCGATGATATGTCGGGCATCTCAACCACCGGTCATGAGTGGGACGGCATCAGGGAACTCAACAACCCCCTTCCGAGGTGGTGGGTGGTCACCTTCTACGTCACCATCGCCTGGGCGATCGGCTACACCATCGCTTATCCGGCTTGGCCGATGCTGACCTTTGCAACAAAAGGTGCGCTCGGCTATTCAAGCCGCAATGACGTCAAGAACAAGATGGCTGCGGCCGAAGCCGCCAAGGCCAAATATGTCGCGGCGATCCAGTCCAAGAGCGTCTCCGAAATCGCCGGCGACGACGCGCTGCGCGAGTTTGCCGTCTCGGCCGGCGGCGCGGCATTCAAGGTCAACTGCGTGCAATGCCACGGATCCGGCGCGCAAGGTTCGAAAGGATTTCCGAACCTTAACGATGACGATTGGCTGTGGGGAGGCAAGACGGAGCAGATCCAGCAAACGATCACGCACGGCATTCGTTTCACCGCGGATGGTGACACCCGCCAGTCGGAGATGCCTGCCTTCGTCGATGTGCTCAAGCCCGAACAGATCGCCCAGGTCAGCGCTTTCGTTGCCAGCCTTTCGGGGACCATCAAGGACAAGAGCCTGATTGAGCCCGGCGCCAAGGTCTTCGCGGAAAACTGCGCTGTCTGCCATGGTGAGAACGCAAAGGGCAACAGGGAATTCGGCGCACCCGATCTGACCGATGCGATCTGGCTCTATCGACCAGGCGAGACGGCGATAGCCGCCCAGGTCCGCACCCCGAAACAAGGCGTGATGCCAGCGTGGATCGAGCGCCTCGGCGAGATCAAGGTCAAGGAACTTGCAGTCTATGTCCATTCGCTTGGCGGCGGAGAGTAGGCGGCGGCCTATTCTCGGCCCTCCCCCCGCCAAGCGACGAGGCCCGGCGCGAGCCGGGCCTCGACCGCGTTGCGGCAGTCCGCGATTGAACTTCCTCAACGCGACGCTGCCCGCCATGCGGCAAGGGTCGCCCGACCATCGGCCAGAACCCGTGGCCGAGTGTCGGGCGCGAACATCGTCGCTGGTCACCGGAGCTTCTCGTGCTTGATAACAAGCAGATAAAATGGCTCGAAGCCGAAGCGGTCAACTCCGCCACGACACGCCAGCCGCTCTATGCCGCGCGCAAGAAGGTCTTCCCAAAGCGCGCCTCCGGGCGTTTCCGCCAGTTCAAATGGCTGGTCATGGCGATCACGCTCGGCATCTATTATCTCACGCCCTGGCTGCGCTGGGATCGCGGACCATTCGCTCCGGATCAGGCCGTTCTCATCGACCTGGCGAACCGCCGCTTCTACTTCTTCTTCATCGAGATCTGGCCGCAGGAATTCTACTACGTCGCCGGCCTGCTGGTCATGGCCGGCGTCGGCCTGTTCCTCATTACATCGACGATCGGGCGGGCCTGGTGCGGCTATACCTGCCCGCAGACGGTCTGGGTCGACCTGTTCCTAGTCGTCGAGCGCGCCGTCGAAGGCGACCGCAATGCCCGCATGAAACTGGACGCCGCACCATGGACCGCACGCAAGCTGGTCCTGCGAGCATCGAAGCACGCGATCTGGCTGGTCATAGCGGTGGCCACCGGCGGCGCCTGGATCTTTTACTTCGCCGACGCGCCTAGGTTGCTCGGCGAAGTCGCCACCGGAACCGCCGCGCCCGTCGCTTATGTCACCATCGGCGTTCTGACCGGAACCACCTATCTGTTCGGCGGGCTGATGCGCGAGCAGGTCTGCACCTACATGTGCCCGTGGCCGCGCATCCAGGCCGCCATGCTCGACGAAAATTCGTTGACTGTGACTTACAACGACTGGCGTGGCGAGCCGCGGTCACGCCATGCCAAGAAGGCATTGGCGGCCGGCCAGCCGGTCGGCGACTGCGTCGACTGCAAGGCCTGTGTGGCGGTCTGCCCGATGGGGGTCGACATTCGCGACGGCCAGCAGCTCGAATGCATCACCTGCGCGCTGTGCATAGACGCCTGCGACAACATCATGGACAAGCTCGGCCGCGAACGCGGGCTGATCTCCTACGCGACGCTTTCCGACTACAACACCAACATGGCCATAGCGACGGCAGGCGGCACCCACCCGATCGATCCCACTCTCGTTCGGACCGCCGGCGGCGCTTTCTCCGACAATCTGACGCATTTCCACGTTCACAAGATCTCTCGTCCGCGCACCTTTGTCTACATGGGCTTGTGGTCACTCGTCGGCATCGGACTGCTCTTTTCACTGATGACCCGCAACCGGCTCCAGGTGAACGTGCTTCACGACCGCAACCCGCAATTCGTGACGCTGTCCGATGGATCCATCCGCAACGGCTACACTGTGAAGCTGCTAAACATGACCCCTGAGCCGCGAACCATAGTCGTCACGATGCAGGGACTGGAAGGCGCGCAAATGAACCTCGTTGGCTCTGACCTGCCCGCAGGCCGTTCCTTCGCTATCCCGGTCGAACCCGACCGCCTCAAAACGTTGAAAATCTTCGTGCGCCAGCCCGCCAATCAGCTCCGGGGCCAGACACAGACCTTCACGTTTGTCGCAAACGATCAGGCCGGTTTGGAGTCGGACCGATACATCGCCACCTTCAACGCGCCGGAGACGACCAGGTGAGCACTAAAACAGAGCAACCTCGCGAATTCACCGGCCGGCACATGCTTCTCGTCATCTCGGCCTTTTTCAGCGTGGTCGTCAGCGTCAATGCATTGATGGCGACGCTTGCCACTACAAGCTGGACCGGGCTCATCGTCGAAAACGCCTATGTGGCGAGCCAGCAATTCAACAAGAACGCGGATGAAGGCCGCGCTCAAGCGGCCCTTGGCTGGAAGAGCCATTTGACCATTGTCGGTGGCGAGGTTCGCTACAGCCTCGCGGATGCGGCTGGCAAGCCTGTCGCATTGCATGGCGTCAAGGTGCTCTTTCGTCATCCCGCCTACGAAGCCGAGGACTACTCCATCACTTTAGCCCTTGCCTCCGGTCAGGAATACGCGGCCCGGCATACGCCCCGCAATGGCGTCTGGATCGCTGAGGTGGACGCGGACGCAGGTCTTGCGAAGCCCTATCGGGAAGTCCGCCGAGTCATCGTTTCCAATGGGGCCTTGCAATGAGTTGCTGTGCACCTGGCGCCGAGATGGTTCCGGATCCAGGCAGGGTGACGCCGGACCTGCCCTCGAACCAGGAAATCAGGCTGGCAAGCCGCCGTCTTGGCGACGGCATCATTCAGTCGGACTTGTCGGTCCCGACGGTCCACTGCGGAGCCTGCATCCAGGCGATCGAGGCAGCACTCGCAAAACTCGACCGCGTCGAGGGCGCGCGCGTCAACCTATCGACGAAACGGGTGTCGGTGCAATGGCGCGAAGGTGAGGTGCCGCCGATCATAGCCACGCTCGAAGGACTGGGTCATCCGGCGCACCTCTTCGAAACCGACGGCGACGAGAAGGACGCGATGCTTTCGGGATTGGTCCGGGCAGTCGCGGTGGCAGGCTTCGCTGCGGGCAATATCATGCTGCTGTCGGTCTCTGTCTGGTCGGGCGCTGAAGGGCCGACCCGCGATCTGTTCCACTGGGTCTCGGCGCTGATCGCCATTCCCGCGCTTGCATTCGGCGGCGGCATCTTCTTCCGGTCGGCCTGGAATGCGCTGCGACATGGCCGCATGAACATGGACGTCCCGATCGCTGTCGCAGTTTCGCTCGGCTATGCGATGAGCCTCTACGAGACAGTCATTCATGGCGAGCACGCCTATTTCGACGCGTCGGTATCGCTGCTGTTCTTTCTGCTGATCGGCCGGACGCTCGACCACCTGCTGCGCGAACGGGCCCGAACCGCCGTCAAGGGCCTGTCCCGGCTGGCTGCCCGCGGTGCCATGGTCTTGCGCGATAACGGCGCACGCGACTATCTGCCGGTCGGCGAGATCGAACCGGGCATGCGTGTGTTGATCGCCGCTGGCGAACGGGTGCCCGTCGACGGCAGGATCGTTCAAGGCACGTCGGACATTGATTGCTCACTAGTCTCGGGCGAGAGCACACCACTAGACGCCGACGCGGGAGAACTGGTCCAGGCCGGCATGCTCAACCTGACCGGCCCGCTGACTGTCGAGGCGACCGCGGCCGCCAAGGATTCCTTCCTGGCGGAAACGGTCCGTCTGCTGGAGGCCGCCGAGGGCGGCCGCGCCCACTATCGCCGGATCGCAGACCGCGTTGCCGTGCTTTATGCGCCGGTGGTACACCTGACGGCGTTCGCGACGTTTCTTGGCTGGATGGCCGCCAGTGGAGACTGGCACAGGGCGATGACGATCGCCATCGCCGTCCTGATCATAACCTGCCCCTGCGCACTCGGCCTTGCCGTGCCCATCGTCCAGGTTGTCGCCGCGCGACGACTGTTCGACAACGGGATCATGGTCAAGGACGGGTCGGCCCTGGAACGCCTGGCGGCGATCGACACGGCGGTCTTCGACAAGACGGGCACTCTGACGCTGGGAAAACCCCGGCTCGTCAACAGGTCGTCTATCGATCCGGCCATGCTGGCCATCGCCGCCGCGATGGGCGCGCATTCCCGCCATCCGCTTTCGCAGGCGCTCGCCGGCCTCGCGAGCCCGGCCGGGCAGCCGACGTTCAATGAAGTGAGAGAGCATCCGGGTTTTGGCATCGAAGCGATTGCCGCGGGCAGCACCTGGCGCTTGGGCAGGCGGGGATGGGCCGGCAGCAACGGTCGGATCGGTGCCGAAGGAAAAACCGGTGTGACGGTGCTGACCCGAAACGGAAGGCTCGTCGCATCCTTCGAATTCGAGGACGCCTTGCGGGCGGGTGCGGACACGGCCATTGCGCAGTTGAAACATGCCGGACTTACGGTGGAAATGTTGTCCGGCGATACGGTCGCCGCATGCGCCGTAGTCGCCGACGCGCTAAAGCTCGACCGTTTTACCCCCGCTCTCGTGCCTTCGGGAAAGGTCCAGCGGATCAGGCAGCAGACCAATGATGGTCACCGGGTCTTGATGGTCGGCGATGGCCTGAACGACACGCCCGCGCTGGGCGCGGCGCATGTCTCGATCGCTCCGGCCACCGCCGCCGACATTAGCCGCAACGCTGCGGATTTCGTATTCCTTCGCGAGAGCCTATGGGCGGTACCCCTTGCCTTGGACGTCTCGCGGAGGGCGGGACGATTGGTCCGCCAGAACATCGCCATCGCGATCGTCTATAATGCGATTGCCGTGCCGATCGCAATTCTTGGACACGTCACTCCACTGATCGCCGCCATCGCCATGTCCGCCTCGTCGCTGCTTGTCATTGGAAACGCGCTGCGCCTGCAAGGCTTTGCACCTACCACGACGGCTCCTTCGGCAACGCGCGCGGGCATCCGCGCATGGGTGCAGCCCTCATGACGACGCTCGTCTACCTATTACCAGCAGCGCTGTTCCTTGGCGCCCTTGGCCTATCCGGCTTTCTATGGGCGTTAAGGAGTGGTCAATACGAGGATCTCAACGGCGCCGCTGAGCGCATCCTCATCGACTGGGACGACAAGCTGGAACGCTGACCCGATCGCTGTGCCGGCAATTGTACGGATGGCGGTGGTCAGCCGGGTCGACTTGGTCGGGGCCAGACTACCAAGGCTCCCACAGCGAGCTCGCCAAGCGACGTTCAATTAGCCCCTACCGCTCGAAGGACTTGTCACCCGTTCCTCCGTGCAGGCGGCTGACGTGACAAAATACCTCGCATGGCAGACGGAAGCGTCCGATGTTTGCCTAAAAATGCTGCCGAGCCGATGCGACGGGCGCGAAGAACCGATCAGCCAAGATTAAGTTTTGCCGAGCGTACGCCAGGGGGTGCCCGTCATTCCAGGATGACGTGACCACATGGCCGACATTTTCTTGGGCCGTTGACCAGTCGAGCATAAAACCCGCCGCTGTCGGCTTTGCCGCATCTGGCTGATCCAGATCAAGGTTATCTTCTGAGCGGCGTGGTTACGTCGACCAATCCTTCAAGGGAGAATGCATGTCTAACGCACAGTGTGGTCGTTACCTTCAGCGAACCGCCGTGGTGAGAATCCCTCTTGCTGGCTGGCAATCTGCCTGGCTCGGCCCGCGGTCCTATCGGCTGCGTTGCTGGCTGCATCCTTCGTTGCCGATTTATGCGCATTCTTGTGTCCAGTGGCTTGAGGCAATGCAGCGCACACTGGCAGCCAGGGCAACCGGTCCACGGATTGCGGCTCAACGCAACCAGCACCTCACCCAGATAGCCGACGCGATGGCAGCGCGCTGATGGCCAGCAGCGACGACAGTTTCGACATCATCGTCGCCGGAGCCGGGCCGGTCGGACTTTCCTTCGCCGCATCGCTTGCAGAGAGCGATCTCAAAGTGGCGGTGGTTGAGCAGCAGGCCCTCGAAAGCCTGGCGAAGCCGCCTTTCGATGGTCGCGAGATCGCGCTGACCTTCGCCTCGATCAGCATCCTTCGCGAGCTCGGCGCCTGGGACGCCATCCCCGCTGGTCACAAGTCACCAGTGCAAGGCGCGCGCGTGCTCAACGGATCGAGCCCTTTCGCTCTGTGTTTCGATCCTCCAAGAGGATCTGCAGAACCACTCGGATTTCTGGTCCCAAATTGTCGGATCCGCGATGCCCTGTTCAAGATCATCCGCTCGCACCACCGTGTCCAGCTGCTATGCGGCCACTCGGTCGTTGGTGTAACCAACAGCCGCAAAGGGGCGGTCGTAAAGCTTTCCGACGGCAGGCGGTTGACCGCTCGGCTTTTCGTTGCAGCAGATTCGCGTCTGTCGCGCACGCGCGACCTGCTCGGCATCGCCGCCGACATCAATCGGCTTGGCAGCTCGATGGTGATTTGCCGGGTCAGGCACGAGCGCGCCCACCATCAGCTCGCAATCGAATGGTTCGATCACCATCAGACCATAGCGATCTTGCCGCTGATGGAAGGCGAGTCGTCATTGCTTCTCACATTGCGCGCAAACGAGGCCAATAGACTTCTTGCTTTAGACGACGATCTGTTCCTGATCGAATTGACGGACCGGTGTCGAGGGCGCCTCGGAAAAATGACCCTTGCAAGCAAACGCCATATCTATCCGTTGGTCACGACCTGGGCGCACAGCTTCTGGGCTCCAGGCGCTGCACTTATCGGCGACGCTGCTGTCGGCATGCACCCGGTGACCGCCCATGGCTTCAACATCGGCCTCTGCGGTCAGAAGCAACTCGCCCGTAGAATCCTGACAGCACGTGGCGACCGTCGCGACATTGCTGATCCCGACATGCTCCACAGATACGAAAGCTGTCTTCGGCTGTCGGCGGCACCGCTCTATCATGCTACGAATCTACTCGTCGGACTCTACTCAGGCGAGCACGCGGCGGCACGGTTTGCAAGGCATGTCGGGCTTCGCCTTGCCCAATGTTTTCCCTTTGTCCGCCATGGCATTTCGGTCATGCTGAGGCGGTGAAACACAGGCATGGGTAGCTTACCCCTAGCACGACGCCTTCTGCATGTCCCGCCGCTCGGCGGTGACGAAGCCGCCCGCGAGCGGGCCCTCAACGACACGCGAGCGGCACGGCAGCGGAGGTCGGTTGCCGAACACCTCGCCTGGTTCGAAAAAGCACCGGTGACCACCGCTCTATCGAGCTGCACCAGGTTTCTGGACGTCACCTTCGCGTGCCCCGGTTCGAGCGGCCGATCTCCCCGCCGCCGATCCTCACCAGGCACGCTTACGTGCAGCGGTCAGACACGATGCTTCAACCTAGGTTTGAATTTTCGCCTCCGTCCATTGGAACTCAGACAAACTCCGTTGCCTCTCCGACACACCCGTTGTCAGCCTTCTGACGAGGGTGCAACGCCGCTGTGTGAGTGAGCAGGTTCTTGGGCCGGTTTCCCGTTTGGCCTGGCAATTGCTTGGACAAAGACAAGCGATTCTGAGCACGCACGAGCAGGAGCCATGACAGCCTCGCCAGATAGACAATCCAAACAGCGGTGGTGCGTCCGCCGCAGGTCAGTATCGACATCCTGGCCGACCAATATTCTAGCGTATCCGCAGGCAGGCCCGCGGTCCTCCGACATCCCTATTAAGCCACGCATGCTCTATCGGCGCTCACCTTGCCGAAAAAAGGGACTATTCCTGCGCCCGCCAGCGGTCACCTAAATCGGTCGGCCGACAGCCAGGCATACTCGCGTCGCGTTCCTGCACCGTTCTGACAATTCCCATTCTTCTGAGACGAAGGACAACGACATGCTGCATTCTCAAAAGTCCATGAAGGGTGGAACACGGTCTTTTTCGCCGCTGCGAAGCGCACCTAATCGGCCAACAGCAGCCGCCCGCAGTTTAGCGGCGAAGAGGTCAAGGCCCCACACTGATGTGCCGAATGAAAAAGCCAGTGAGCGTGCAAAGCGCGTCACCTTCAAGGCCGTCATCACTTCTTGTGTCCTGTTGTCGGCGCCATCGTTCGCTGCCGAGGGGAAGGGCCCATTTTACATCGACAATGGGAACATCGTGGTTTCCGGCGAAATCGGTCTTGCCGACATCAGGGCCCAGGAATTTGTCTACTGGAAGCACGACTGGCACAATCACAAGGTCAGCCAGCTGGATTGGAAGAGCATAGAGGTCACTCTGCTGACGGTTGGGGTCAGTGCACCCATCGATAAGGAATGGAGCCTAAAGAGCAGATTCGATGTCGGTATTGGCGGCGACGGGCACATGCTCGACCGCGATTGGGCCAGCAAGCTCCACGACAGCTGGAGCGGCCGCGCGGTTATGCCCGATACCGACCTCGATCACTATTTCGCCGGTTCGATCGAGGTTGACCGGATCGTCGGCAGCAATGAGACCGGCAGTCTCGCGGTCGGTGCGGGCTTGCGCTATACCGATGTTAAGTGGACAGCCTTTGGGGGATACGGCATCGAATCCAGCGGGGATCCGCTCTTTCGCGACCGACAGGAAATCTGGTCGGGAAACCATAAAGTCATCAGCAATCGGCAGAAAATTCCGGTTGGCTTCGTGAGCCTGAGCGGCGAACAAGTCCTCGGTGACCTTAGCGTCAGTGGCGGCATTCGAGCTGGCCTGAGCATCGGCTTCGAGGACATAGACGACCACTGGGGCGAGCATCGCTTTTACAGTGACCTATACACAGCACCGACGATGGGAGCCGATATCGCGGTTAGTTACGCGGTAACGCCATGCACCTCGCTGTATCTGCGGGGGTCCTTCGATCGGGTGTTTCACACCCGCGGCGACGAAGAAAGCTTAGACACCGACAAAGGGCAGCTCAAGGGCCCGTGGAAAGACAGAGTCGCGGCGACGTTCCAAGCCATGTCAGTCTCCTTTGGTCTCAAGGCCACTTTTTGAGGATGCTGAGACATGCACCTTTGCCGAAGCGCCGAAGGAGGCCGAGACTGCTATGGGCGCTCGATCGCTTCCAGCCATTGCCTCAGCCGAAGCGGCACGCTCACCGCGTGACGTATTCACGATCGCTGGGCGCCGGTGCGCTTACGTTCTTGATTGTCGGGCCGTGATTTATCCATGGTCGCGCCAGCGCCGACAACCTTGCTAAAACCCGCTCCCGACGTACGATGATAGCGGGGTCGTTCACCAAACCTGTCTGGATTGCGGACGCTTCAGATCAGCTCGGGCCGCCATCGGGCATGCCAGACATTGTGTCTGGCGGGCCAATAAGCTGGCGCATCGCCGCAAACCCGCTTCGTCGCGAGGACGCGCTTTTCCAGGGCGCTGCTAAGATCGGATTTTGCCGCGATATGCGGCGCGGGACGGTACCCGCCGCGGATCTTCATCTACTCAAACGAGCACCGGGCGGCCCGATTTGCAAGACATGTGGGGCTTCGCTTGGGTCAATACCTTCCGTTCGTCCGCCACGGCATTGCGAACATGCTTGGGCGATGAAAAAGCTGCCAGTAGATTTTCGGGCTATTGCGGCGGATGGATTGCCAGGTGCGCTGCGAAATTCCCCCTGGGCAAGTTGCTGTCCCTGGCGCGCAATTCGGCAGGGACTTCCGGCTGGAGGTCCTTCGTCCCCGAGTTCCTGGGTGACATTTTCGTCGGCCCCGGGGTCGCGTTGGCTGAGGAAACGGAGCCTCCGCCGGATCTTGCCTCAGCCCGCATCGCCGTATGCTGGCACAAATGCTCCCGCCCGCAGGATGAGGCGAAGCGCCCCGGTCCATATCTCGCCACTGGCACTGCCGCCCGGTGTCGGGCTGCCGTCTTTTTCTTGTCGGAACGCCAGTCAGCCGGCGAACAATTCCCTGTAGCCTGTCGTCACCATCCAGTTCGCCCGATCGAGATGGCTGCGGGCCGCATTGCGGGCCCGTTCCGGTTCGCGTTCGGGATCGATGCCGAGGATCAGCTGCGCCATTTCCTCGTAACTGGCACTGTCGGCGGCGGCGTCCAGGAACCGCATATAGGTCGTAAAATGCCCTTTGTCGTAGGCCGTGAGGCTATCCGACCAGGGAACTTCGTCTTGCATTTCGATGTCCAAGTGCTTTGTGCGAGTTCGGCTTCAGGGCGCGTCTTCCACGATCCCAGATGTGTTTTGAGCGGCTCACTATAACGAATAGGAACGATCGTTCCTAGAACGATAGTTCCGGTTCTGGTCCGTATATCGCCATGGACCTCAAAGAGGTGATGGCGATCAACATGCGTCGCGTGCGCCATCATCAGGACCTGACGCAGGAGGACTTGGCGGCTCTCGCGCAGCTCAGCATGCGTTATGTGGGCTCAATCGAGCGCGGCCGCGTCTCCGCGAGCGTAAGTGTCCTGGGTCGGCTCGCAAAAGCTCTTAATGTTGATCCTTGCGAATTGATCAAGCCGCCCCGGTGATCAAGCAATCCATATTCCCCGTCGGCATGACTCGTTAATGCATGTCGCCCAGAAGTGTGCAGCGGTTCTGGGACAACGACATGCATCAAAATAAAGACCTAAAAGCGCGTCGCCTGAATCCGTTTCAGCGCGACGCGCTCTGGATGGCGGCGTCCAACCCCTTGAACTGAGCGGCGGCTGCGCGCAGACGGCGCTCACCGGACGCTCGGGAAATCGAACCTGCTCGGCGATGCGCTCGGCCCGATGGCTGCGTCAGCCGTTTTCCGGCGTGACAGCAAAAGAGCTATCGTTGAGAGGTCGACAGCCAGGAATGATTGTGGCCGATTGTTTAATAGTCGCTTCGAAGTTCCGCAATCGTTAAACAATGTTGTAACGAAAGTTTCACAAAACTAGCTTTTATTGTTAGTTTTATTGTGTAAAGTGTTATAGATATGCTTCGATTTGGTTTCGGTGATGCTTTGGTGATCTGGGGGAAGATTGTAAGACATATTGGGTCGGCTACGTTATTGATCTCAGGTCGGCAACCGGATTCATAACTATGATAGGAGATGTGACCATAACCGCGAACTCTAACAATGGAACTCGCCAAGCATCCACCGCATCGGCGTTGCGGACTCTGGTATGTTCGAATGAAATCGCTTTCCTTATGGAAGCCCACGACGCCCTGTCGGCGTCGGTCGCGGAGGCCGCCGGCTTTCGAGGTCTGTGGGCCTCAGGACTGTCGATCTCGTCCTGCCTGGGCTATCGCGATGCGAACGAAGCGTCGTGGACTGAGATCGTCGATGCTGTGCACAGAATCGTCGAGGCCACGCAAATACCTGTTCTTGTCGACGGCGACAGCGGATTCGGGAATTTCAACAACGCGCGTCTGTTCGCGCGCAAGCTGCACCAACGCGGGGCGGCCGGTGTCTGCGTCGAGGATAAGAGCTTCCCAAAAAAGAACTCGTTTGTCGCAGACCGGCACTCACTCGCTGAGATCGGTGAGTTCTGCGGACGTCTGCAGGCTATTCGGGACCACGTGCCGGATCCGGAATTTGTTGTGGTCGCGCGGATCGAGGCACTCATCGCGGGGCATGGTCAGGATGAGGCGCTGACGCGGGCACATGCTTATGCTGACGCCGGTGCCGACGCGATCTTGATCCATTCGCGCAAACCAGACGCAGCGGAAATTCTCGCCTTTAGCCGCGCCTGGAGGAACCGTCTTCCGGTAGTGATCGTCCCGACCAAATATTACCGCGCGCCGGTCGCGCAATACAGAGCCGCACAAATCTCAACCGTGATTTGGGCGAACCATAATATGCGTGCTGCGATCTCGGCCATGCGCCAGGTTTGCGACCGCATCATCCGCGAAGAGAGCACCGCCGGGATCGAGCGCGACGTTGCGACGCTCGAAGACCTCTTTGATCTGCTGAAATATCAAGAGCTCTCCGCGGCCGAACAAAAATATCTGCCGCATATAGCGAGCGGTGCCCGATAAACGGGCCTGACTTCCCAAATCAAGGCAAGGAGGCGCCGATGCTTGCTCGACGCACAAGCTCGTTCGGTTCATCTGGAACCGCCGCGGCGCGGGCCGCCGCAAGACAGGCAGCCCACAGCCGCCAAGAGGTGATCGACCTGACCGCTGGCGAGATCTGGAGCGAGCTCGCTCCGACCATTCGCGACGGCGCGATCAATGCTATCAACAACGGCGTCAATCGTTACACCGATACGCTCGGCATGATGGAATTGCGCGAGGCGCTGGCGCGGAAGGTCTCCTTCGATACGGGCCAAACCTTCAAAGCCGACGAGATCGCGGCAACGACAGGCGCCAAGCAAGCGCTCTTCAATGCGACCATGGTGCTGCTGAATCCAGGCGATGAGGTGATTATCCCTTGTCCCTACTGGACGACGTTCTCGGCCCAGGTCGTAATTGCAGGTGGCAAGCCGGTTTTCGTCGATACGCGTTCCAACGCATACGTCCCTCGGATCCAGGACATCGCTGCGGCATTGACCGAAAAGACCCGTGCGATCGTCGTCAATACGCCCGCCAACCCGTCGGGTGCGGTCTACGATTTTGATACGCTGACGGCGATCGCCCATCTGGCGATCAACCGCGACCTGTGGGTCATTTTCGATGAATGCTATGCCAACTTCGTCTACGGCCATCATGTGCATCACCCGATCGTCTCGGTTGTGCCCGAAGTCAGGTCTCGAACAATTATCGTCAACGGATTCAGCAAGTCGCTGGCCCTGACGGGCTGGCGGATCGGCTATCTGGCGGCTCCAAAGGAAGTTGTTGATGCCGTCAGGGCCTTGCAGTCCCATACCACCTCAAATCCCAATGTGATCGCCCAACATGCGGTGCTGGCTCACCTTGAGCGGGGAGACGGCTGCCATGAGAGCAAGCTGGGCTTGCAGCTGGCAAGTTCCAGACAGATCGGTCTCGGCATCCTCTACTCATTGAGGCGGATCCCCGCGCCTCGGGCGCAGGGCGGCATTTATTTCTATCTTGATCTTTCCAAGTTGCGACCCGCATTCAAGAATGGTCAGGCGAGCGCCGATGACGTTGTGACCTCGCTCCTTGCCGACGCCGGCGTCGCAGCTGTATCGGGCACCGCCTTCGGCGACCCCCTCGGTCTCCGCCTGTCCTATGGAATTCCTCCCGAACAACTCCAAACCGGGCTAACCCGGCTGGTTGATGTCCTCAACAGCTGGAAATGACACCACGAAGAAAGGGGGATCGACATGCCTGTCGCCGCGCCCAAGAAAGCCGTCATTCTCGCCGCCGGAATGGGCTCACGTCTGCGCCCGCTGACCGATCTGCGGCCGAAGCCCCTGATCGAAGTCAACGGCACATCGATCCTGCACAATGCGCTGCGAAACCTCGCAGCAATCGGCGTGGAAGAGGTCATAGTCGTCGTGGGCTACCGCAAAGACGCTATTCAATACGCATGCGGCAACCGCTTCCACGGCATCGAGATCACGTATGTGGAGTCAACGGTTTTCGAGCGCACCGGCAGCGCCTATTCGCTTTGGCTAGCCCGCGATATGCTGCTTTCGGGGGATTGCTATCTTCTCGAAGGCGACGTCTTCTTTGAACAGGAAGCACTCCACTATCTTAACATAGCCGATGCCACCGACGTTGCCGCCGTTGTAACGTTCGACGCTACGATGCAAGGGTCGGCGGCGGTCATTTCGGCGAGCGGATTGATCTCGACTTTCCGCACAAAGCAGACCGCGGCAGATCTTGCCGAAAGCGGGCCCAAGCTCTTCAAGACGATGAATCTACTGCGTTTGGCCGCGTCTACCCTTAGAGGCCTCATCGTTCCCGCGCTCGACGAGGTCATCGGCTCAGGTGCTACTCAGGCGCACATAGAGGAACTTCTTGCCTATCTGGTGGAAAGGCGCGGGCTCCAACTGGCCGCGGCCCGTTGCGATGGCGTGAAGTGGTGCGAGATCGACAGTGCCGAGGATCTGCAAAGCGCGCACAGCATCTTTGCTGATGCCGCGCAGCCGCTCCACCCCGCCCGGGCGTAGCGCCTGCGATAATCAGCAAAGGGAGGTCTCGATGATCCGCCTGCTTGTCGATCCGGCAAATGCAATCACCGCCATGGGCCTCGCACTCTCCTCGATCGGCATCGATTTCTCGATCGCTGGGTTTCCGGAGATCGGCATGGCAATCGTTTTGTGGGCGCTCTTGGCTGATCATTTCGACGGTGTCGTCGCGCGGCGAATGCGAGGCAGCCGTTCGGCGGAAACCGCAGAAGTCGGCAAGAATTTGGACTCACTCGCCGATCTCGTCAGCGCTGGAATTTTTCCAGCCGTGACCCTGATCGTCGTCGGGCACGGATCGCCACTGTGCGTTGTTTGCGGAGCCGTTCTCGTCGTCGCCAGCGCCTTGCGGCTGAGTTTCTTCAACGTGGTCGGGTCTCCGACAGGGCGGTTCGTCGGAGTGCCGACCAGCTGGGTCATGCCGGTGACGGCGATTGTATTCTTGCTTCGTCCCACTCTCCCCGAAAGTATTTTCGCAAAGCTGTTCGCATTCCTCCTCATCCTGCTCGCCATTCTCCACGTCTCGCCGGTTCGCGTGCCTAAAACCGCGGGCTTCATGTATTTGGTCGTGACGGCGTTTTGCGTCGTTGCATCCGCGGCGCTCGCATTTCGGGGCGCGTCTTGAGGTTGGCGGAAAGTGCCGCGAGCACGGCAGGCCGACGTGCCCTTTGTGTCCGGGCGACCGTGCTCAGCCATTGCGGCAGGCCGACGTAGGGCTGAACAATCGATAAGGCATGTCACATCGCGCTTTGTTTCCCCATTCGTCCATCGCAAATGTTGCATGACGCAACTTCGCGTTTGGCCCTGTCGTTCCCGAGGTCGCTCGCCGCTACGTTCGCAAACGACGACAGCCACGACTTCAAGCTTCTTGCCCCTTGTCGGCACCCACGAAACCCAGGGAGCGCCTCATGAGCCGTCCGCGAACCAGCGCAATCGATCTTTCCACCGCGCTGCCGCCGTGCCCATCTTTTCTGGGAGAGGCTTTGTCTCGATCCCTCGTCGAACTGGCCTCGCAATCGCAGCTCCACTGGCGGATCCGGAAAAATCGGCCCGGTGGAGAGGAACGGGATCGCGAGATCGGCTCCATATGGATAAAGCCGCGCGTCGGTGAGATCCTCCCCGCGGATCGCATCCTGGTGACCAACGGCACCCAAAACGCGCTCGTCGTCATACTGCGGCACTTGTGCAAACCGGGTGACGTCATTGTGGCGGAAAAGCTGGCTTATCTCCTGATACGTCCGATAGCCTTGTCGCTCGGCCTTATCGTAATCGGTGTCGAAATGGACGCGGAAGGGGTCGAGCCGGCCGCGCTCGAGGCTGTATGTCGGCGAGCCAGTCCCAAACTTCTCTACTGCACCCCGACAGTCCAGAATCCCACCACGGCAGTCATGTCAGCAAGTCGGCGAGCCGAAATTGTCCGCGTGGCACGAGCGCACAACATTGCGATCATAGAAGACGATGTGCTCGGCCGTCTCCATCCGGAAGCACCACCATCACTGTACGCCCACGCCCCGGATACCACCTGGTACATTATGAGCGTTTCCAAGTGCTTCGCGATGGGCCTTAGATTGGCCTATCTGGCGATACCCGAGGGCCTCGCGGCGGCAGATGTATTCAGGCCGCATCTAAGATCGTCGTCGATGTTTGCCAACTCTTTGTCCTGCGAGCTCGTTGCGCATTGGGTCGAAGGGGACAATGCTGGGCAAATCGTCGACACCGCGCGTGTCGAAGTCACGGCAAGGCAACAATTGGCCCTGCAGCATCTTGGCCGATCCGGCGCCAAAACCGTGCCGGGGGCTTTGCACTTCTGGATAGAACTGCCTCAAAACGCGAGCTGTGACGCAGTCGTCGAAGCCGCTCTGGCGGCTGGCGTCCAGATTAGATCCGCCAGGGTTTTTTCGGTGGACGATCAGCCACCTCCCAATGCGATCCGCGTGGCGATTACAGGTCCCCAGGATCACGCGCAGCTTCATGCCGGTTTGTCGATCGTTGCGGAAATCCTTTCCGACCATCTCTCACACGACCCACCATGAAGACGTTAAACAGTGCATCCATCAAGACAAGGAATACGGGAAATGAGCACGACAGACCGTCAAATAATGACCACCGCGCCTGCGGATCTGTTTGCGGGAGCCGCTTACTATTTTGCACGCTACCAAGCAGACTATCCGGCCGCGATGTTCGATTTCTTGACACAAAATTACCTTTCTGGCCGAGAGCCGGCCGTCTTGCTCGATCTTGGCTGTGGAACGGGCCAGATCAGTGTTCCGCTTGCTCGATTTGCCGATGAAGTCATCGCCGTGGACCCCGATCAAGGTATGATCGATGAGGCACGTCAATACGCCGCCAGGTCCGGCGCTCGCAACGTCTCCTTCGTGACTGGAAAATCCGAGGAGCTTGGCTTGGACATCGGCCCGTTTTCACTGGTCACGATAGCGGGCGCGTTCCATTGGATGGATCGGGAGCGGGTCCTGAAGTACCTCGAGAAGGTGGCGGCGCACGACTGCGCTATCGCTGTCATTTCGAGGCACCGTTCGAACTGTTCACCCGATGATTGGTGGTTGGAACAACTCGCCTATACCGAGGCTTTCTGGGGCGGTTTCTTTCCGGCGGGCAGCGAAGGTATCCGACCTGCCTTGAAGGTCGCGAATGGTGTCATCCTTGCCCGTTCAGCCTTCAGCGACATTCAGGACAAAAGCTTTCCTTACGAACATCATTGGGATCTGGATTCGCTCGTCGGCTATATCTTGTCCACCTCCAAGGCTTGCCCCGGGGTGCTCGGCGACCGACGGCCGGCATTCGAGGATGGCTTGCGGTCCCGACTCTCGGCGATGTCGCCCACCGGGACGTTCATCGAGCGCGGCGTCGCTTCTTTGCTTTTGGCAGCGCGGCCATAACGAGCAGTGTCTCGCCCGTATATGGCGCGCATCATCTCAGCTTCGTTCAGCATGTCGCGCCGAGGCTTGGCGGGACATGCTGAACGGCTGACATCATGCAGAAACCGCTTCCAGTTTATATGGCAACTGCTTCAAACGACCATGGAACTCACGAGCGCCATAGCTCAACATATGGTTGGCATGATCATAAACGAGCCGAACGCCCTTATCGACGAAGGACCCCACGTCGCTATGGTTGACGAGCGTGCCGCAGATCTTGCCTGCGTCCACTATCGTTTTGATCGCACGATCGACGATTTCGGCAACGGCTTGCGGCTTGTTGCCTTGCTGCCATTCGTAGGTGATGGGCTGAGCGCCGATCGTGAGGGCCAGGTCCCCAGGAGCAACCAAATAGGCGTCGACGCCTTCGACGGCCATGATTTGCGGCAAGTTGTTGACTGCCTCGATGGTCTCAATCATCAGGATAAGCAACCGGTCCTGGTGATCGAATGGCGCGGAGAACCTGAACCGGTCCACGATGCTCTGCGCTACTTTCGCGTCCGACACCAGCGGGATCATCAGACCATCGACGCCGCATTCGAGATACTTGGTCACCATCCATGGCGAGGGATCTTCCGGCCGCAGGATCGAAACGATTCCCGACAGACTCGAAGCGCGCGCCATCTCTTCCACCCGTTCCGGACCGGCCGAACCGTGTTCACAGTCGATGAGGACGGCATCGAACCCGCATTCAGCCAATTTTTCCACTAGGCTGGGCGACGGATGACTGGAGTGTACCAGGGTGCCGAAGCCCCCGGAACGGAGTTTTTCTTTTAGCGCGCGAGAGGCCGACAAGTCACGCTTTAGGAATGATGCCATTTGATAAAACCTTTTGATTGAGGAGTGGTTGGGATCAGGTCGGTCAATGCAACGGCAGCAGACCGGAGACGTCACGTCCCATCTGCTCCAGTGCCTGCTTGGGTGCGACTTTCAGCAAAACCACCGACGCCAGGTGGTTCTTTATCACGGTGGTGATCTTGACTGAGTTCTCGCCCGGGAACGCTTCCCATGGTCCCATCACCGACAACGCCGGGATCAGCGCCTGGAGGTTGGGACGCGATGCATAATATTCCCGGAGCGCTTCGGTCCCGAGCGCGAGATCGTTGGCCGGGAGATAAGCCGTGTGCGTCGCCACGATCGTCTGCCCCGCGACACCTGAAGCGAACTTCATGAACTCCCATGCCTTTTGTCGCTGCTCCGGATCCTTGGAGAACATGATGCTGATGGGTCCGGCGGCGGGCAGGTGACCGGCTTCATTGGCTACCGGGAACGGCCGCATCGCAATTTGAAACTGTCCTTCGGCGCGTTTGGCGATAGCCGCATAACTGCTGCTTGAAGTACACAGGATGCCGATCTGACCCGCGGAAAATGCCTGTCGTGCCTGATCGCGTGACATGTCCGTTCGCGCTTGTCCGCATGCGCCGAAATCCCGCAAAATTCCAAGAGCGGCGAGCCCTTCGGGCCCGACAAATCCGACGTTGCGTTCGTCATCGGCCAAGATGCGGCCGCCAAACCCATTCAAGAGGCAATGGAACGTCCAGTTGCCACCGTTGTCGTACTCCATAAACGCGCCCACGACCTGGCCTTTGCCCATGGCATCGAGTTTGCGGCCCAGCGCCGTGATTGCTTCCCAGGAGTCCGGCGGCTCGCTGACGCCAATTCGCTTCAAGAGGTCGAGGTTATAGAGGATCACCGGCATCGAGACCGCAAAGCCAAGGCCACGCATGCTTGCTCCAAAGCGGCCGATTCGTGTCACGGCCGGTGAGAAACTTTGGCTCCAACCGGCCTCGTTGCGCTGGTAACCATCCAGGCTTTGCGCAAGCTTTCTGTCGGCAAATACACGAAGACAGTTCGGGCTGATGAAAAGGACGTCCGGCAGTTCCCCAACCATTGCCGAGCGCAGCACGGTGGTGATGGCGGTCTCATCCTCTCGAATCGAGGTGTCTATGTTCAACGCAACGTCATGTCCCGCCTGATAGGCAGCTCCCAGCGCGGAATACATGTCGGCGAATATGGAGGGAAGCGCGACGACGCGCAGTGCATCCGAGGGCGCCGCGCGCGCGACAGACCCCGTGGTAAGGAAGATGGATGATGAACCGGCGAGAAAATGGCGCCGCGTGATTTCGAACATTGGTTGATCCTCATTGTATTTGTGAGCTGCGTTCATTTCACCGACCCACCAGTCATTCCCTCCACGAACCACTTCTGCGCGGCCAGGAATGCGATGAGCAAAGGGGCGACGACCAGCGTCGATGCGGCCATCAATGGGCCGTAGTCATTCCCGGCCTCCTCGTTCTTGAAGGCCATGATCCCGAGCGGCGCAGGCATCAGGTTGCCGTCGCGCACCGCAATCAGCGGCCAGAAAAGATCGTTCCAGTGAGCGACAACCGAGAAGATGGAAAACGCGATGACGGCAGGCAGCGCCATCGGCACCATGATTTTCCAGACGATGGCAAGTTCGCACAGGCCATCAAGCCGAGCCGCGTGGACAATGTCGTTCGGGATCTTCTTGAAGAATTGGCGCAAGAGAAAAATACCGAACGGCGAGACGACGTATGGAATAACCAGGGCCAGGTACGTGTTCAGGATGTCGAGCTTGTAGCAGAGGATGAACAAGGGAAGGGACAGCACCTGGTGCGGCAGAAGCAGCCCGACGAGAACCATGGCGAAAATGAAATCGCGGCCCCAGAACTTGAGCTTGGCCAGAGCGTAAGCTGCCGGCGCGCACACGAGAATTTGTGCTGCCAGGATCAGCGCGCAGACAAGGAGGCCGTTGCCCATGTACCGCGGCAGAGGCACCGAAGTGATCGCCTTGGCGTAATTGTCGACACCATAAAATTGTGCGGGAAGGACCGAGAAGGTCGCCCGAAAAATCTCACCAGGCGATTTGAGCGACAGGCTGACCATCCAAACGAAGGGTACGAGAATGAATGCGGACGTGAGGACCAGCACGCCGTGGCGCAGGATGGCGGCCGCAGGAGAAAGGCGGATCGCGCTCATTGATAGTGTACCCGTTTGTCCATGCTACGCGCCTGGAGCAACGTCAGCGCCACGACGATTGCGAGAAAGACGATGGCGACCGCGGCGCCATAGCCCGCGCGCAAATATTCAAAACTTTCCCGGTAGATCGTGAAAAGCAGCATTTCCGAGGAGTGGCCCGGGCCGCCTTGGGTCAGGATCTGGATCGTGTCGAAGGTTTCGAAAGCTCTGAGCGCCACAACGATGACGACGAACATGGACACCGGTCCAAGCATTGGGATGGTGACCGTTCGCAGGCGATCGAGCCAGTGATCGGCCCCGTCAACATCAGCGGCGTCGTATAAATCGAGCGGGATCGACTTCAGCCCCGCCATGAAGAGCACCATGGCGTAACCGAGATTCTGCCAGATGCCGATAACGGCGAGGACAGGCAGGGCCGTCGTTTCGTCACGCAGCCAGTTGGCGACAGGTAAACCAAGGGCCGCGAGGCTGTGGTTGACCAGGCCGATGGTGGGATGGAGCAAGGCCTCCCACGAGATCGCCATTGCAGTTGCCGTGGCCATGAAGGGCAAGAAATGAACTGCTCGATAAAGAGCGCGGCACGAATGGCTGCTCTCTATGAGCAGCGCGATCAAAAGTCCCGCAAGGACGGTTCCCGGAACAACCATCGCTACATAGACGACAGTGTTGATCAGCGACGCTCGAAAACCCTCGTCAAAGATGACTTCGCGGAAGTTTGCGAGGCCGACGAAGGAAAGCGAGCTGGCGCCGAACTGCCAGTCGCTAAACGCTATGACAAAGACGCCGACAACCGGCAGGAAGAACAGAACGACGAGAAAGATGAGAGCAGGCGCAATCAGTGCCCAACCCCACATTGCCTCATGCAACGAGTGTCTTCGTGGCAGCGAGACGCGCGACGATAGCTTGCCCGCGACCCCTTCCGCAGGCTGGGCAAGCCGACTGACAGCATTTAGGCTTGCGCTCATCAGGCCCATTCCCTGACTGGTGTGGACGAGTGAGCGCTCAAGACGTCTCGCGCACGAACCCGACGACCGTCGCGGTTGAAGACGAGCAGCTGGTCCGATCTGACTGAGACATGCAGCGTCTGTCCGGTGACAATATGGGGTGCGCGCTCGGCGGAAAGCCTGGCTATCAACGGTTGCTGGAGGCCGCACGGGTCGAAATAAACGAACAAATCGGAGCCCATATGCTCGACCATGCGTACCGAGCCGGTGATCACGCCCGGGCCGGAATGTTCAGCAAACTGGAAAGCCTCTGGGCGGATGCCGACAGTGAATCTGGACCCCGGCGCTATCTCGCAAGCAACCGAAAGGGCCGAGCCCGCAAGATCGACCAAGCCTGGTTCGCGCATTGTTGCGTCCACCATGTTGATCTTTGGCGATCCGAGGAACTCAGCCACGCGTATGTCGTTCGGGTCGGCATAGATCTCCTGGGGCGGGGCAACTTGCAACATCTCGCCGTCGCGCATCACAACGACACGATCGGACAGCGTCATCGCTTCCGCCTGGTCGTGCGTCACATAGACAAATGTCACCCCAAGGCGACTGTGCAGGTCCTTGATCTCGGCACGCATTTGGACCCTCAGCTTGGCGTCGAGATTGCTGAGCGGCTCGTCCATCAAAAACACGGCAGGATGGCGCACCATGGCGCGACCGACCGCCACCCGCTGACGTTGTCCGCCGGACAGTTGTCCCGGTTTGCGATTGAGCAGATGCGCAATTCCGAGCGCTTCGGCGGTGCGAGAAACCTCCACCTCGATCCCGCTCATCACCGGCCCGGAGCCTGGTAGCCATCGGCCGATGAGCGGCAGGCGCTGCGCGCGACTCAGTCGTCGCATTCGCAACGGCAGGGCGATGTTCGCGGCGACACTCATATGCGGGTAAAGCGCATAGGATTGGAAAACCATCGCCACGTCGCGACGCTTCGGGCGTACTCCATCCACCACACGACCGCCAATCTCGATGCTGCCTGTGTCCTGGACCTCGAGCCCAGCCAGTATGCGCAACAATGTCGATTTTCCGCATCCCGACGGGCCGAGAAGGGTCAGGAACTCGCCATCCGCAATCGAGAGCGAAACGTCATGCAGCACCCTTGTGGCCCCGAACGACTTGCGAATATTTGTTATGGTAATCCCACTCACGCGGCGGCCTCCTCATTCCTCACGGAAGCGACGACACGCCCAACTGACCTCGTCGACGCGCACCGCTGATGGCAAAGGACGCAGCGCTCCAGCGGTCTGATAGACCAGCTGTCAAACGTGCCCAACGCAAGACGATTGGGTAACCTGCGCCAGATTTGACGGCGACATGCAATGCGAGCTGTCGGCTCACGTTGCGCAAAGCAATAAGTAAGGAACCCAACGCTATTGAGTGGAAATGTCATGCACCCATCCTGGGCCGGAACTCATGGCTACGCGGTACCGCCGGGACACGACAGTCCGGTGACAAATATCGAATAATGTGATGGATGGTCCCAGTTTGGAGATGAATGGCCGTAAGGGATCAGCCCTCCAACTATTTTTCCGGAGCTACCGATGACGAGCGAAGATGAAGCAGTGCCTTTGAACGCAATCCGCGCTTTCGTAACGATCGTGCGCGAAGGAAGTCTGACGCGGGCAGCTAACGCCTTAGGGACGACGCAGAGCTCAGTCAGCCGCTACCTAGCGGTTCTGGAAGGATATCTCGGGACAGACTTGATGGAACGGCGGGGCAGGCGAAGCGAACTAACCGAGTTTGGAAGATTATTCGCCAACACTGTCTCGGAGCCGCTCGATACAGTGTGCTTCACCGCTCAAAGAATGCGGCGGCGGACTCGGCCGAATGCCAACCGGATTGTCGTGCGCACATCACTTTCGACTTTTGCCTATTCATTCTTGATCCCAAATCTTCAGGCATTCTCCACCGAAATGGGCGGCGTGATGGTTGACGTGATCAGTTCGCTTTCGCTGCCGACATCCACCGACGATTTCGACATCTTGATTACACGCGACCTTTCGGTCGTCGAACCTGCCGATCATTGGGAAATCTACAACGAGCAACTCGTGTGTGTGGGCTCTCCAAATCACATAACGGGCAAAAGTCTTTCGGTCGTTCGCTCGATGCCGATAATCAACGTCACATCTCGTCCCGACATACTCCCCACCTGGCTGAGAGGGATGAATCTGACATCAAGGGATATCAAGTCGGGCGCACGATACGATCACAATTACCTTGCGCTGCCTGCCGTCATGACAGGAAAAAGCCTTCTTGTAGCGCCCGAGATCATCGTCAGTGACCTGGTGCGCACTGGCGCTTTGAATGTGGTGCCGGGATCGCTTACGCCAAGCGGTATGCAATACCGGGCCTATGCGGTCGATCGCTCTGACAATCCCGAACTCGCTCGCGCCTTTTGCCGGTGGTTGGCTCGACTGTGTAAGAAGGCGGCGATTTCGGAGGCTCGTTAATATCGCATTCGGCTATGGAAAGGTCTCAAAAATCGATCAATCCGTTTGATTGCCAACGACGTCGCTGAATACAGGTGGCAGTAATTCGATCATTCGTCGATTCCAGAGGCGCGCAAGATGCTGCAAACTGGTCAAAGCCCCAAGCACATCTCCGGAGCCTCCACGCTGACGAGCAGGGCATCGCTGCGAGCCCATATCTGCGCCGGCCGTCTGGCCCACGTCATGGCGGCGCACAGTCCCTTGTCGGCAATCCTGGCCGAGGAGGCAGGCTTCGATGGCATCTGGGCCTCCGGTTTCGAACTTTCCGCTCTTTATGGACTGCCCGATGTAAGCCTTGTCTCCATGACGCGGCACCTCGACATGGTCCGTTCGATGGCCGAGCAATCATCGCTGCCGATCATAGCTGATATCGACACCGGCTTCGGCAACGCCATCAACGTGATCTACGCCATCGAGCAATACGAGCGTGCGGGCGCCGCCGCGGTGGTCATTGAAGACAAGGCTTTTCCAAAGGTGACGAGCCTCCTGGCAGATGGTCGCCAGGAACTCATCCGGACCGAGGAATTCGCGGGAAAGATTCGGGCGGCCGTTGCCACGCGCGCAGACGCGGACTTCCTCGTCATTGCGCGCACCGAAGCGCTGATCGCCGGACTGGGTGAAGCCGAGGCCCTGAAGCGGGCCAGGGCGTATGAAGAAGCTGGCGCGGACATGATCTTGATCCACTCCAAGCGCAAGACGCCCGACGAGGTGGAAAGTTTTGTACGAGCATGGCGCGGCGAAGTTCCGATAGTCATCGTGCCGACGGCCTATCCGGAAATGAACGAGTCGCGCATCCGCGCGCTCGGCAAGATTGCGATGGTGATCTATGGCAATCATGCCATTCGGGCAGCGGTCACCGCGATGAAGGACGTCTTTACCCGCATCCGCGCCGACGGCGGTATTCACCGCATCGACCCCGAAATCGTGCCCGTGGAGGAAATCTTCCGACTGCAGAAAATGGACGCCGTCAAAGCGAACGAGGATAGGTTTCTGTGGTGACGTCACCAGGGCTACTTTCCGGACCATCGAAAATAGGTCTGAGGATGACCTCCTGATGCAGCCAAGTTCGTCCGTTTCTGCATCTTCGGTGTCGGGTTCGAGGTGCCGAGCTCATTTCGGTTTTCAGTTCGCAATGCGGGCACTGAGCTTCAGGCGCCCGCGTGTCTCTCGCGGCAACGGATTTTTCGATGCTATGGCGTGCGGCCGAGTTTTGTTGTCTTTCCATCAATGGAGCTCAGGCTGCTGCATGGTTCGGCGCCACCATCGTGCGAGCAGGCGCCGCTTGGCCAGCTACTTTTCGCGCGAGGTATGCCTCGCTGGTGCCCTACGGCAAATGATGCAATGGAGGTTTCGCCGAATTGGAAATTTTCGAAAGACTTGAAGCGTTGATTGATTCGCCGGGCGCGGAAACGGTCAATGAGGCACGCTCAATGCTGCGTCAATTCGAGGCGGTCGTGACTGCCGACGCGATCCACCAATTCTTGCTGGATCTGATGACCTTGGTGTTTGTGGTGGACGCTGCTCCTCAAAATTATCACGCGCCGGTGCGCAAGCTCGTCAAGGTCCGGCTGGCAATGCTCAAGATGCTTGGCGAAGCCTCGGCGTGAGCACCGGCCAAGCAAGCCTGTCGCGTGGCGCAAGCACTATCAGCCGGATGGCGAAACGGCTGAAAATCTGTCGCGGCTGCACGTTGAATGGCGCGTGCCGCGGATCCGGTGTCATCGCCTGTCGGTTCGAATTGGATGCTGAAGAGGTTCGAATCGGCATTCTGCCATCGTTGGAATGCCAGCCGGAAGGTGACGGACTGGCCATCGCGTAACGCTCCGTGCCGGCGAACGTGGCCATGTCACCTTGGCAAGCTGCCCGCCGGCTTCCGCGACTCCGAATGCCACGCGGCGGAAGGGTCTGGGGACGACTAGGCATGCAATTTGTCTTCGAGACCTTCCTGGAGCAGCTTTCGGAAAGCGTCGATGAGACGGATTTCCGCGACGCGATGGCGCGTGCTGCCGCGGCATTCGATCTCGTCAAATTCGCCTATCTGTGCCTGCCGCCACGGGCGCCGGGAAAGCCAAGGCTGATCTCGAACTATCCGCCACGCTGGACCGCTCATTACCTGAGCAACCATTATCACGCCATCGATCCGGTGATCGCGCGGGCGCAGGGCGGCCAATGCCCGTTTCTGTGGGGGCTTCACTACAGCCGAACCGGGCTGTCGGATTTCGAGCAGAAGCTCTTCGACGAAGCGGCCGCGTTCGGCATCCGCTGCGGTTTCACCATCCCGATCCTAGACAAGCGGGGCAACGTCGCCGCCATGAGCTTTGCCGCCGACGGGCTCAATCCGGCCCTCCTGCGGGTGACCGAGCGCTACCAAGAGGCATTTCGCTTCATGGCGACCTGCTTTCATATCTGCGTCCGCCGCAAGCTCTCGGCCGATCGGGTGGTCAATGGCGTGCAGCTGACGCCGCGCGAATATGAATGCCTGGAATGGGCCGCGCAGGGCAAATCCGCACGCGACATCGCCTCGATTGTTGGCATCAGGCGCCGCACCGCCGCCTTTCACCTGGAGAACGCCAGGAAGAAGCTTGGGCTGCGCACCCGCATGCAGGCCGTGGCGCAATTCTCAGCCGCCAGAACGGGTCTCGGCTGACCAGGCACCTGTACCGCTGTACAGGCTGCTTCGGCCTCACGCCTGGCCTCCAATGGCAGGGTCAATCCTGCCAGGAGGCCGATAATCATGCTGCAGCTTATTGCTCCCGAATGGTACGGCGACTTCGCCGACGAGCTCCACGAAATGCACCGTCTGCGCCACCGTGTCTTCAAGGAGCGGCTGGACTGGGACGTCGACACCAGCGGCGGCTACGAGATCGATCGCTTCGACGCGCTGAAACCCCACTATCTGCTGCTGCGCGGCTCAATTGGCAGCGTCGACGGCTGCGTCCGCCTGCTTGCCTCGACCGGGCCGACCATGCTTGGCGATATCTTTCCGGCCCTACTGGACGGACAGCCGGCGCCGCAGGATCCAAGAATCTGGGAAAGCAGTCGTTTCGCGCTCGACCTGCCGCCGTCGGCCGTCAAGGGGGCAGGCGGCATCGCTGGCGGCACCTACGCGCTCTTCGCAGGCATGATCGAGTTCGGCCTGTGGCGAGGTCTGAGCCGCATCGTCACCGTCACCGACCTGCGCATGGAGCGCATCCTGCGCCGGGCCGATTGGCCGCTCGAGCGGCTCGGCGAGCCGCGCGCGATCGGCCCCACCAAAGCCCTGGCCGGCTACCTCGAGGTCTCAAGCGAGCGCCTCGATGCCGTTCGCCGCAATGGCGGTCTTGCCGGTCCGGTGCTGTGGGCGCCGGTCAATCCACGAGGCCGCATGATGGCTTCGCTTCGTGCTTCGGGCGGAGATACCTGATGAGCCTGCCAGAACCTGACGCCGACCGGCCGGACTGGCGCGATGAGCGGTCCTATGACTACACCCTTGAGCTGACGCGGCGCGGCTGGGCCTGGGAATTCCTGCGGCGCAATCCGGCCTTCCGGCATGATCTGTCCCACGCATTGGAACGGGCCAGGTCTGTCGATCAGCGGCCGTCGCTCGATGTCATTTTATCCTCCGCCGACCTGTCGCGCTGGGGGCTTTTGTTTCGCGTCCTCGACGCACCCTGACGCAGCCACGTTCTGGTGCCCGAGCCGATGCCCTCAGGTGTTGCCGGTCGTCGCCGAACAGGTGTCCTCCTCGCCGGCGATGCCGGCGTTCGAACCGGCGAGTCTGCCCTGCCGTGCGAGTGTGCTCAGGCTGGTTGACGGTACCCAGCATCTCCTGCTGCACAGCGCCGGCCGGCAGCTTCAGCTCGCCGTTTCGGGGCAGAGTATCCTCGGCCCCGTTCGGCTGCGCACCGATGCGGTCTGGCCGGCCGGTGAGTGGCGGCAACGCCTCTGGGCGCTCAAATGCCTCAATAGTCTCGTGGCAGGGGAACGGTTGCCGAAAAGACTGTTTGTGCCGGAAGCGCGCGGTCGTCGCCTGCGCTTTGTTCTGCGGGCTCTTGACGGCTCAGTTGCGGGCGCCTCGTACCGAGACATCGCCGAAGCGCTGATTGGTCAGACGCGCGTGCGGGCCGACTGGACGGATCCTCGCGACCATCTGCGCGATCGCATCCGACGTGCCGTGACACGGGCTCGCGTGCTCATGAATGGCGGCTATCTCGACTTTCTTTCCTGACGTGTCTCGCGCCGTATAAATGCGTCAGCTGGTGAACAGCTCCCTGTAGCCCGTCGTCACCATCCAGTTCGCCCGGTCGAGATGGCTGCGGGCCGCATTGCGGGCGCGTTCTGGTTCGCGCTCCGGATCGATGCCGAGGATCAGTTCGGCCATCTCCTCGTAGCTGGCGTCATCGGCGGCGGCATCCAGCAAGCGCATATAGATGGTGAAGTGCTCCTTGTCGTAAGCCGTGAGGCTGTCCGACCATGGCGCTTCATCCGCTACCGGCACGGTCGAGTGAGGCTGCAACATCGCTGATTCCATCTTCAAGAGCGGTCTCGCAAAACCCGTCCGCGAGTGGATTGAGACGCTTGGTGTGGAATACATATTATAGTTGATAAACTCAAGGAGCCTGATCCGCTGACTTCTCACGCATGGACATGCGTCAGTTGGTCGGTCGGAATGTGATAAGGATCAGGCTGAAGAAAGGTCTGACGCAGGAACAGCTCGCCGAAGTTTCCGGCTTCAGCCAGCAGTATATCAGCGGTCTGGAGAAGGGCCGCCGCAATCCGACGATCGTCACCATCTATGAACTGGCATTGGCGCTTGGCGTCAGCCACATGGATCTGGTTCGTCCCGACAAATAATCGATCTTGGCGTGCAAATTGCTGGGCACCTGCGCGCCTGAAGGCGCGCATCGGGTGCTCGTGAACCGAGCCCGCTTGTCTTCGCGTCGCTCAGGCGGTCTCGGCCATTCGGCTTCGCCCCCTGGCGCGGGCAGCCCTTGCGGGCTGTGCCGGTCGCCGCCCCAGGGGCGGCGTTGTTTTTTGATTTGGCCTTCCCGGCGGCGCGGTGTGGGCGGCTCTCCCTTCTAGGCCCGCCGCGGCGGCCCGCAACCCTTCGCTTTGCTCCGGGTCCTCCACTTGCGTTCCGGTCCTTCGGATGCAGGCCACCTCTGACGGCGGGCCTTTCCGGTCGTTTTTCGCCGCCCACCCCGCTTTGCGGGGAAGGGCGCGGCGAGATTGGCGAGCGGAGATCTAATTATGCGCAAGACCGGCAAACATAGCGCTAGCGGAGAAGTAGGCGGCAAGAGGAGCGAGCCGCTTAAGGGCAGCCTTTATTCCGAGATCACAGACCGCATCATCGCCGATCTGGAGCGGGGTTGCGTGCCTTGGGTGAAGCCTTGGGGCAGCGCCAAGGCCAGCCTTGGCCTGCCGAAGAATGCCGCCACGGGGCGCGGCTATTCCGGCATCAACATCCTGATCCTGTGGGGCGCGGTCATCGAACACGGCTATGCCGGCCAGAACTGGCTCACCTTCCGGCAGGCGCTTTCCCTCGGCGGCAATGTCCGCAAAGGCGAGCACGGCACGACCATCGTGCATGCCGACCGCTTCGTCCCGAAAAACGAGAAGGAACGCGCCAAGGCGGAAGATACCGAGCCGCAGGCGGTGCCGTTTCTCAAGCGCTTCACCGTCTTCAATGTCGCTCAGTGCGAGGGCCTGCCCGACGCGCTTTACAGCCAGCCCGAGCCGCTGCCCGAACGCCAGATCATCCCGCATGCCGAGGCGCTTGTTCGCAAAACCGGTGCCGATATCCGCATCGGCGGCGACCGCGCCTTTTACATGCCGTCTGCCGATTTTGTTCAACTGCCGCCGCAACCGGCGTTCTTCGAGCAGATCAATTATTACCGAACCTGCTTCCACGAGCTTGGCCATTGGACCGGACACCCAACGCGGCTTGCGCGTGACCTCTCCGGCTCGTTCGGCAGCAAAGCTTATGCGCGCGAGGAACTGGTGGCCGAGATCACGGCTGCCTTTACCTGCTCGAGCCTCGGCATCGAGCCGACCGTGCGTCACGCCGACTATATCGCCTCATGGCTCGAGGTGCTGCGCGAGGACAACCGCGCCATTTTCCGCGCTGCCAGCCTTGCCTCGAAAGCCGCCGATTTCCTGCTGGCCTTCCAGACGGATGCCGAAACCAAGATGCGGGAAGGGATCGCGGCATGAGCGCTCCCGAATCCCGTTGCGCTGCAGAGCGAGCCGACGCCGCAACGCGAGCAGACGCTCGTTCCCGATGTCCGTCCGGCCGACCTCTTCGCCCGCCGAAGCGGGCTTCGCGAAGGTGGGTCACCGCCCGCGACCGGCTTGACCTTTTGATGGACGCGCCGATGCGCCCGCGCGCGGCGCAGGAAGACGCTCGATTTCGACCGCTTCGATGAAGCCAAACGAAACCAACTCGACCTGTTCTGACCCAGTTCGACCTGTTCTGACAAGGAAGCTTTGCCATGATCCTGATCACCGACGAATTGCGCGCCCGCCTTTGCGCCAATGGTGCCGCCGAAATCGAAACCGACCATGTTCCGGTCGTCAAACTGTTCAATCCGGTCGGCGCCGCGACTTGGCTTCTGAGCGAACTCGACGCCGACGGCGACACGCTGTTCGGGCTTTGCGATCTCGGCTTCGGCTTCCCGGAACTCGGCAGCGTCAGCCTCGCCGAACTGCAAGCCGTCAAGGGACCGCTTGGCCTCGGCATCGAGCGCGATCTCTATTTTCGTGCGCGGTTTCCGCTCTCGGTCTACGCCCAAGCCGCCCGGATTGCCGGCCACATTACCGAGGCCGAGCGGCTTTTGCGGCAGGCCGCCGCCGCTCTCGAAATCCCCACTCCCGAGCTTCCGCCAGACCGGGCGGAATGACCGCGCCGCCAGGCGCAAACATCCCGCCGCTCGGCCTGCGGCCTCGCGGTGGGGCTTTTGAAAGCCCAGACAAAGGAGAAAGACCCATGCAACTTGCCCATATTTCCATCGACCAGTTGAGCGTTTCCGCCATCAACATGCGTCATTCAAAGCGCGCACCAGACATATCCGACATCCTGCCGTCGGTCAGGGCGCGCGGCGTGCTCGTGCCGCTTCTGATCCGGCCCAATGGCACGCCGGACAGCTTCGAAATCGTCGCCGGGCGGCGGCGCTATTTCGCAGCCAAAACGGTCGCCGACGAGCGCGGCGAGGCCGAACCGCTGCCCTGCGCCATCATGGAAGAAGGCGACGACGCCGATGCGCTGGAGGCTTCGCTCATCGAGAACATCGCCCGCCTCGACCCTGATGAAGTCTCGCAGTGGGAGACCTTTGCGCGCCTGATCAAGGAGGGCCGCAGCGTTGCCGATATCGCCGCCACCTTTGGCCTCACCGAGCATCAGGTGAAGCGCATTCTGGCGCTCGGCGAGCTGTTGCCGAAGATACGCGAAGCCTATCGCCGCGAGGAGATCGACACCGAAACGGTGCGGCATCTCACCATGGTTTCCAAGGCGCAGCAGAAGGACTGGCTGGCGCTCTTTTGCGATCCCGACAGCCGAGCCCCGCGCGGCTGGCAATTGAAGCAATGGCTGTTCGGCGGCCAGTCGATTTCGACCAAGGTGGCGCTGTTTCCAATCGAGGACTATCCCGGCCTGATCGTCTCCGACCTGTTCGGCGAGGACAGCTATTTCGCCGATGCCGACCTGTTCTGGCAAAAGCAGAACGAGGGCATTGCCGCCAGGCGCGAGGCCTATCTGGAAGCCGGTTGGATCGACGTGGTCGCGCTCGAACCCGGCCAGTATTTCCATTCGTGGGACTACGAAAAGACGCCGAAGAAGAAGGGCGGCAAGGTGATCATCACCGTCTCGCAGCGCGGCGAGGTGGAATGTCATGAGGGCTACCTGTCGCACAAGGAAGCCCGCCGCGTCCGCGCAGAAGGCGACTTTGGTGAGGAAGCCGAACCGCGTGCCAAACCGTCGCGTCCCGAGTTGAGCGGGCCGATGCAGAACTATGTCGATCTGCACCGTCACGCCGCCGTGCGCGCCAGTCTGCTCGATCATCCGGGCGCAGCGCTGCGCCTGATGGTGGCGCATGCCATTGTCGGCTCGAGCCTGTGGACGGTACGTCCCGAGCCGCAGCGCGCGGCCAACGAAACGGTGGCCGCCAGCATCGCCGCTTGCAAGGCCGAAGCCGTCTTCGGTGAGAAGCAACGCGAGGTTCTGACCCTGCTCGGTTCTGTCGATGAGGATGGTCCGGTGACCGGTGGCAATGGCGACGACTTCGCGCTGGCCAGCGTCTTTGCCCGTCTGCTGGCACTCCCACACGACGATGTCCTGCGCGTTCTGGCGCTGGTCATGGCCGAGACGCTTTGCACGGGCAGCGCGATTGTCGAAGCGCTCGGCAATCATCTTGGCCTCGACATGCGCGGCCATTGGCAGGCCGACGAGGCCTTCTTCGAGCTGTTGCGCGACAGGCAAGTCGCCACCGAAATCCTCGCCGATGTCGGCGGCAGGCTCGTCGCCGATGGCAATTCTTCGCAGAAGCTGAAGACGCAAAAGAAGATCATCCGCGACTTCCTTTGCGGCGAGAACGGCCGGCAAAAAGTCGACGGCTGGCTGCCGCGCTGGATGGCATTCCCGGTGTCGAACTACACGAACCGTGGCGGTTTGCGCACCGCCGATCAGTGGGCGAAGGTCCAGACGCTGTTCGTGTCGGAATGATCCTCGCATGGCGGACGGCGACGTTTTCTGGCGTCGCCGCTCGTGCGCCAACCGGGCAGCATTTATCGCTCGGCAAAGTCTCGAGTAGACCGCAGCGCCGGTCCGGTTTCAGCCGCGCGCACCGGCCGACGGATTTCCAAAACACCCGGCCCGGTGGTGGCAATCTGGCGCTTTGTGCCTGGCACGATAGCGCTGGCACGGCGCTGGAGCGTCCGCAAACCTGTCCTCGGCCAACTTCTGCCTGGCTACCACGACCGCGTCTTTGCGACATCTCCTTTTGCTCGTGCGAGCACCATTCCCCTGCCGCTGGCTTGATGACCTATGGGCGGATCCGGCCCGCCCGAAACCCTCGGCCAGCAGCTTTTTTCCCCGCCGCCTGCGGCGGCTCCTCGCGCCCGCTTCGCTTCAAAAAAGTTGCCGCTCGGGTCCTCCGCTGCCGCTGCGGCCCTCCGGGTTCAGCCGGCCCGGACGCGCCCATCACGGTCCGCCATCGCAGGGGAATGGTCCCCGGCGACAAGCAAAAAGGAGACTTTCAAATGACCGCGATCGGATACGTTACCAAGCAGGACAATGGCGGCTACAAAGGCCAGCTCAAGACGCTCAGCGTCCGCGCCGAGATCGCCATCGTGCCCAACCAGTCAAAGAGCGCCGACACCCATCCTGACTTTAGGGTGCTGACCCAAGGCGTCGAGGTCGGTGCCGGCTGGATCAGGATCGGCGAGGCATCCGGCAAGGACTATGTGAGCCTGTCGATCGCAGCACCGGAGTTCGGCCCGCGAAAACTCTACGCCAATCTCGGCCGCGCCGCCGGCCAGGATGACGACGACACCTTCGCCATCATCTGGAACCCGGCCGACTGACGCAACAGGCCCCCGCGCCACCGGCGCGGGGGCTCTTTCAGCCGAACTGAGCCAGCCCGCAGGGGCGGCGAAAACTCGCCGTTGACTCTTCGCCCGTCCCGCAAGCGCTTTTCCTTGCCGATCCTCCCACCGTCTTCAGCCGACGAAACGAGGATCATCATGGACGACGAAAACGAACGCGCCGCCCGCGCCAAGAAGGGCAGTCCGTTCCTCAACACCGCGCAGGCCGCTTTCTATGTCGGGCTCTCTCAGCGGACTTTGGAAAAGATGCGGCTCAAGGGCGGCGGCCCACAATTTCGCAAGCACGGCCGCTTCGTCCGCTACCACATCGACGAGCTCGACGCCTGGTCGAAAGGCCAGCCGAAGGGCTTTGACGCCGATGACAATCGCGCAGGCCAGCCATGATCGCGCGGCCTTCTCTTCATCTGATCGGCAGCCGGTTGCGGCGCGTTCGCGCGCGCAAGATGCTTGCCGCGGCATGCATCGGCCTTGGCCTGATCGGCTTCACCGCTTTCGTCAAGCCGACGCCCGTACTGGTCTGGAATGCCTCGGCCAGCGCGCCAATCGGGCTCTATGGCCTTGGCCTTGGTGCCGCTCGCGCCGGCGATTTCGTGCTTGTCCGCTTGCCCAAAATGGCCGCTCACCTCGCCGACCAACGCGGCTATCTGCCTCGCAACGTGCCGCCGGTGAAGCGTATCGCCGCACTGCCGCACGAGCATGTCTGCGCCTTCAATGACGCCATCATCATCGGCGGCGAGATCGTGGCACGCCGCGTTCCGGTCGACACGCAAGGCCGAACCTTGCCTTGGTGGAACGAATGCCGGGCACTGACCGGCGACGAAGTTTTCCTGATCAATGGCGAGGCTCCCGGCTCCTTCGACAGCCGGTATTTCGGGCCGGTGCCGGCCGCCAATATCGTTGGGAGGCTCGTGCCGCTATGGACCGAGTGACCCTCCTGATTTTGGGCATGGTGTCGATTGCACCATGCGCCTGTTCCGCCGCGACCGGCGCACAGCCGGCCGTCATCTCCCAAGGTCCGCAGCTGGCAAGATGGCAAGAGTTCGTTACCGAGGCAAGCCTGCGCTTCAGTGTTCCACAGTCCTGGATTTATGCCGTCATGGATGCCGAAAGCCGTGGGCAGACCATGCTCAACGGTCGGCCGATCACTTCACGAGCCGGTGCGATTGGGCTGATGCAGGTGATGCCCGACACCTATGAGGAACTGCACGTCGAGCATGACCTCGGAGCCGATCCGCACGATCCGCGCGACAATATTCTGGCCGGTACAGCCTATCTGCGCGCCATGTATGATCGCTTCGGCTTTCCTGGGCTGTTCGCAGCCTACAACGCCGGGCCGGATCGATATGAGGCGCATCTGGAACGCGGCAAGCCGCTGCCGAGAGAGACAGTCTTGTATCTCGAACAGCTTAAGGCGGCGGGTGTTTCGGCGGTCGACATGGATCAGTTCAAGGGCAAATCTCGACCGCCAAAAGCGCCGAAAATCTCCTTAGGGCGCGAATTGTTTTTCCTGAGGGACGGCGTTTCGGCGGGCGGTTCGAGTGGCGGAATTCTGGTGCCGCTCGGGTCTCAGCCAGGTGGGTCAGCGCGGCCGGACGGCAGATGAGGGCAAGGTGCTGGGCGGGGCGGGTGGGGGCACGCTATTGGCCCCGGTCGGGGCCGTGGGTTATCTCTCTCTGACTGCCCATTGTGGCACCGCTCTGCGGCGTCAAGGACCAGCGGTCCCCCCAATTTTGCCGCCGGACGCTGAAGCGCCCGACGACCAAATCGGCTCCCCCGCACGCCGCGTTGCGCTCGCTAAAGCGATCCGTGACCCTCGATGCGCCGGTGCGGGCACCTTCCGTCAGAGAACGAAAGGAGATTTCCATGACACATCGCAAAATCGTCAGCATCGACGGTGGCAGTGCAGAATATGGCGGCAGCGCAAGCTGGGCTTCCTGCTCATCCATGAGGCCGAGTGGGCGCTTTCGCGCCTGAATCGGGCGCCGATGTACCTCCACGGCGGCTATGACGAGAACGGCGACGTCATCGCCTTCGAAAACCTCCGGCCATATGCCGACATGGAGGACGCGATCCGGGCGATCGAGGCGAACGAGACGGCCGTCAGCATCCTGGTCGCGCAACGCCGCACCAAGATCGGCGACCATGAGGTCAAGGCGGTGGTCCGGGAGCTTAAGGATCGGGACCGCGACTAAAGTCGAGACGAGAGACGGCATCCGCCGCCTCTCGTCCTATGTCGCCACCGCGGAATTCCGATGGCGCGGCCGCATCTCGGTGGCGCGTTGCACGCCGTTAGGCGCCGAGCTCGAAGCAGCGCATGGACCGCCGGAGGCAACATCCGCCCGTGAGCTTGGCTTATGTACCACTGAAATGAATCATGCCGTCTTTACTGCGATGGAATTGGAATTGAGCAATTGATATTGATGAATTATTGCAGGTTGATGGGGTGTCTAATTGGTAAGGCAAGATAAAGGCACCGCCTCCATGAGGCGGTCAAGTCTTTGTCTGCACATCGTTTTCCCAGGAGGCACCCTGCGGCGCCAAGAGGCCGCGGGGCGCAAGACGCTGATTTTGCTGCAGTGTTTCGGGAGGCTGGCGTGAAAGACGACGAGTTCAAGCCAAGGCTCGGCAAAATCGGGTCGCGAGGCTCGAGAGCAGGGCAGCGGTTCGCCAATCAACTTCGGGCCGCTATCAACCGAGCCGGTGGCAAGTCTTGGCGCGGCAGTCATTTCACTGGAAGCCGGGAAGGGCGCGGCGGAGCGGCCGCCGCGCTGCTGAAATCCCGTGATCGCTATGCCGCCTTTCGCCAGCGACGGGTTGTGGTCAAAGCACGAATTGTGAAGCTGGCCGGCAAGGGCGTGGACGGAGCACGAGCGCATCTGCGCTATCTCCAGCGCGACGGCGTCACCCACGAAGGCGAGCCTGGCCAACTCTATGGTGCCGACAAAGATCGGGTCGATGGCAAGGCGTTCATCAATGGTGCCGACGGTGACCGGCATCAGTTCCGCTTCATCGTCGCAGCCGAAGACGGCTTCGAGTATGACGATCTAAAGCCGCTCACGCGGCGCCTCATGGCGCGGATGGAGGAAGATCTCGGCACGAAGCTCGACTGGGTTGCCGTCGACCATTTCAACACCGGCCATCCGCATACGCATATCATCGTCCGAGGGAAGGACGACCGCGGCGAGAATCTTGTCATCGCACCCGACTACATCTCCTCTGGTTTGCGAGAGCGCGCGGCTGAGCTGGTCAGCCTCGACCTCGGTCCACGCACCGACCGGGAGATCGAGCAGCGCCTGCGCCATGAGATGGAACAGGACCGTTTCACCAGCATCGACCGGCAGCTGCTTCGAATGCGCGATGACGATGGGCTTGTTTCGGCGGCCAGCGGCGACGCTTTTCGCCAGACGTTGCACCAGGGCCGCCTGCGAAAGCTCGAGCGGATGGATCTTGCAGCGGAGATCGGCTCCGGCCGCTGGCGCCTGGACGATGAGCTCGAAGCAACGCTGCGTCGGTTGGGCGAGCGCGGCGATATCATCAAGACCATGCATCGCGCGCTGGCGAGCAAGGGACTCGCGCGCAGTGCAGCCGATTGTTTGGTCTACGATGCGGGACAGAATGCCAAACCTGTGGTCGGCCGCACTGTCGCACGAGGGCTGAGCGACGAGATCAATGACAGGCACTATCTCATCGTCGACGGCGTGGACGGTAAAAGCCACTACATCGACATCGGCAAAGGCGAGGCCACCGAGCCGACGCCTGACGGCTGCATCGTTCGTGTCATGCCGCGAAGCACGGAGCCCAGACAAGTTGACCGGAGCATTGTCTGGATCGCTGCAGCGAATGGCGGGCGCTACAACGTCGATATTCATCTGAGGCAGGACCCTTCCGCTACCGAACGCTTTGCCGAGACGCATGTCCGGCGGCTGGAAGCGATCCGGCGAGCCGCCGGCGGCTTGGAGCGCCAGCCGGACGGAACCTGGATCATCGCGCCGGATCATCTCGATCGTGTTGCGGAATACGAGCGCGATCGCGCTAAGGGGGAGCCAGTCCTGGTCGATAAGGTCTCATCGCTGCCGCTGGAGAAGCAAGTCAGTTTCGACGGTGCCACCTGGCTCGACCGGGAACTGGTTTCCGACAAACTCGAAGGGTCGCGCAACTCTGGATTTGGCCGCGAGTTACGAGAGGCGCAAGCCCGCCGGCGGCAGTGGCTGATTGCTCAAGGACTCGCGCACGAAGAGCAGGACCGGATCGTCTATCGCGCCAACATGATTTCGATCCTGCGCCAGCGCGAGCTGAACCGCGTTGCCGGTCAGCTATCGAGTGAGCTAGGTCTTTCATATTTCGAGGCAAAGGCTGGAGATCGACTGGAAGGTAAGATGGTCCGATCGGTCGAACTCGCCAGCGGGAAATATGCCGTCATTGAAAAGTCGCGTGAGTTCACTCTCGTGCCGTGGCGGCCAGTGCTTGACCGACATATCGGAAAGGAGGTCTCCTCCGGGATCATGAGCGGGGAGGGGATTTCATGGACCATCGGTCGGCAAAGGAGCGGACCGACTGTTTCGTGACCTGCTTGTACTGAGCCGCCGCCGGTATTTGGCCCAAGAGGATGCAGTCGGTGGCAGAAGTTAGCCGACAAATCTAATTGAGCCCAGCCTACGGTTAGGTAAACGATTGATAAGGCAACATTATCATTCGTTTTTGGCACGCGACAGGCTGTGCGTTTTGATATGATTTTCATCGCCAAAAGCGCACGGGGGATTTACCCTCCAAAGCATGATTCGTCTCGATCCCGCGGCCGCCAGTCCCGCCCCGCCGCCCAGCGTTCCGGCCTGGGCGCTCGCGGCCGCCGGCGCGCCCAGCGACACCGACGCAGCCTTCCGGGTCGGCGCCGCCTTGGGCGCCCTCGACACGCTGGCCCGGGCACAGCCTGCCTGGGCCGGCGCGTGGCGCCAGCGGCTGGCGCTCAAATGCGCTGCCCCCAGCATGCGGCTAGCCGGCCGGACCGAGGACGAAGCGGCGCTGCGCGACGCCTGGCAGCTTTGCCCGGCCGGCGCCGATCCCGGTCCCGCTGGAGCCATTTTGGGGACCTGGCGCCAGTTGGCGCTGCAGCCGCAGGCGGTCAGCGCCGATCGGCTGGCAAAAGTGACCGAGATGCTCGGGCTCGCCTGGGATGAAAAGTCGCTCGCCGACCTGTGCACGCAGATCGAAGACGTGGCGGGCTCGCAGCGGCCGGCGCCGTTCGCCGCGGCGGCAATCGCCGCCCATGTCGTCGCCATGCGGCCCGACGCCGAGCTGTTGGCCTGGTGGCTCGCCGATCTGGTGCTGGCGCAAAGCCTGCGCTGGCCGCGGCCGCTGCCGCTGTTGATGGCCCAGGCTTTTGGCCCGGCGTTCCGCACCGAGGGCGGGGGCGGCAAGCGCATCCGACCGGGCGAAAGAGGTTTCGAGCGCGCGGTCTGTTTGGCGTTGGTTCAAGGAGCGGCCGAGGTCTGCCGGCTGGCCGCCGAGCTGTCGCGCCGTGCCGAAAAACTTCTGGCGGTGGCGCCAAAGCTGCGCGCCAAGGGCGCCGGCGACGTGATTTTTTTGCTGCTCAACGAAGATGCCGTCGCCGGATCGCTGACGACGAAAAACCTGTCGCGCTTTGCGGTGCGGCGCCTGTTCGAACGGCTGCAGCAGCTCGAGGCGGTGCGCGAGCTCTCGGGCCGCGCCAGCTTCCGGCTGTTTGGGCTGTAGCCGATGAGCCAAGCCTCCGTTCGCCGCAAGCCGAACGAGCAGCCGGCACTGCTCGACACCGAGCTCGAGCACCTGCCGCCGGAACTGCGCTGGCGCGAGTGGATGGGTCGCGTCGAAGCAGTGATCTTTGCGGCCAGCGAACCGGTGCCACGCGAGGTGCTGGCGCGGGTGGTGGGCAGAAGCTGCAATCTCGATTTGGTCATCGACGATATCCGCGCCGAGCTCGCCGGCCGCCCCTACGAGCTGGTCGCGGTCGCCGGCGGCTGGCAGCACCGGACGAAGAAAGCCTTTGGCGACGCCATCCACGCCGCCTTCGGCACGCCGGCCGGGGAGGGTGCAAAAGAGCTGTCGCAGTCGGAGGCGCTCGTGCTGATGTGCATTGCCTATTTCCAGCCGATCACGCGTGGTGAGCTTTCTTCCTTCTTCGGCAAGGAGGTGTCGCGCGACCTGATCGGCGTGCTGCGCGCGCAGGATCTGATCGCCTCGGGGCCGCGCAGCCCGCAACCAGGCGCGCCCTACACCTATGTGACGACCAAAAACTTTCTTTCGCAGTTCGGGCTCGACACGCTGCGCCAGCTGCCGGATTTCGAGGCGCTCGAGGACGCCGGGCTGCTGTCAAAGGACAAGCTGCTGGCCGGTGGTATCCCAGCCGGGTTGCCTAGCGGCGAGGGCGAGGACCCCGTCCGTTGACCAGGTGTCGTGAGCGGTTCGTTGCCGCGTTGCGGACCACAGAGACAGTCGATCGCTCAAGGCCAGGACGATTGGTCATGCGGTAGCCGATGCTCGGGGTCGTGAACCGAGACAAGGGCCTCATCCATCGGGGCGTCTGATAATCATGACGAGGAGCAAATGACTTCAGTGAAGGTTGCCTTTCAGCAACCACAGGATTAGTTCTGGCAGAAGGGTGGTGGGGGAATGAGAATGCCAACATGGTTGAAGGGGATGCCGTTTTGGATTCTGGGAGTGTCAAGCAACTATAGGTCGGACTGGCAGTATCTGATCGCGGCGTCACGCATGAGTAGTGCTCTGTCGCTCGCCACGCTGTTCTCATTGATCGCCATCGTGACAAAATTCACCGACCTGGTGAACTTGGGCAGGCCGGCACTCTACTGTTTCATTTTCGCAGCGATCGCGTACGCGTTGGCGATCCTAGTCATCAGGTTCCGGGCACCGGCATTCCTCCAGGAATATCCTGACTACAAGTCCTTCGACGACAAGAAGCACTCACACAGATGGGTGCTCTGGCAATTCCACACCAACCTCATTGCACTGAAGGGCGGTTTCAAGCTCCTCCCCCAAACTGTGGAGAAAAAGCTCAGCGTGAACGTGACTACGCCGCCGGGGCGAACGCGCCTGCCAGTGGTGACGGCATTTGTTGGACCATCCATTGAGAAGGACACCCCACTCAAAAATCCGGACGGCTCAACCGTGACTTACAAGATGCGAGTGCATGATCCTCTGAATTTTGACCGCGATCTGATCATGGGCTTCACGATGATGTCCAACATCGACAATGTCGAAAGGAAGTATGTCCTCGCCATCAGGGAGGACGACGCAAAGTGCGATCTCAAGTGCAAGGAACTCTTCTGGATCATCCTAACGGCTGCTGCGAAGGAGAACACCTATTCCAGATGGTTCGCATGGGCTCTCGTCCGTCTTTCGGTCCTGCTGCTGATCTTCGCGGTCATCGTAGCTGTCGTTCACGCCCTCTGGTTGCCAGCGCCAAACGCCCCCAGCAGCTTCAAATACATCTACGCGGACATCGTGCCCAAAACAGTTGGACCCCGTTCTTAGGACACATAAATAAATGCGCCAGACCCAGGGCAGCTACAAGCACGCATTAAGCGTCACGGGGCAGATATACTTTTGCTCCGCGCCAATTAGGCTGGACTCGTACGACATGTGCCAGTTCAGTTGCAGTTATTGCTTCTCACGCGATCGTGCGCGGGCTTGGGCATCGAAGGGGGTCCACCAAGCCAATCCAAAATCCTTTCGCCTCAGATTGGAACGCGTGGCGCGGGGAGAGATCAGGTCAGCCGTTGACGAATTTCTCGCTCGCCGTGTGCCTCTGCAGCTCGGCGGACTTCAGGATCCCTTTACGCCGATTGAAGGTGGCTTGGGCGTAACCAGGGATCTGCTCTGCATCCTCAGGGATTTCCACTACCCTACGCTCATCAGTACCAAAGGGGCGCTTCCCGCGAGCGAACCGTACCTGTCGCTCCTCGCCGAAATGAACGTCGTGGTGAGGCTATCGGCAGCTGGCATCCCCGAAGTGCTGCGGAAGATGGTCGAGCCCCGCACCGACGGGTTCGCGGCGACAATCCGAACGATCGGGCACCTGAGCGAACGAGGAATCACTTGCGGGCTGCGGATCCAGCCGATCTTTCCTGGCTACGAAGAGGAGGCCCTCGCGATGGCGCGCGAAGCGGCTGCGGTTGGCGTGAAGCAACTCTCGTTCGAATATCTGAAGATACCCGGGGAGTCCGTTAAGACCGAGATAGCGGCCGTTAGCCGAAGGCTCGGGTACGACGTCGTCGAGAGGATGCGGCGGCTTGGAGTTGTTAGGCTTGGGCCCGATTGGACGCTTTCGAGGGACGCCAAGCGGCCGTTCGTCCGGAGAGCGAGGCAGTTGAGCCATGAGCTTGGTGTGAAGTTTGGCGCGGGAGACACTGAGTTCATTCCGTGGAGCGACGGGAAAGGGTGTTGTGGCGCCTCCGAGCTAACGCAAGAGGAGGCCAATCACTTCGCAGCCAACTTTGTCGGCGTCATCAGATCATCGCTGGGGCGGCCAGACAAGCGTGTTAGGTTCGACATGCTGATGGACCTGTGGTCTCCGGAGCAATCGATCGGCAATTACATGGACTGGCGGCGGCGCATTCCACCCAGACAGCGTGACGGCCTAAGTGATTGGTTGGCGCTCATGGGCCGGCGCTGGAATGGTGGGAAGAGCCCCTATTCACCGGCATTCTTTGACGGCGTTGTTCCGACTCCGGACACTGACGATGCTGGCTTCAGGATCTATGACTCGTCCGAACTTGCGAAGGAGTTGTCCGGCTGACATTGCGCCTCCCCAAACGCGTCTCGGCATGGAACATGTTGAGAGCTGCCTTGCACCCGTCCTCCAGCGTAGAGGTTACTATGCTGGCTATAGCATTCAGCATCGCGTGATCGTGCACATTCCCCGTCTGCTCTCGGACAATCACTATCGGTACACGGAACGCGTTGGCCCAGAACAACTCGCCGATTGAACCGATTGAAGCATGATCGGCGTGTAGAAAGTTGGCCAGGACGACGTCCGACGACCGGATGAGATGCTTATTTCGGTCGACCACCAGCATGCCATGCCTTAAGCGCTGCAGCGCTTCTGTGGGGTTTTCCTGCTGCAGATAACCGGCGATGGAGTCGAAGGGCAGGGCCGTGGGGTCGAAAACCTCGACTGTCCGGGGAAGCAGCTCAAGCACTTTCCTCCGCCATCCAACGATTGCGTCTTCGGCGGATCCAGTGATCGAACCAGAGAGGTAGATTTTCATGATGGCTATATAGCATGCGCCGTACCCCGATCCAACGGAACGCAGCAAACGGGCCGCAGCAAACTGACATCTGGGCAAAATGTCTGTCATTTTTCAGGATTGAGGTCCCAATGCCGGCGAAAAAAGCACGCCTGCACTGGCAAACTTGCAAATCGGCCCTCGATCATGCCCAGACGCCCTTCGCTTGGACAGCTACGTCTCGCACCACGGGCCGGCAAGTCACGAAATCTTCGGGGTTCTAAAATCCAATAACGCGCTTATGTGGCCGCCGATAGACGGCCAAAGTGAGACAATCATAAGTGTTACCGAATGAATCAAAAAAGAAAACGTGGGGCTCGCCATTTCGATCTGAAATGATGATTTCTGCAGAACCGAGCGGTCCTGCCTTACTAGGCCGACAATAGGAAGCGATTCCGGTTTGAAGGCTATCGACTGACAGACTCTCGAACATTTTGCGATACGCTGGGGATTCGATCACATACCGCACCCGTCCTTCGCTGGCTCGTCTGGGAAAATTGGGATTGGCGCCAATCAGGCCGATCATGGGAAGGTTGCTGTGCGCGCTCTCGACAAACCGCCAAAAGGTAGTCGTGAAGGTGTTGCCAAAGCTTGCATGTAGCGAGCGGACCGTATCCAGGTCCGGAGTTGAGTCATTGGCTGCGACAAGAAACCGGGTCTGAAGAAAAAGCAGCTGCCCAGCGGCATAGTTTGCTTCGGCCTCGATTTGCGCATGGCAGCTTGGCGTTACGGTCTGCTCATGATCGCCAAGCATGAGGTCGGCGTGCCAAGGCAAAAGGCTGTGGCCAACCTCGTGTGCTTCATTCCAACGCTGTTTCGCATCCGGCTGTGATCTGTCCAACAGGATTCGTCGGCGGTCAGGCAGATAAAGTGCGCGGAGATCAAACTTTCTAACTGCTTCCAGTAGTAGGCCGGGGCGCTTAAGAACTTGCGCCCCGGCAATCGTCAGTTTGCTGATTTTCTCCCGAAGGAAGCCGTCATCTGTAGTGGAGTAATAGGCACGGTCGAGCTTCAGCAGATCGCGGACGTCTTGGAGCCGCAAAGGCGGATCCGGATTGCCAAGTCCGCGTAGGACTTTGTTGACCTGGTTCTCGATGTCAGATGCCGTTGCGCGGCTGAGGATGATATTACGCATTGGATCCTACTGTCTGGCTAGATAGGCGACGAACTCCTCGAGCGCCTTTTTCTCATCTCGTGACAGCTTTTGTGGTGACTCGCCCGAACGCGCCGCGAAGCGAAGAGCGTGCTCTTGCATTTCTGGTTGCGCGTATGTGTTGCCGGACAGTTGTTGAAGTGCCTTGTTCGGCAGGTCAAATGCTTGTGCGAGCCTATAGACGGCCCTAGGTTCGGGGCGGAAATGCGCGTCTCGCTCTATCCGCACGATGTCGGCAACATCAATCTCCGAGCGTTCGGCCAGTTTCTCTATGGTCAATCCTTTACGTCGGCGCATGCTCTCTATCAGAGAGCCAAACGCGAGGCGGACGGCATCCATCGATTCGGCCTCATGGTCAGGGGCAGGGTCTCGGGCAAGTGCCCCGGCAGCGATCTCGTGGTCGCCTTCCAGTTTGACTCTGCGTTCGAACCACTCCTTTGTGATTGCTAGTTTCATGGGTTTTCCTAACCCGAGAGTGCATCAGCCTGGCTTGATGTCATCTCGAAGTATCTAAGATTTTCGTACGTGCCATCGATTCCAAGATCGGTCATGCCGCAATTTGCGTAGAAGGTCTCCGACTGAGGCAGAGAGTGCAAACCGACGCGGCCATGAAAGCCTAGATCTCGGCTGTGTTCTATGGCGGCTCGGATCATGGTAATTCCAACACCTCGGAACCGCGGCTTCGAAACGATGTTCGGGCGGTTCCAGGGTGCGGTCTCGACATAATCGACATAAGCAAGATGCTTGCCGGCCTGCTCCGGAAGTCGGCAGAGGCTGCGAGCGGAATTCATCTGCATGAGGCCTTGCAGTTGGCCCTCACACATAATTGCGAATGTTTGGAAGGCGAGCAGTCCGTTGATGCGGTCCATCTTGTCTCGCCAGTTCCAATGCCAGCTCTGAGGCCAAGTCTGTCGTGGCTGACCTTGGTCGATGAGTTGGCGGATATGGTTGATAATCTGCGGTATCCAATCTGTCTCAACCGCTCTCAGATGAACCTCATCGATGCGGTCCAGCAGCTCAGCGGCCACCGGTTTTCCGGTTCGCTGGTCGTTGAGGAAGACTGGATATGAAGCCATTTAGAGCACCATAAGTTCCGCCTTCTCCTTCTTGGTTTCATCCTCGAAGAAGAGCTTTCCACCTTGTTGAAGGCGCACGTCGACCAGCTGATACAGCCTAAGCGCCTGACGAAGGACTGCAGTTTTTGACAAGTCCTTCTTGTCACAGAGATCCTGCAGCACCTGCATTTCGGCATCGGTGAGGTTGAGGGTCATTGTCTTTTTCATTGGATGCTCCCGGGATTGCGAACTCCCCAAAATTGGATTTTTTAGCGAAAAAGTCAACAAAAAAAAATCATAACATGGCTATTGTATAGCTAAATAATAGCTACTATTTATGGGTCAGGCACGGCGATGGTCGCTGTTGCCAAAATGGAGTTCTCGCAATGGCAGACCATATTCCCCCGCAGGCGCACCGTGCTTTCGACATCAAGATCGATGGCAACCCGTTTGTGTTCCATGACCCGATCGTCACCGGAGATCAGATCCTTCAGAAGGCAAAGCTTTTTCCCACGGATGAGCATCTTCTCTTCCAAGAGCTGGTGGATGGGCAGCTCGAAGAGATCCGGCCCGACGAGAGCGTCGACCTTCAACGCGAAGGCCGCGAGCAGTTCATCACCTTCAAGAGCGATCGCTCGTTTCGTTTTGTCCTTGATGGCCGCAAGTTCGAATGGGGCCTTCCCTTCATCACTGGCTTGCAGTTGAAACGGCTGGCTGGCGTCGATCCTCAGTCTTACGGCGTCTGGCTTGCTCAGCAGGTCGGCGATGACCGTCTGATCGGCAATACGGAAAAGGTCGATCTGCAGGGGAACGGAACCGAGCGCTTCTTCACCGGCATTGACACGACTACCGAAGGCGCGGGGGCAGCAGTGCTCCCGCCCGAGGATCGTGAGTACCTGACCTCGCAGGCCATCGCTTTCGAGGAGCATATCGAAGGCACTACAAAGGCAGTCGTGCTGAAAGCCTGGAGTCTGCCTGAGCGGCGTTTCGACGCCGGCACGGCCGATATCCTTATTCTCCTGCCCCCGGCCTATCCGGACTGTGCACCCGACATGTTCTACCTGACGCCCTGGGTTCGCCTTGTCACGAACCAGCGCTATCCAAACGCAGCGGACCAGCCTCACATGTTTGCAGGCAAGCGTTGGCAGCGCTGGTCGAGGCACAACAGCGCCTGGCGAGCAGGGATCGATGGAATCTGGACCATGCTGCGTCGCATCGAGCGCGCGCTGGAGATCGCGGCATGATGATCGCTGACCTCATCTTAAGGGAGCATCACCTCTCGACGTTGCAAGCCGAGTTGCTGCGTGCCGACGGAAAAGAGCACGCTGCGTATGTGATCTTCGGGATCTCTCGCATCGGTGCGGACCCATTCACGCATCAGCCTCGCTTGCGCGTGATGGTCAAGGACGTGTTCGCCGTTAATGACGACGAGATTAAGTCGTCCGACCACCAGCATATCTCCTGGAGTACCGAACGTTTCGTTCAACTGCTCGCGCGCGCTGAGCGGGAGGGCCTTCAACTCGGAATTGCGCATTCGCATCCGGCGGGACCGACGCACTTCTCGGCTCAGGACGACGCAAATGAAGCCGAACTCATTCGTTTGAGCCAGAACCGCAATGGTGCCGATGCCATCTTGCCGAGCCTGCTCTTTGCAGGAGAAGGGTTTGCAGCGGGCCGCGTGTGGCTTTCGCCAACTTCGTTTATCAACCTCGGCTCGGCAAGAACGGTTAGCAGTAGCTGGCGAACGATCTCCTTCGACCAAGAAGGCTCAGTGGAAAATCGGGCGCTTGCGCGACAGGACCTGGCTCTTGGGCCGGAGTTCAACCAGGCGATGCGCCATCTGCGCGTCGGGGTGGTCGGTGCCGGCGGCACTGGCAGTCCGTTGCTCCAACAGATTGCCCGCATGGGTGCTGGTTACATCGCGATCTTCGATCCAGACTACGTCGAGCATTCCAACCTCAACAGGCTCTATGGCGCGACGATGATGGATGCGGATCAAGGTAACAAGAAGGTCGACGTTGCCCGGCGCGAGATTGACCGCATGGGCCTTGGCACCAGCGTCGCGACCTTCGATGCCTGGATCGGGAGCCCTGCATGTCGCGATGCGTTGAAATCGATGGATCTGATCTTCGGCTGCACCGATGATCATGACGGCCGCTCGTTGCTGAACCGCCTCGCCTACTATTATTTGATCCCGGTCATCGACATTGGTCTGGCCCTGCGTGTCACCGAGCGCCACGGATTGACTTGCCTGGAGGCCGACGGCCGCGCAACAGTTCTTGAGCCCGGCTGCGCATGCCTTTTATGCCGGCGCATCGTTGATGCCGGCGTTGCGGCCGAAGAAGCGCTTCGAAGAAACGATCCGGTAGAATACGAGCGTCGCAAGGTGGAAGCCTATGTGCGCGGCGAAGGCAATCCGTCTCCAGCTGTGATCTCGTTTACGACTTCCGTAGCGACGATGGCCGTCGAAGAGATGATCCAGCGGATGAACCGGTTTCGCGGTGTCGACGGCGACATCGCCAATCGGGTGCGCAAGTTCAACATGGCAGAAGACTTTCGGCCCGGTGCAAAAAAGGAGCCCTGTCGCGTCTGTGGATCTGATCGCGTCCATGGCATCGGAGATGTTCAACCGTTTCTGGGGAGGGCAGGGTGATGCTGCGCAAGATTCTTGCCGCCTGCCTTGTTCGGCTGCATCTCGTCGAAAGACCGGACTTTTTTGTCGTCACTAGCATAAACATGCCCGCACCAAATGAGCTCAAGCCGGGCAAAGCCATCGTCGTTGGCCCGAGTCAAACGCCCAAATGGATGACGTTTCAATGCCCCTCGGGCTGCGGCACGCCACTTCTTCTTTCGCTCAATCCGACACGTCGGCCCCGCTGGGTCGTAGCGTCTGACTGGTTGGGCAGGCCCACCCTGAGCCCATCTATCCGGCGGACCGATGGGTGCCGGTGCCATTTCTGGATTCGAAAAGGTCGTGTAGAATGGTGTAAAGACAGCGGAAAAATCTTGCCGGAAAATTAGCAATTCTTGTTCCATACTTGGCCAGGTCGAGCTAATCTCGGCCAGATTCGGCCGAGTTGGGGGAGCAGATGCTTGCAGCAATGCCGTCGGAAACGAGCAGGCGACTCGAACTATTCCGGTTGGCACTGACGCTGATAGACCGCGGCAAAAGCGAAATACCATCTCAGCTTTCAGTTCATTTTGACGATGTATTGCACCAAGCGAGAAAACTTTCTGATGATCCGAATGCGATCTCTCCAGGCATAAAGCCGCAAGCGGTGCAGCTTGCAAACGAGCTGCGCGTCTATGTGGGCCTGCGGAATGCCCTTGCGGGGATCAACTCGATCGGGGATGTCAGTCAAGCCATTGCGCGTCAGGTGCTCCGGAATCTGGAGCCTGGAATTGCATCCCAAGACTGACCTTGCTCTGCTGACTGAAAGCTTAGCGCAGCTCGCAAAGACTCCATACTTTAACCGAGCGATCGAAAAGCACGTTCAAGCGCTCGTTGATGTTATTCGTCACGTTGTCGGCGCCTCTCCTCCTTACGATGATGAGATCCTCAGATCTTTTGCGGACAAGGTGTGGACATGCCATCGGTATCTCCAGGGTTCCACAACGAAGGAGGCGCCCTATGAGATCGAATATTGTATGCGCCATGCGATTGGGGACTGGCTCCCGGATCCGTGTCTGGTCACGACCGCGCTGACGGATGAAAAGGATTTCCACCTCAAACCCGGTGACCCGTGGGAATTCGTTTCAGCTGCCTTGGATCGTTATGACGGAATCGTGCCTAAGGAAAAACTGATCTTCATTGGCGTGCCACGCATTTACAAGCACATGCCTTTGTTCTGTGCGGCGCTCTATCATGAATTGGGCCATTTCGTCGACCTGACCCGCAACGTGACGGACACGACTCTTCTGCTTATGCCTGCCCCAGAGGGCCTCACGGAAATTGTCCGCAATTATCGGCGGGAACATTTCGCCGACCTGTTCGCCGCCTGCTATGTCGGCTCGGCAATTGTCGACAGTCTTGACGCGACCAATCCTCTCGGGCCTCGAACCTTTACCCATCCTCCAACGGTAGAACGTATCGACTTCATAAACGGCTTCCTGAAGGACGAGAAGTTGGAGGATCTCGACATGTTTCAGGAGGCACTTTCAAAGCTCGGCCTGCCGCCATTGCGCCGGAGGTTCAAGGTACCATCTATTGAGAGCGCTTTTGACGACATCCGCCCCCATGTAGTCGAGGAGGCGGCAGAGCTGCACGGCCTCATGGCCGCTGGCTGGTCCTACCTTGGAAAGATCAAGTCTGGCGCCGGTCCGCACTGGACCGCCACCGGCAGCTCGTTGGAGGTGATCCGCATCGTGAACGATCTTACTGAAAAATCGATCCGAAACCACTCGATCCGTCACCTGTGGTCCTCAGGCTCAACATGATAAGAAGCGACATTCTGGGAAGGCTGGGGAAGATTGGTCCAAGCGGGCTTTGGATCGATCCGCTGTTGGATGAGGGTCAGATCGGTGAGGTAACAATCGACCTCAGGCTCGGATACGACTTTCTCGTATCGATCGTGACACGGCGCCCTTTCATCGGGATTGTTCGCGATGATGAGCGCTTCAGGTCAATCCCATCCTATTTTCAGCCGACCCGCCGCGAGCTCGGCGACCGCTTCATTCTCTATCCTGATCAGGTCGTGTTGGCGACGACGCTGGAGTACATCGCACTTCCAAGCGACTGCTACGCCGACATTTTTACTCGAAGCAGCTTTACTCGCCTGGGCATTGGCCTCAGCACGATGGTTCATCCGGGGTTCCGGGGGTGTTTTTCGGTTGAACTGTTCAACCATGGAAATAATCCGATAGAACTTGTTGTCGGGGCAAAGATGTTCCAAATGCGACTTACCAAGCTAGCCGATGAAATGAAGTATGGTGGGATAGAGCGAAAATATTTTGGGAATGTCAGGCCAACACCCTCGCGCGCGGCCGATGACCATGATTTGCAGCGCCTTTCCAATTTGTCGATCAGTTATAGACGCGACTAAGAGCGCAATCGCATACGCCATTTCTCGTCTACTCGACCTCTCTTAACCTCTTCAATCCAGCGTCCAAGAACTTTTTGACGAGCTCGCCACTCGCGGACATGAGATCGTTACCGCCACGCCTTCGGAGTTCCTCCGCAGCCTCAACGAATTCGACCACCAAGTCTTGTAAATCCTCAGGCGACTTGTCCAGACGCTTGAGCATCTTTAAACTGTTGTGGGCGTATCCGAGAAAGGTCCGGTTTCTTTCGAGGGTCTGTGCAAGCATCTCAAGCGTAATTTGCTCGCTTGGTGACACGAATTGCCCGTCTTTCCAGTCCACATAAAGGGACGCATTTTTGGCATCGTTTGAGGTCTTGTGAAACTCCATCTGGAGCTTCTCGAACTCCTTCCGCGCTGTTTCCCAGTCTCCGTGTGCGTTGGCATCTTTCTCTGCCTTCGACCCGCTGAGCATGTAGGCATTGCTTTTGTTCTTGGACGAGTGGCGTTTAAGCGCTCCTAGGATTCTGTTCTGATCAACTGCAAGTCCCGACAGCAAACTAGTTGCCCACCAGCCCATGTTCTCGATTTTTGAGCATTCTTCGAGAGAAATTTGATGGAGACAGAGCGCTCGTGCCGTTGCGCCGGCTTTTGCCAAGAGTTCTGCCTCGAAGTACAGCTTCTCGGCGTTATCGAACGTCAATTCCGCGCCGCGCACAAGGACGCTCAGGAACGCACGATCTATCGTTGGAAGTGCTTCGACCATCTCAGGATATCACGCGGCTGTTGTACACTGCGATCCAGGCATCGTGCTCAGCTTTGAGATTTTCGACAAGGGCATTCACCGTCAAATCATTGATCGCCCGGGGCCTTCCATGAGCGAACGCGTTTCTGCGTTCGTGGATGTCCTTGAGTAGGTCTGCAACTCGGGGAAACCCATTGACGCGAAGGTCGTCGAAATAGTTCGTCCCGAAAAATATCTTGTAGAGTTCTTCCAGAGTAACGCCGAAGCTCGTCGTCTGAGACACGTTGTGGGAGGGCACGCATGGCAGTTCGGTGAAGCCTCTCGATTCGGGTCTCGAAGTAGCCCCAGAACAGCAGCACCAGCGCCGCCCGAGCGGACGGGCGTTCAGCATCGGCAAGGTGTGAAAACCGTTCAAATTCAGCGACCGGACGCTCCCATTCACGCTGCAGCATCTGCAGATAAATGTGGTCCTCATAGCGACCCTCGGCACCAGCGAAGGCAGGATGGATGATCATCTGTTGGCCGTTTATCTTCGTGATCTGGGGCGAGGTGTCGAATGGGTCGGCACCACAAGCCGGGCAGGGTGTGTCAACCTTCCTAATGCCTGCGCAGTCCCCACCGCAGCACACGTAGCCCGACCCTAGCCGCTTTCGGCCCGCGGGAAATGCGTCTCGCCAAAGTTGCCGTCAGGCGCCAGGCCAGCTATTGCATTCTTCCGAGGCCGGTTTCAGCCAAGTCGCCGGAAACGATAGTGCAGAGGTTAAAGGATGATCCGGGTAGCTTTCCTCATATTCCTGCTGTTGTCGGCTCACAGCGAAGCGAAGGCGTGTTTCGATCTTTCCCAGAAGCAGCCTGAGCGTCTAAGCGGCATGCTAACCTACCGGATATTCGCCGGGCCTCCGAACTTCGAGGACGTTGCCACGGGAGACGCGCCTGAGCCCGCTTATATCCTGCTGCTGGACTCACCCATTTGCCTGACGGGCGACGAACTCGCCAGCGCGGACCGGTCGTTCTCGACCGTTCAGCTATTGCCGATTGTCGGGACTGGGGGGTTGATGAAGGCGCTCGTAGGGAAGCGGGTCGAGGCGGAACTCAGTGAGCCATTTGCGGGGGTCACCGGCCACCATCACGCCCCGCTCCTGGCCACCGTCGTCAGGATCTACACAGACCACGATCCGACAAGGGAATTCGGGACCCCCGCCACCACGATCAGGGCTTTCTACTATGCGCTCGGCCAAGGCAGCGGGGATGAGGCTTCCAAGTACGTCGTTCCGGAAAAGCGTCGTTCTGGCCCTCTTTCTGCCAGCGCCACGACGGCCTTCTACGGTTCACTCGACGAACCCCTGCGCCTTCTCGGCATAGAGCCCCGTGGCGAAAGCAGCTTTGTTGCACACTATACGTTCAAGAGAGGCGCGCGTTCGTGCGACGGGCGATCTGTCGTCCAAACCGTCAAAAGGGACGGGAGGAACCTGATATCATCTATCCGGGCGCTAGACGGCTGCTAGGGCGGCGATTTTCCAGACGCCATTCGCCTGCGCCTTCCTCCAACGCCGCGCTGACACACGGACGTGACGTTGTGGCTTCCTTCGCCGTGGTCTAGCGTCCGCCTGACAGCGAGGAGGACCGTCCCATGGAACGCCGCACTGTCGTAACAGTTTGCCATGTCACCGAACTCGCCGAACGTGTCGATGGGGGGACCGGTCGCCATGGGCATGAAAATCTACATACCTACGGGAGCGGCACCGGAATGGTGCATCTGCTTCCGAGTGCTTGAAGAATGGGCAGTTGGCATCCTGGAGCGCAGAGGAATTGTTGGAGATCGCGCATGACCTGACTCCAGTCGTCGTGGATGGCAGCGCCAGTCGGCTGGGGTCCGACGTGCACGCAATGAGGTCGAAAAATTCTTCGATCATTGAAAGGTCATCGCCGATGCATTCGAGGCAGGCCAAGAAATTCGTCGCCCGTGAACTATGCGCAAGCCGTTGATCTGACTTGTTGAATGAGGAATATCGCGGGTTTGGCATTGCCGGATTGGTGGTATTTGGCCGTTGTTTTCTTGCAATTCGGTTTTGCGATTCCCTCCTGCTTGCGGGCGTGATTCACTCGTTTTGGGGACGGTGAGTCGAGGGGACGACGGTGTCCAGACCACGCGAGAAGCGCGAGACGGGAGAACAGGATCTGTTCCGCTCCAGGCTCGATCAGATCATCAACATGAAGCACGAGCTGGTGCGGCTGGCGCAGGCGATCGACTGGCCGGTGCTGGAAGAGCGGTTCGGCGCGGTCTATTCGGACCGACCAGGTATGCCGCCGTTACCGACGCGGTTGATGGCGGGGCTTGCGATCCTGAAGCACACGTTCGACCTGTCGGACGAAGAGCTGTGCGCTCGCTGGGTGGAGAACCCCTACTTCCAGTATCTCACCGGCGAAGAGTTCTTCCGCCACGAGCTGCCCTTCGACCGCTCGTCGATGACGCGCTGGCGCCAGCGCATGGGCGAGGAGCGGATTATGGCACTGCTGCAGGAAAGCCTTGCGGTGGCGGTCAAGAGCGGGGCGATGAAGCCGGCCGATACGCGCCGGGTGATCGTGGACACGACCGTGCAGCCGAAGAACGTGATGTTCCCGACCGACGCCAAGCTCATTCATCGGGCGCGCGAGCGGCTGGTGCGGCTGGCCAAGCAGGTGGGCGTCGATTTGCGCCAGACCTATGTGCGGGTCGGCAAGCTGGCGCTGATCAAGCACCAGCGCTATGCGCACGCCAAGCAGTTCAAGCGGGCCAACAAGGCGTTGCGCAAACTCAAGACCTATCTCGGCCGGACCGTTCGCGACATCAGTCGCCAGATCGCCGGCGACGCCGAGTTGGACGCGGTCTTCAAATGGCCGCTCTACAGGCATCGACGATGCTGGAGCAACGGCCACGCCAGCGCGGCCGCAAGATCTGGAGCCTGCATGCGCCGGAGGTCGAGTGCATCGGCAAGGGCAAGGCGCATGCCCCTTACGAGTTCGGCGTCAAGGTCTCGCTCGCCACCACGCTCGAGCGCTCGACATGGAAGAGACCATCGGCAATGAGATCGGCCGCATTCTGGCCGATGCCGGATATCGCGGCCACAATGCACCCGACAGCCACAAGTTCAGGGTCTTCACCGCCGGCCAGAAGCGCCGCGTCACCCCAGCCATCAAGCGCCAGATGCGCCGCCGCTCCGCCATCGAGCCCGTGATCGGCCATATCAAGGCCGAACACCGGATGGGCCGCAACTACCTCGCCGGCGAACAGGGCGATGCCGTCAACGCCATCCTGGCCGCCGCCGGCTACAACTTCTCGCTCCTGCTCAACTGGTTCAGGCAGCTTTTGTGCCTGCTCATCGCCGCGCTTCAATGCCAGCCGAAACCACGCGCCGCCTGACGCGCTTCATTGTTCACGGGCGACAAATTCGCCAAGCTCGCGTGCCGCTTGTTTTCCTAGCTGGCTCGACAGCCAGTCTCGATCCTTAACGGTTATGTCTAGTTCTGGCGTTTCGCGCCACTGTCAGTGCCTCGGCTGCTGAAATACTCTCCTGGCTGGTCGAAGAGAACGCAGCGCCTTTGCGAACTGGTGAAGCCGAAGGCCACGCATTGGCCCGCGCCCCAGCATTCATTGGCGCAGGCCTCCCGGCTCGGCGATGCCAGTACCCGGAAGCCTTCTCCGGAAAAGGCCTTGTTGTTGAAATACTCCATATGCACGGGCGCGCCCGACAAGACTGGCGTCTCGATATCGGTCAAGACCCCGCTTATTGCGCGTGCGTTTAATATCAGCTGGCCAGTCTCGCTCTTGAGGAAGCATCTCCTGTTCCATGCATCGTAAGTGTAGGCTTGGCATGAACGACCGGTGCTCTGGCACATCGCCTCACACTGGTCGATGCTGCCAGCTGCCATGGACGCGATGGAGCCGCCCGTGAGGTCCCTGTTAACGAACCGCGAGAAGCTGGCCGCGGGCGGCTGAACGATGGTCTCTTCTTGCGCGGGAGCGGGAGGCGGGGCGGGCGGGTTGGCCGGTTGACGATAGTTCTGGATCAGACTGCGGGTACCGGCTGTGTGATCATTGGAGTTTGCCGCCCCAACCACGGCTGAGAACATCCTGCAGATACCCCCTGCCGACGCGTAGTCGAAGCCAATGCAGCCAGAACGCGTTGAACAGAGCCGTCTGCAGGACTCCTGGAGCGGGATGTTGACGGTGGCGCTGATCGGGCCGTTCAGGACAGTCTCGGGATAGTCGAAGAGGGTGTCGCTCGATTGCGCGCCTGCCGGCAGATTTGCCGTCCAAACCATAAGGGCCGCGAACCCGATTGCTGAAAGTAGATTGGCGTGTCGGTTGTTAGTCGACGGCATCTAGCTTGTCCTCAATGGCGCGTTCTCAGACCAAGCGCCAGAAGAACAGCCGCTCCCGCTTGGAAGGCAAGCCTTGATACCCATCTTCATCCCGGCGGGTTCTGTCTCTCTGAGGAAATAGCCCTGTCGTCCAGGCGAGGGCGAGCCACCCCGCCACCGTCCGGGGTAAGGAAAGGACGCCAAGGAGAAAAGAGCGGGCGAGCGCCAAGGCAAGACAGGCAGGAAACCTTCGAATGCGTTCCGGCTCATGATCCCTCCGTTTGCGACGGCCTTCATTGGTATGGGTCGGGCGCCTGGCATGTCATGTACTTCGCGCTAGACCAGCCCCCTGGAACGGCCGCCCAGGGATGCCCTTTCGAATCCCAAGAGAACTGGGTCACGTTGATCGCCCGGGAATTCTGCAGGACCTCTCCGGTCAGATCTCCAAAGGGTCTGTTCCTGATGTTGAGCGGAGTTCCGCTTGGATCGGTGATCCAGCAGACTAGCGCCGGATCGCGCAACTCCCGCGGCGTGGCCGCGCTGACCACAATCGCGGCATTGAGTTGGCGCAGTGCTGCAGCTGCGTTGGACGCCGCATCGGCGCTGCAGAACCGAAGCCGCTGGCTGCTCTTTTGCGCTTCGCTGTTCCACGGCTGGCCACCGCAAAAGCCGCGGCAGTCGGTTGACAGGCTGGTTGAGGAAAGGTCCCGGATGCAACTGTCGCCATTGGCGCACCGCAAAGTAATCAGGGTTCGGTCGATCTCGACCGCTGCGACCTTCGACCAGCCCACTTGGAACGTTGTCTCCAGGGATAGCGTGGTCGCGGCATTCGCGTCGGTGTTTCGAACAGTCTGGATCCGCCGGTCGACGAAAGTGGCCTCGCCGCTGGCCGTCTTCCAGCCGCGCTCGAAAACCACTGTCCACGACAGGTGCAGCTTGTTGGCGTTTTCGCTCGCAGGCAGGCATTGCCAGGATCGAGCAAGCAACGCGACGGCTGCGTCATTTGCAGGTGGGTTGGAAGGCGACCCGTACCCCGCAACCTTGTGTCGGGCGCCGGCCGTGCGCGCCGAATTGGCTTTCGCTCCCGCCACGTTTTCGAACATCCTGCAGACGCCGGCCTCATGCGAGTAGTCGAACCCCATGCATCCTGAACGCTCGGAACAGATCTCCCGGCAGCGCTCCAGCGGGATGCTCAGGTTCGCGGTCACTTTTCCATCGAGCGTGGTCTGCGGATAATCGAAAAAAGTGCTGTCTGCCTTGGCTCTGACCGCACCGGTAGCCAGGACCATGGCAATCGCCGCCACCCATGGAAGCCACGCAGGCGCCCGCATGGAGTTGGGCGCTAATGTTGGGAATTCTTCTGGCCTGACGTGACCGCGCATGTCTGGTCGCTATTGCTCCCTCACCAGGCTCGTATCCTGCGAGACGGCCGCTCCCAATTTCCTTTTCAGGAGCATGACGTTTTCATATGATTTCTTGATGCGCTCGAGCATCTCTGGATTGCGTCGCGCCTCTTCGCAAAGGATCGCGGCTACCTTTTCCGGGATCGCCGGGTCAGGATGCTTGTCGTTGGCGAAGATCAGGATGTCGTTTCCCGCCATGACCGCCCTGCGCACCGAGTCCTCGAAACTGACGTTGTCGGTGATGGCCTGCATCTGCATGTCGTCGCTGATGACCACGCCCTTGAAGTGCATGGTGTCGCGCAGAAGAGCGGTCAGCGTCGGGCGCGAAAGCGAGGCGGGGATATCGGGCGAGTAGGCGAGCTTCGCGTTGATAACGTGCGCAGCCATGACCATGTCGACGTCCCCTGAAGCAATCAGGTCCTCATACGGGAGAAGCTCCTTCTTGCTCCATGTCTTGCTGACGTCGGCTATGCCCTTATGGCTGTCCTTCGTGCTGGAGCCGTGCCCCGGAAAGTGTTTCAGTGCCGTCAGCACCCCCTTGGCCCGATGCGCTTGCACGAAGGCCCTGGCATACGCCTCGACCTCCTGCGGGTCGGCGGAGAAGCTCCTGCCAAGCTTGCCGATGATAGGGTTGGCGGGATTGACGTTGAGATCGACGACCGGGGCGAGATTGAGGTTGAATCCCAGCCCCGCCAGGGCTGCCGCAAGATTCTTGTAAACGGCTCCCGCCTCGTCGGGACTCAGGGTCTTAGCCACGTCCGCCTGGCTTGGCACTGACTTGAACCCGACTTCGCCTGTAAGCCTCTGGATGCGACCGCCCTCCTGGTCGATGGCGATGAGGAGGCGGGTCATTGCGTATTTCTGCAGGCCATCGTTCAGCTGGCTCACGGCCTTGAGGCTTGCAATGTTACGCCCCAGATAGATCACTCCTGTGATCTCGCCGGCTTGTGCCTGTTCGACAACCCGTTTGTAGCCATCGTCTCCGACACTGTCGCCGATGAAGCCGACCAGAACCATCTGCCCGATCATCTGTTTCAGCTTGCCGTCTTCGATCGTGCGGTGCAGGTCAGTGCCCTTCGTCGGCGCCTGGGGCGCCGGGTCTGCCCGCAACGGTGCGGACAGGCCAATCAGCGCGAATGCCGCCGCCAAGAAAGGTGAAATCCAGCGCGGCATGATTCAATTCCTTGGGCTGACGGGTCGAACGAAGTCAGGCGTGACGGTACGGCTGTTCTTGCGGGCCGACGTCATGCCCTTCCTTCGGACCGGGTAAAGGTTCGAACCATAGACCAGATAGCAGCGGTTAGGCCGTGTGTTAGTCCATGTGATGCCGCCGCACTGTCCGTTCGCGTCGCATTGCTGCATGCATTCCTGGTACGTCGCCGCATAGGAGAGGGTGCTATCCCCGATGAAGGCGCTCGTAGTGAAAAGCTCCCATCCGACCGTTAAGCTGGGCGGAGCGGCCGCTGGCCCGGCCTTGAAGTAGAGGCCCGACGTTCCGAGCGCGTACGACTGCACGAACTCGAAGCCGGATTTGAGAAAGCAGCGGTTTGCCTCGACATTGTAGGTGAAGGCCCGGCAGGCGTGCTGGCTGTCGCATATCGCGCGACAGTTCTCCGCACCCTGGGCGGTCATGCCTTTCGCGACCAGGTCACCGCCCCAAAGGTCGACGCCACTGTAGGAAGCAAAGTACCAGGTCTCGGCGTTCGCTGGATCGCGATAACCGGGTATCCGGCTCCTTGTTCCCGCCGTGGAGAGCGTGTCCGTCTGGGCCGAGGCAAACCCGGCATAAAGACGGCAAATGTTGGTTGCCGAAGAGTGGTCAAAGCCGGCGCAGCCCGACCGCTCCTGGCAAAGCTTCCTGCAGCCATCGAGGGGCTGCTTGAACTCGGCGCTCGTGGTTCCGATCAAAGCAGTCTGCGGATAGTCCCAAATGTCCGGCTGCGCGTCGGCAAATACCGTTGGCGCGGTCGCCGAAACGGCAAGCGCCAGGAAGAGCAGCGCGCCAGCGATTTTCGCTGCGCCAAAGCGGCTCCGACGATTTACCTGCATCCCTCTAGTTCCCCAATTCCCCGAAGTTTACTTCTACGCGCTGGATCAGGGATTGATCGACCCTTCGCAATAAGTGGTGCGAAGGAAGCCGCCATATGCAGTGGCGCGGCTTGAGTTACTATCGGCGGCATCCTGGCAAAGTGAGACCAGCAGCGTTTGGGCCTGGGAATTCCCCTCCAGCGCGAGCTCAAAATAGGATCGGCCGGCCTTGTTCGCATCGGCGGCATCCACCCTGTCCTGCGCGAACGTCCGCGGATCGTACCAGCGGGCAATCTCAAGCTTGGCGTCCTGGTTGCCTCTTTGCATCGCAAGGTAGATCGCCTGCATCCCGACGTCCCTGTTGCCGCGCTCGAAGGCATCCTTGCTAAGCGCAAAGAGTTCATGGCCATCGGAGTCTGTCGACTTGAGCTTCTCAAGTCTCGCAGCGAGCGGAGGGTTTGTCGGGTCGGAATAGTTCGGTATGAGGCTTCGCGTCTGCGCCGTTGAGCCGGCGTCGCGTTTGCCGCCGTTCACCGTTGCGTACAGGCGACATTCGTTTTTCGCCGTGTGGCTGACGCCAGCGCAACCTGATCGCTGCTGACACAGTTTCAGGCATTCCTCCAGGGGTGTGGAGACCTGTGCACTGGGAAGGCCGTCCAGGATCGTGTCGGGATAGTTGAACAGCTCGTCCGCCTTCGTGCTTTGCGCTGTCGCTGGCGATTGGTTGCCCAAGATCAGCATCGCGGCGGCCATGATCAAGGCGAGCGTGGGCAGGCCAGGGCGGTTGCGAAACCCATTGGTCGGCATTTGCGTGGGTCCTTTCAAGGCACCCTGGCAACCGCATTGCCGAGCCTTGCTGTTTCTGGTCGTCATTCCAAAGTGCCCTCGCAATATGTGTTCGTCAGGAACCCGTTGAAGGCGGGATCCTGAGGGGAGCTCGCATTCTTGTCGCAAAGCGACCTGAGCAAGCCCGCGGCTTCCGACTTACCCTCGACCACGAGCTCGAAATAGAACCGGGCCGCCTTGTTGGCATCGGGACGGTCGGCCTTGGACGGATCGAAAGAGTTCGGATCGTAGTTGCGCGCGATCTGAAGCTTGGCGTCCTTGTTGCCCCGTTCCATAGCGAGATTGATCGCCTGCATGCCGATTCCCGCGTCGCCCTGGCGGTATGCCTCCCCGCTCAAAGCCAGGAGTTCGTGACCATCCGCGTCCGTCCGTTTGAGCCTCTCGAAACGCGCGGCCAGCGTCTCTGGCCGGGTCAGCCAGGCATCCATCCATCCAAGCCTGTATCCAGCATAGGTTCCGGCCGTCGCCAGCAGCAACAACAGCGGGATCAGGACATAAAGGTGTCGCGACCTGCTTCTTGGTTCGGTGGCGACCGGCTCAGGCACCCTTATCGGTGGCGGCGAAACGGGCGGTTCGGGAAGATCGATGATCCGTTCCGGCAGTCGAGGGGATGGCGGCGGAGGCGGGGTCAGCTCCTTTGACCATCCGCCCGGCTGTGGCGTGACCGGAGGCCAGAATGCGTTGCCCCAGACGTTTTGACCCTCGACCTCCACCTTCACCTGGAGGTCGACGGGGATCCGGTCGCAGACTTCGGGTCCTATCGATAAGGTAGTCGACCCTTGGGTTCGATTGACGACCTCTGCCGCAACACTGGCCGGACGCGCCTGCCAGCCGTCGTCGCCGAGATAGGGCGTGTCCGCGGACTTACGCGTGATCGCGAGGCGAAGGCGCTTGGAACTCCCCAGGTCCTGCGCAAACACAAGCAGCGCATGCCCGAACAGTTGCGACTCGTCCTCTACGACTTTCAGCGGAACCTGGGTCATCGCACCGGCCCAACAGCCCCGCCAGGGGACGGCGTGGACGAATCGAGAGCTTCCAGGATAGCTCTGAGCCTTTCGTTCTCGTCGACGTTGACCGTGATACCTTCGCCCGAAAGGACATTGTCGGTGACGAGCTGGTTGAACGCGTACATCCACTCAGACAGCGCCAGGTAAGAGAAGTTGCGCCGCTCCTTGCCAAGCCCGTCACAGTTCGTGACGTTCGGCCTGCGGGCGAATACCCGGATCTCGCCGTCTTCCGTGCCGTCCGGCGCCGTTGGCCGCTTGTCCTCCGGCAAGGACTCGAAGCCCAGTGTGCTGACGAAACGGTTGATGCGGCTGGTCGCAAGGAATCCAGCCCTCTCGAGCAGGATGTCAGGCCTCTCGACCGAGCTTCCGGAGAGCTTGGCGAGATCCTCGGCGATCTGGTCTTCGAGCCCCGTGCGCCGAGCCGCCGCGGCAAGCTCTGCGACCAACTCGCCGGCCAGCTTGTGGGTAATGCTGATGGCCTGCAGAGCGCCATCGTTCCTTGACAGCGCCAGAAGCCCGTCCAACCAATGCCGCATCGCGGAGCGCGCGAGATAAGCTTCGCGGGCAAGCGCCTTCTGTGAAACCGTCGGACCGGAAGGGGTCGCGGCCGCGACCGTCTTCCTTTTGTTTCCGGGCAGCGGAGGCGCGCCTGGCCGCGGCGGAGCGACGCGCTTCTTCACGGCAGGCTCGCCTCGGCCATCCGCCCCCTCGTCGGGGGCGTTCTGCCGCTTGATGCGGTTGCCGTACTCGATGTGGAGATGCTCGGAAATTCCGTTCTGCGAAATCTGCAGCATCTTCATGGCGACGCCGAACTGTTCGCGCTCCCATGCCTCGGTGAGACAGGCCAGGATCTGGTCCGACACCTCGCGGCGCTCGGCGATGCGCTTGTTGATGTCGCTCTCGACGAAATAGGGGGCAAGCACGTGGCGTATTTCGTGAGCGATGTTGGCGAGGCGGCCCCGTATCTGCCCGTACTTGATCTCGGGCCGGCAGATCGCCGCCAGATTCTCGGCCAGATAGCCCACGCCGCCGTCATTAAGCCTAAGCGCTTCGTCGAATGCCTTCGCCGGATCGCGGAAATGCTGCTGCACCTCTGGGACCTGGAGATAGGCCCTACGAAGCGCGGCGACCTTCTTGACCTTATCGGGCAGAATCTCGATCTCGTCTGGACCCTGATATTTGATCAGGAATTCGGCCTTGAAGTTGGGATTGCGCAGCCAGTAGGTGTTGTTGAACGGCTTGCCAGGCGTCCATTCGGACGGCCACTTGTGGGCCTTACCGAAATACCGTGTAAGCGAGGAACCCATGCGCGCGCTGAAACGATCCGAAAGGCTTTGCCCTTCCTCGCCGGCCTTTTCGCTGAAGTGCTTATCGAACATCGTCAGCACCAGGAAAAGCGCTGTATCCGTGCGGGTCCGGTCCGCCGGAGTCTCGCCGTGCGAGATCCTGATCCAGTCGTCGATCATGTCGGGAAGCGTGGCGACGTCCTGTGTGGAATCCTTAATGCACAGCAGCATGCTCGACAGCTCCTGCTCGGCGACGTAGCGGTCGAACAGGTAGGCAACCTTACCTCTTACGAAGAGGTCCTTGAGAGCCTGGGGATTGTCGTCGAAGTACGCTTGCAGGTCCACTTTCTGCCGGCTGCGCGCGCCGGGGAAGTCGAGAAGGTCCGTGTGGTCGAAGAACGGCCAGGGCCGCTCGGAAACCGCGATGCGCAGCTCGGCCGCCAAGGCGGTGATGACAGGCAGTGGAAGCGAAACCCCGGGCCCCTTTAGCGGCCTTATAAACAGCTCATCCTGGCCGGGCTTGCCGAGCCCGAGGAGCGTCTCGACGTCGATGATGCTCCGGTCCCGGGGGACCAGCGCCTCAATGGCGCAATAGGCATCCTTCGCGAAGCCGAGCTTCTCAAGGGCGGCGGCGAGCTCGAGATAGACCTCGGTGAATTTCCCAAAACCTCCCCATAGCACGGAGAAGAGTTCGGCGCGGTCCGCGATCGAAAGCCGCGGCGCCAGCATCGCCGCCTCTTCCCAGTAGGCACCAAGCGTCTCAATGTTGGGGAGGCCCGCGAATTGCTTTTCGAAATACTCCTGGATGTCCCAGATGTCCTCCTCGATGAGCCCACCGGATCCGGCCTGCGGCGCGACGCGTCTGCGCGCCGCCTCCAGCGTGGACACGACGGCCTCAGGCGTCAGCGGAATGCGTTTCTTCGCATCGCCGTCGAGGAAGAAGCTGTTGCCCAGTATCTTGGCGATGTCGGTCTCGCTGAGCAACCGCAGGACGACCGGAGCGCCCGCCGGGCTGGGCTCTTCCTTCACCGAGAAACGGGTCACCAGACCAGTCGACTCGCGGTCGCCGCCCGGATTGATCTCGCGAATGAAGTCGACCTGCCGTCCAAGGTCGCCGAAGCGTGCCATCAAAGGGGCGTTGCCGTTGCGGGCAAGGACAGACACCAGATAGGACTTGCCGGCCTGGCTGGGGCCGAATATTCCCACGCACATCGGCCGGTCTATCGCTTCCATCGCCTTGCGGGCCGCGACAACCGATTTCCTGAGATGTTGTTCAGCGTTGGCACGCGTGTCGCCGACCCGCTCGGCATTGGCGGTGGTCCCGATCCACGCAAGGCCGTCCTGCGCCGACTTCAGCGCGGCACCGCAGCTTTGTTTCAACTCTTCACGCATTGTTCAGTCGCCATTTCACTGGATGGAGATAATTCCCGTGTCGAGCCAATAGCCGTCGCCCGTCTCGACCGCGAGCGTGTCCAGCTTCAGTTCCATCATGCGTTTGACTGGAGCGCCGTCGGCATCTTCAGCGTCCTCAATCACGAACTCCTCGCGGGTTGCCTCGCTCGACAGAAGTTCCACTTCGCTCCTGTCGTCCTCGCCAGGCAACTCGACATTGCGCGCGATGGTCACGCGGACCGGCTTTCGCATGCCCCTTGCCGAGCGCGAGGAGCCGGCCATCAGCTTGTACAAGGGGGTCGCCACCCATCGCTCGAGCGGCAACTGCCTGAAGCCGATGCGAACCGGACTGTGATAGTCGAACTCTGCCTCAGCCGACGCCTCCGTCCGGTCGAGATCGATATCGGAGAAAAGCAGAGTCTCGTCAGGCAGCGTGGCGTTGCCCTGGAGCCTCCCGATATAGCGGGCCGTCGATTTCATCCGCAGGTACTTGGAGTAAAGCGTGAAATTGGTGATCTGCGCCTCAGACAGCGCGCACAGCATCGCGCCCACCACTGCGGTCGTTTTCGGGTCGTCGATGTGGGTGTTGCTGACGCCACGGAATGGATACCAAGTGCCCACGCGGTAGTCCTTGATCGGGATGACGCAGTCGGGGCGTACCGACATCTTGTTCATGAACAAGTTGATCATCGGCGGCAGCCGCATCGGCCGCCCAGTCAAGAGCACCACATCCGCGTCGAGGTGGTTGATCGCCTCGGCGATGTTGTCGAACACGCTGTCGAATATAGACAAAACGCATTCGTCCACGGCCTGTGGGTCGATCGCGATGTCGCAGTCGGCAATGCTGAACTGGCCGGCTTCCAGTCCCATATTTTCCTTGAGATACCCCAGGATACGGGCGTCGACCGGGATCTCGCCGTCGGGGCCAGTTCTTCCTTCGGTCTCGAAGAAGCTTCCCGCTTTGCGAATTTCCGTCTTGTGGCTCGTTGGCGGCAAGGTCTCGCATTCGGACAACACGCCGATGGCTATCGGCTGCAGGACTTGAAGCACGAACTGACGGCGCAGGTGCTTTTCCTGTTCGGACATGTTCGGGTTGTCGCCAGCGAAGCGGTCCCTGAGGTAGTTCCGCGCGTTCGCCATGCCCGCCTGGGCGAGGCCTTCCTCGATCCTTGGGATAACCAGGCGCTCGATCACCGTCTTCATCAGGTCGTCGCCGGCGATGCGGAAGCCCTCCCTGAAATTCTGGTCGGGATAGAGCGCCACGTTGTCCGTCTGGAAGTAAGTCGTCACCATCAGGTCGGTCGTGCCGCCCCCCACATCGACGCTGGCGATGCGCAGGGCCCGTTCGGCCTTCTGCTTGGACTTGGAAGCCGGAAGCATTGCCGGCCTTTCCCTGTCCTTGCCGAGCACGTCGAACAGCGTCCTAATCGAGCCGCCGAGCTTCTGCACGGCCTCTCCGTAAAGATAGACCAGGTGGACCGAGCTTGCCTCGTCCCAAGAGCAATGAATCTCCGGCCGCTGGCTGTTGATCCCCGTGTTACTCTCGCCCCATCCCGACAGCGACCACAACAGCTTGACAGCCGCCTCGGCGCGCGAGCGCAAAATGCGCTGTTCCTGGACCGGGGTCGCGGAAGGGATGGTCATTATGATGCGGCGTAGCCGTCGCGGAGCGTCCTTTAGCCTTCGCTCGCGCCGTGTGCCGGGGTTGTTCATCATCGACATCGCCTGTGCGATGACCTCGACCAGCATGAAGGTGAAAAAAGAGGAGCGCGAAAAGCAAAAGCGGCTTGCGGTCTGCAGGTCGCTGTCCTTGACCTTCACCTTGAACTGGCGCCTGTCGCTCTCGACCTGCTCAAGGACGTCGCCCCGATCGTTGACGAAGCGGTACATCGAGCGCTCGATCAGCGGTTCCGTTCCAGCATGGCCTTGCGAAGCTGCGCGGAACCTCCATTCCTGCAGGACTGGATCGGAACTCCAAAGATATCGCTTTGGCGACGATAGTCCGGTCGCCGCCTCCGTACCTTCCGATTCGCCCCGCAATCGCGACGCCTCGGGGCCGATGCGCAGCAGGCTGGGCCAGAAGAACGCCCGGGGACGCCCCGATCGCCTGGCGATGTCTTCCGAACCGAATTCGGCGGCCACCAGCTCGCACTGGCTTTCGAACGGGTCGCGGTAGACCAACTCGGGCTTCGAGAGATCCCGAAGCTCGAGCACCAGCGAGTTGTTGAGGTCGACATTCACGTCGTCTGGGAACGACTGGATCAGCAATCCGCACGAGCGAGAGTTTCCGATGTCGAGCACGAGATCCACATCGACAGGCTGGACGTTTCTGTTTTCGCTGACGGTGTCGATGAGCGTGACGCGCACGGGCGTGATCACGCTAGCCAGGAACTGGACCAAGGTGATGTAGCGCGCTAGGTGCTCGAACTGGTAAGGAAAATCTTCCGGGCGAAGCTCCTTACCTTTCCTCTGCAGCTTCTTGAATGCGTGGAAAATATCCTTCAGCCAGTCGTCCAACCATTTCTGCGCGTCGACAGGCCCTTGTCCCGGGACATCGATCTTGTGAGACAGGAACGATATGACATCGGGAAGACGGCTGACGAAACGGAACGACTCGGTCCGCATAGCGTCTTCGGGGCACGGCGCCAGGTAAGGACGGTTCGCCCTGCGCGGCGCCAGCGAGCTGTCGAACGCGAAAACCGCCCGGTGAGTACCCTTCCGGTCCCCATGGGCGTTTCTGGTTTCCGTCACCTTCACCCGAACCCAGTCTGTCGGTCCCTGTGCGTAAATCTCGTTGCCGAGGTCGTCCTTGCCGGGCTCGATCTTGAAGAACGGCATCGGAACCCAGCGGTCGAGGAAGGTGTTGAGCGCCACCGCCTTTGTGATGTCGTATGCCTCGTCGGCGCCTTGCTGAGGATATGGCTGCTGGTCGGCTTCCGGATCATCGTCGGTCCAGTTGGGCAGGAGGCGCACCACCGCCTTGCCGTCCGAACCCGTTTCGGCAAGCGAAGTCCGTTCGATGAACGACCTCGACAGCCGGGGCGAAGCGTCGAAGTCGAATCCGAACTCAACGAACTGGATGCCGCTGTCCGGCACGAGCGTGAAGCCGTCGCTAAAGTCGGCAAGGTTGGTCAGCATTCCAAAGCCTCGAAGCCGGGCTGCTTGAGATCGTCGAGTAGGTTCAGTTGCATGCACGGTCCTAACATGACGCGAACTACCGCTTACAGTCGTTCGAGGAACAACGAGTGATCTTCTGCGGGATCAAGTTGCACGATGGCAACGGATCATCCGAGTTCCAGATCAGTGCCTGCCCGATGCCTCCTCCGGATCTGTAATGCGTGACCGTTCCCGAACAAATAACCTCTTGCTCGTCAAGCCTAAACCTGAGGTCGAAGGGAACTGTGACATCCCTGTCGCCGACAGTTGTCACGTATGCGATCACCGCAAATTTATAGGAGCCAGGAGCGATATTTTCTTTCCAGACGAGGTTCTCAACCGGGTCCGAACTTACGTTTTCCGTAAGGTTTTTGTTTGAATCGATGTCTTTGATGCCATCGCCGCAAGCGGGGCCTTTAATGCTCTGATTACCGCCAAGCATTCCGCCGGGGCAGAAGGAATTTAGATCAAGGTCGTCGCGAGTGTGCCACGACAATGTCACCTGCAGCTTACCTGTGTGGCCGCCTTCCCCTGTCACCTTTTTGTCGATGCGCTTCGAAAGGTCCGACTTTGGCGGCGTAGGCACACAAGAGTTCACATGCCGCCTGAGTTGTTCCTCCAGTACCGCCGCCTCCGCCATGAGTTCCTGAGTGCGCAGGCTTTTCCGGTCCAATTCGGGCGCCGGCGCCGTAAGCGCACAGTAGGCGCCTCCCCCCTTCCCAAACGCCGTGAGACCGAATGGAAGCGTAACGCCGCAAGCGGGCAGCAGCAGCCAAGCTATGGCTCCGGCCAGCACTATTGGGATGAGCCACAACAGGCCAGCCAGCCAGCCCCAGGAGCGAGGAGCCGGCGGCGTGGGGGGAGGCGGGGCGGCGGCTGGCGGCAACTTGTCGGTTTTGCCCGATATCTCGCCCTTGCCGCTCGTCTCAGCGTCGTGTCTTTCGTATCCCCATGCCGTCAGGACGACCATACCGTCGCCCCTGCCTGAACCCCCTGAGATCCAGACGTTATCGTCTCCCGGGAAGGTCACGGCATTGCGAAGCGCCGTCGCCGTGGACCTGCCGGCAGCGTCACCTCGGCTATCTTGCGCCGAGGCCGCGCGCAGAACCGCCTGAACGGACTGGCGTAGGCGTGCCCTGTAGATGTCCGCGGTTTCGTCGGGAAGATCGCTCAGGCGCACGAGCGCATCCTCGCGCTCTGTATACCAGTCGATCCCCGAGCCGTCCTTGCGGGGCACCGGCTCAGCCAGTTCAAGCCCGATTCCGTTCGGGAACTCACGGCTGAGGATCGCCTGCATCCGGTGCACGGAACGTTCCGCGGTAGACCCCAGCGAACGCATGAGGCTGAGCGTAGTGGTGGCGACGAACTGGCTCATTGGGCGGGCCCCGGCTGCCCTGCGGCCGGAAGGGGAGCCGAGACGCACGGCTTGTCCGCCGTGGTTACGGCCACGCCGTTCGCCGACAGGAACTGGATCGCGTCGCGGGCGCTCAGCGAGAAGTTGAGCTTCTGGGCGTTTTCTCCGTCCAGGATTATGAAGGTGTTCACCCCGACCGCGCGCCCGCAAGCGTCCGAAAGCGGCCCGCCGCTGTTGCCTCGGGAAATGTTTGCCGAGTGGGTGATGACCTTGGTCGTCCCGTCCTGCGGCATGGCCATAACGTTGCCCTGCGTCACAACCATCTCGAGATTACTGATCCCGTCGGTGTTGCCGTTGATGATGTCCCGGTAAGTCTTGTCCATGGACATTACAAAGCCCGGAAAACCTCCAGCAACGACGCTGTCCAGCCTGCCGATCGCGGTCGAGAGCTGAAGGGCCTTGACGCCGCTTGGAGCGTCATCCACGCGCAGTAGGGCGAAGTCGGGATCTCCGGACGTGCTCGCGGCGGCTTTGGCCACGACATGCGCCGGGACCGCCCGGCCGAGGGCCTTGCTGGCGACGAACACCGTGTCGCCTGCACCCTCCACGACATGGTTGTTGGTGAGAATGTCCTGTTTGCCGACAAAGAATCCACTTCCCGTGCTGAGTCTGTTGCCCGAAAGAGGCGCGAGAACGAGCACCGTGGCCGCGTCGAGCGATGCCAGCAGGGCTTGCGGCGATCCAGGTGCCGGCGGCGGCTGTCCGGCAGCGGCCGCGGGTTTCGGCGGATCCGATATCTTGGGGCCAAGGATTGAAGGGTCGGCGTTGCATGCGGCTTTCGCAAGCTCGGCCCTGAGCTTGCCGATCCGCTCCTCGAGGTTCCGGTTGACTTCGGCGTTATCCACCAGGGAAGCCGGCTTAGGCGGCTGCAGGGCTTCGGGATAAAGCAGGTTGCCCGGCCACGCCGCGTACATCAGGCAGGTGGCGAACACGAGCGAAACCGCCAGGAGCGGCCAGGGCGCGATGCGTCTCGGTCTCGCTGTGAATTTTGTCTGAGCCTGTGGGGGAGCGCCTGTTGCATGGGAGGGCTCGGCAGCTTGTGCCGGAGCCATCCGCGCCGCGCCAGGACTTGCCCCGCCGACCGTCCATGGCTGGCCGGGTATACGCGGCGAGATCCCGAACGGCAGGTAAGCTCCTAGCGTTTTCTCGTTATGCCGCGCAAATGCGGCCTGCGAGGACGAGGCCTCCGGCGGCAGTGTCCCCCAATTGGTGAGAACGGGGTTCTCCCCCACCGCCACGATCGAGCTTTCGTCCGCGACATTTAGCATCGCCGCGACGGTCTCGCCGATTTGACGATCGGCCAGCGCCGGGCGGAGCGCCTCGATTCGTGCCGTCAAGGCCGAGGCGACCCGCGCTCGCATTGCGCGGTCCAGCGCTTCCATCTGTTTGGCATCATCATCAAAGGCGCCAAACCACGCAACGATCAGGCGACCGCCATCCTGGTCCTTGACGTTAGGCTCGGAAAAAAGCCGTGAGGCACCGTCCCCGCATAGTTCGTCTATGCGGGCGAATGTCGGCTCGCAATCACGCCAAAGCGACTTCCCGGCGACGGCCAATACGTCGACGGCGCGTGCATGCGTGGTGCGAATGAAGTGGACGTTGTTGCGCCCAGCCATTAGGTCTTCCCCGGCCGCAGCTTCTGCCTGTTAAGCGCGGCATCCCCGAGGGCATACTTCGGCGGAAACAAACTCTGAGTCAACAAGCTGTTAATGGATTTGGACGCCATGCTTAACCGCAAGACCCGAGGCCATATCTTCTTTGCAAATTCTGAGCTAGCTAGAATGTCACAAAGATTGCACGCACGCATATCCCATGTCGGGTATCGCGTACAAATAGTTGAAATGATAGGGTCGCCGCTGTGTCTATTGCAGAATCCTGAAGCAGACGTCGCATTGGTAAGGCGGTGTTTTTGTGGAGATAAGTCTTGGTGCGGGCTTGCCGCACGGTTCTAGCGGCTGCTCTCTTCGGTTGACCAGATCCGGCTAGGAGATGACAAGCCGGCTGTCACCCGCGTAGGTCGGCGTTACTGGGGGGTGGATGTTTGACTATACAGCTCGTCGGCTGGCGCTCCAACTTGCGATCGGAACGCTGTCATTGCTGGCGTCCGGAGTTCAGAGGACGAACGGCCAGTCCATGGGCGAACTCTTCAGTTATCCCGAGAGCGAACTTTCTGGAAAAGTGAGCGTTCAGGCGAGCGTTCCGTTGGAGCAATGCCGCTCCCTCTGTTCCTCGCGTTCGGGTTGCCTCGGATTCGACTTTTCGTCCAGCAACGGCGCTAGCGTTTGCAAATTTTTCGAAAAAGTAGATTCCGCACACAACAGTCCGGAACATACAGCTGGCACGCGAACGCTGGTCGCAGGCTACCCTCCTCCCTCGAACCCACCTCTTCAACCCTTGCCACCCCTTTCACAAACCAATCCATCCGCGCCAGAGGCTTCGGATGTCAGCGGCCGCAAGGTCAGCTATCAAGAGATTCCTGGAGACCGCCGACCAATTGGTTGGGTGTATATAAATGTGTGTTCCGGAGCACCGGTCAACGCGTCAGCGCTGCGCAAATCCGTGAATGATTTCGTCTTTGAGGCGCTCCGTCTCATCCCTGGCCGGATCGAACGTTTTGATAGGAGTAAAGCTCCCCAATGCACTGGCATGCCCAAAGCCATCGGCTATGTCTCGGCAAACGCGGAGAAGTGGAGGGTAGTTGCGGCCCTAAAGGAAATGGAACCGCTCCTCCGCTCTCTTGGAATTGGAGCGCTCGCAGACGGCAAATTGTCGACCCGAGACGCTGACGACTATCGCATCGAGATATGGCTTAGCCATCAATAGAGGCTCGCTCTAAAGGACGGAGCTTGCGGACCAAGTGGTAAAGAGCGACGACCGGCAGAAGGAAGGATCTCGCTATTGTCCGAAGCCGCCGTGGACTTAAATCCAGCTATCTTGCGATCTGCAATTGCGAAACCTGCGACAATATATGGATGCCACTCCATTTGGTCGGCTTGAAGGTGGCTGCTAGCACAACGTCTCGCACGCCACGCCGTCACCGTCTCGATCCAGCTTCCGGCCCCACGAACAGTTGTGCAGATACCATTGGGCGTCTTCGCAAGAGCTGATTTGCGAGCAATAGCGCCGCGGCTCACACGACAGGCCGCCGCTTTGCGCGACCAGCTTGCGGCTCATGATGCTCGCCGGCGCAGCGCCATCGCTATGTGACGCGCGCCAATCCCAAGGCGCTTCGAATTTCCCGACCCAAAGACCGCGCTTGGTGGCTTCGGCGTTCTTCTGCTGCGCCGCGTAGGCGCCATTGCTGTAGCGTGGCCAATCGAGGGCCTGGCCGTGCTCGACCATCCACGCCGCCACGCTGGCGCCGTCGGCGCGCCGGCAGTCGCCAACGAAGCGGTGATAGCGATCCCAAGTCACGAACGTACATTGCACCGGCCGCGAAGCCGCCAGGAAGCTATCCAGCGCTTCGGCCGATCGTCGGCCGCAGGGGTATTCGAAGCCCTTTGCGTCATCGCAATATTGCTTGCTCTCCGGCGCGTCGATGCCGTTGAAGCGGATCCGCTGCCCGTGAACTTCGATCGTGTCGCCGTCGATGACCGATGCGACGCCGGCGATCGGCTGCGGCTTAGGACCGAGCAGGTTCGAAACGCTGATGTCGGGCAGGCGATCACTATGTTGGATAAGCGTCTGCGCAGCCAGTGCGCCGGCAGCGGCAACGGTGAGGAAGATCAGCCGCCTTGGCACCGCGTTGCGCGATCGCCTTCGTTGCCAGCCCATCGTCAATCCGCCTCGTGCCCGGTGCGGCCACCCGGCTTAGCTTCCGCAGCCCGTTCACCACAGGGACGGCCCAAGCTGTCGACCTGCGTTCGCAGATCGCAGGGGTGGTTGCCGGAATCGCCACCACCGCCGCCTTGGTTCAAAACTTGGCCCGGCGACGCGGGCGGCACACCGCGATACCGTTGCACAACATCCGCGCTGCGCTGTCCGTCGCCTTCGATATGGGTGTTGTTGCTATTGGGGTTGAATGGATCGATCGTCTGCAACAGGCGATTGGTGTTGTTGGCGTCGCCTGACGCCAAGGTCATCGTGTCATAGTTGTTTAGATAATCGGCGGCGCAGCCGGATATTGCCAGCATCACCGCAAGGCAAAATAGAGTTCGACTATGCATTATCCCCGCTCCCCAAACAGACGATGACACGCGGAGATATATTTTGCAAATCTGCCAGACCCGTGCCTGCCTTGCGACTCACGCCGACCAGCCGGGCCACGTGATGTCGATCATCGGCATACCGGCGCAGTAGTAGTCATAAACGAACTGTCCGGTCGCCATGTCGCGGCACCGCCACATCAGGCTATAGTTCGGTCCGTAGAACTAATCCCAAGCGACGCCGTAGGAGGCGGCGTATAATAGCGGTACCAGCCGCTTCGGCAGCATCAGTCTTCCCCAGATAGAGATCACGCTTCGCGGCATGTCGTGCGGCAGCGATGTGTGCTCAGGCTTTTGTACGAGCGCCCAAACGACGCCTCACGGGTTTACCAGTCCGGAATTATGGGTCGCTGGTGAGTGACCTATGCGCGTGAAAACAGGGGGTTTTCTTGCCGAGGGTTCGGTTTCCCATCGTGCGGTTCATTCCGGATTGGCGGAGCGGCGCCTAGCGGGGGAACCGAAACCACCGAGTAGCAACTGGAATTCGCCAGATACTTCCGGACATCACACCATTGCTGGAGTGCACCCTCAGACTGAGACAAGGAAAATCGCGGACATCGCCCCGTGTTCAGCTATGCCGCCTTTTCCATCCGTCGTCCACCTGAATGCTTCTGTTCGTATTCCTCCGGCGTGAGATAATCGAGCGCCGAGTGCAGGCGCTGCGTGTTGTAAACGGTATCGATGAAAGCGCCGATGCGCCTACGGGCATCATCAGCATCCTTATAGGCGAGACCTTGCACCTCTTCCTGCTTCAGCGTTTTCATGAAGCTTTCCGCCTTCGCGTTGTCGTAAGGATTTCCGACGCGGCTCATGCTCGCCTGGATGCCATGGAGATGCAGAAGTTCGGAGTAGGCCCCACAGGCGTATTGAACGCCGCGGTCGGAATGGTGCACGAGGCCCCCCGGGAGCGGGCTGGCGATCGGTAATGGCCATCTCGAGGGCCTCAATGGCAAGACTCGCTCTGAGATGCGTATCCAACGCCCACCGATCACCCTGCGGCTAAACGCGTCAAGCACAACGGCAAGGAAAGCAAACTCCTCAGCCAGATGCAGGAAGGTGATATCGGCAACCCATAGCTGGTTGACCCCACTGAGGATCATGCCCCTGGCCAAGTTCGGCACGACTTGCCAACCATGCCTCGAGTTCGTCGTTGCAGGCACAAAGGGTCGCGTGCGCAGGCACAGCAGATTGTCTTCACGCATGATGCGTAGAACGCACTTGTGATTGACTTGCCACCCCTCCCGACGCAACAGGGCTCCGATCCCGCGGTAGCCGTAGTGCGCGTTGCCGAGAGCCATCTTTTGAATGAGATCGCGCAAACCTGTCTCGGCCCGTCGCGGGGCCGAGTCTAGCCAGTGACGATAATAACTGGCGCGGCTGACGCCAGCGAGCCAGCACATTCGATCGATGTTGAAGTCGCCTTGCGACAGGCCGGTCGTCATCTTTTCGATGACTTTGAAGATCCCGTTTCGCCAGGAGCGCTGCTCCGGCGCTGATCTTCCTCGAAGTGCCGCAAGGCTTCGCGAAAAAAATCGAGATCAAGCTGCTGTTGCCCGACTTTCTGCTCCAATTCCCTGATCCGGCGCCTGGCCTTGGTCAGTGCCTTTTCCTGAGGCGTCGGCAGATCGGCTGAATTCTGCAGCTGCGCGGCCCCGTCTAGTCCTGCTGTCGATCTGGCCGGCCGGCCGCGCCGGCGTGACTTCAGATCGCCATAAAGCCTCAGGTGATCACGCCACTCGTAAAGTCGTTGACGACTGATGCCGACCTCATCTGCCAACTTGCTGACGTTTTCGCCCGCCTCCATGCGCTGGAGCAGCTCCCGCTTTTGGTCTTCATCAATAAATCTTTGCCGTCCGCCCATGCCCCAGTTTCCTCTCCTGAGGGGAAACTGTCCGCGATTTTCCTTGTCTCAGTCTGGGGGTGCACTCCAGTGCCGTCCGGAATTATCTGTCGCTGTCCGGAATCAAGCCGGGCTGCAGAGGTGGTCTGCTCGCATGCCGATACGGCTTTCGATCTATCCATGGGATATTAGGCAGTGTCGCCAATAGGATCATCGAACTGATTTGTTAAATGCGCGTTTTTCCGCACGTTTCCATAGTCGGAAGATAAGCAGGCAGCATCGATTCGCCAGCGATCACGATGGCCCTTCCGTCTCGGTCCGCTCAGTTGTGCGAGGCAGCGTCTTAGCCTTTTGCTGAGGCGCCGAAACTAGAGCTGCCTTTCGCTCCCGCGCGAGAGATTGATGCCTCCCGACGAACTCGAAAGTACAGTCTCGCTTGCATTTCGTGCGACGTAGATGACATCATAGATTGTCGGAGTGGAAGCGCCCATTGCCGAGCAAAGGCGATTGGTAAGCTAGATAAGACACTTTATGATCGTGCATCGAACGCGACACGATGTTTCTGGACCCTCGGCCCATTGAGGTCCAAAAACGAACCTCGGAATGCAAGCTTGTGGGATTGGAATCGCATGGCTTCGCGTGTCGCACAATTTTATCATATCACACTCGTGACCGTTTTGGTCGGATGTATCGCCGCACCAGTCAGTTATGCAGCGGCAACTTTGCCCCGTAGCGCAGAACAACTAACTACTTATCTGCCGCGATCCCACCTTGCTGGTGATCAAATTGAGATCCTTGTCACGCGCTGGTTCGGACAGATCGAAGAGAGCGATGTCGACGGTTCGATAGCCGCGATCGAGTTCCTGCGAGGAGCCCCACCTGCATTTGCAAAGCTTGCGATCAAGAAACTGCGCGACAGCGACATCCTCGAAAAAGTCTTCATGGCCGCAAATGACGTGCAGAAGGACCGGTTGCGTAACTCAACAGTCATCAATGAAAATCAGCTTCGCGATCTCCTATGGCGCGATTACCTTGCAATGTTGCAGGCCGCATTTGCCGAAAAAGGTGATGCAGGTACCACCACCGCACTATTCCTAGTTGCGAATGTCAGCGCGATGCGACTGCTGCCGGCCCCTATCGCCGACGCATATCTCAGCGCCTTGCAGGACGACGCGCTGAACGGGCAACTGCGTGATGAGATTGCAGCCATGCTTCGTGGGCGCTGGGCTGAGCTTCGACCTCAAAAGGAAAAACTCAGAGCCTGGTCGAAAGTCGGTGCTGGAGCCTCAGTGGCGGGGGATGTCCGCCGCCGACTGGGCCTGTCGGTCCTTGCCAGGCTCGGCGAACCGCTTTCCGACCTCGAGATCAATGATGTCGCGGCCGAGGGTCCCGCCGACTTTCTTGCGATGGTCGCCGCCAGGCCGACAATTGCGCAGGCCCATATACCGCAACTCGTGGGTATCTTGCGCGACGTCAGCGACCCAGAGCTCTGGACTGCGGCGCATGCAGCACTGCAGACGGCCGACCCGGTAGCACTTTCGGCCTTCTACGCTGGGGTCGATCAACAGTCTGCGGAGAACTGGAGTCCGGCCACCCTTGATCGCTTCATTCGGTTCGCGGATTCTCAAGAGATCACAGCATTTAAGAATTGGACGGCAGCCGGAAAAGCGGTGGATTGCGACGGTCTTCGCTGGCGACTGTCGCTGCTGCAGCGTCAGACCAGCGCGCGCGATCTCAGATTTGGTCAGGCCTGGAATCTCCTGACAAAGGGAACGGTCTGCGAAAATGACCTATCGAGCGAAATTGACGACGCACTTACGTCAATCGGCGGCGACCAACTGGCGAGCCTCCTTGTCGGGGCCATCGACAAGGAAGGCCCAGGTCAGCTCGCGAACATGACCTTGGTGCTACCGCAGGTTTCGCGATCGATGGCAGGTCTCCTCGACGATCGGCTCGCTAGCCGCGATCTTGCGGCGGCAAAACGGCTCATGGATATCGGCGTCATCCCCTCCTCGATTGGTCTGGATCAACGAAACTATTGGAGTCAGGTCTTCGGGCTGCCGTCGAGAGACAAGCTTGATGTTGTCGATCTCAGGGCGCTCCAAGCAGTTGATCAACCCCCCGCCGAAGCGCTTTCGGCCGCTGAGGCCCTGGCCGGCTCGGATAGCGCAAACGTGACTGTCCGAAACGCCGCTCTGATGGCGCTCGCCGCCCATGTTCCCGAGACGGATAAGGCGGAGGCACTCCTAACTGCTGCAAGGAGCGGCAATCCGGCAATCGCACGCCCGGCGATCATCCTGCTTGCCCGAACCTATGACGAGGCAAAGGTGGGCGCCGGATTACCGTTGCCTGAAGAGGAGAACATGAGCACGATGCGGACCTGGCCGGACGTTTCGTCCGACGCCGGGGTCCTGCTCAAGACGCTAGTCCGCTATGATGCGAAGTTTGCGCGCGACTATGCCGAAACACTCGACACCCGGAACTATGCTCTGGAGCCGGGTAGCACGTGCCTTGCGCTGGCGCAGTCACCAGCGATCGATGCGGGACTTCTCGCTCGCATCCTGAATATTGCGATTGGCAATGCCGACGTCGCCGGTCAGAACGTTGCTCTTGCTTGCGTTTCGACGCTCAGTCGGCCCGGTTCTGCGACTGCTCTTCTTTCTGAGGCATGGCGCAATGTCGTCGCAACGGAACCGACCATTACTCTCGACGCGCTCAAGTCGCTTTGGGAGGACGAAGGCTTTCGCGCGGTCGCAAGGAGCGAGTTGGAAATCAAGATCGGCCAGATCGCCGGCAGACTTGCTCAAAATGCGCCCCTCTCGACAGAAACCATGAACGCTCTGGGCTATTGGAAACAAGAGCTTGTGGCCATCGACCCGGCGGAGGCTCAGGCAATCTCAACGGAGCTAAACAAGCGACGCCTGTACGCTTTTCTGGCGCTGGTGCCCTCAGTACTCATTGTCCATCTTCTACTCTGGGCCTTGCTGCTCACCGCCTATCCGCGATTTGCTTGGGTCCAGGCCGTTGTCTTCTGGAACCCGATTGTGCGCCGACTTCTCGGACTGGGTTATATAGACCTCGTTCTGCTTCACGTTGGATTTGCCCGCCGCCGGATTTTTGCACCTTTCAAAGACTCGCTGCTCGGCGATATCCTCTCTGAAAATCGCAATCAGCTCGACCGGATCTCCTACTTCACTGACAGCCGGGTATGGCATCGGCCCCGCGTCGATGCGTGGCACGCGGGTGCCGCGAGCGCGGTTGGAGCGGATCAACCGATTCTGCAGGCGCTTTCGCGTCACAAGGGGCGCGTGCTGCTTCTCGGGAAATCCGGCCTCGGCAAATCGAGCTTCCTGCGCTTCTCACTTGCGGCGCGGGCAAGGCAGGGCCGTGACGTCATCGCCTACCTGCGTGCCGATCAGTGTCGCAACGGCGTCGAAGCCCAACTTGAGGAGCGACTGAACGGCCTAGCGAGGGCCAGCGACCTTCTGGGAGCCATGATCTATGCAGGCAGGATCTTCATCTACATCGACGGCTACAATGAAGTCGACCTTGCTACGCAGGATGCTATCACCGGCTTTCTGGCGCGCTACCCCTTTGCGAATATTCTTATCGCAAGTCAGATCACGTTGCGGGGTTTCAGCACGATCGAAACTTTCGAGATGATCCCGCTCGCGGGGGAAGCGATCCGCAATTTCTTAGTGTCGCGCGAGCTCATTCTTACCGAAAACGTGCCTGTTGGCGGGGAGCTCTTCGAGAAGGTGGCGGTGAGCTTTCTAGCGGACATCGATACCCGTTCGCGTGACGATGCTGAGAAGAAGGCCTTTGACGACATCTTGTCGAACCCGATGGATCTGACATCGGTCGCCATCCTGCTCGGCGATGGCCGCACACCCGACCTTTTCGCGCTTGAGGCCCAACAGCTCGAAGGCATCGTCCAAAAACTTGCTGCAACTGGTCAAAAATTCCGCACCGAAGCCTTTTCCAAGGCCCTTTTGGACCAGCGATTGCAGGATCAGGAAGACCTCCAGAAGCTTCCGTTCCGACCAGAAGTGGCCGCGCTTGTGACGGGCAAGATGGCGATCGTTCGAACCGACGCTGACGACGCCGGATCGGTTGCCGCTCAAGAGATCCGTTTCCGCCACGATCGCATTCGCGACTATTTCACACATTTTGCATTTCTGGCATTTCCAGCTGAAAAGCAGGCGGAGTTCGCAGAAGACGCTCGCTTCGCCGGCGTGTTTCCCTACCTAGCCCGCGCGCTTCCGCAAAGCGAGGCCGAGGCGCTACGCGAAAGACTGATCACGCGGGCTGCCGATCTCGATGATCATAGGGTCAGCGACAGTTTCGTCAGGGAATTTAGCTGGCGACAAAAGATATCGACCCAAGATCCCGACTGGCTCCCCGACTATGATGTGCCGACGGTTCGCGAAGCCGACAGCCGACTTTTCGAGTTAACCGGTCGTCGTCACGAGATCGACCAGGAGGTAAACGCAAACCGGGATATCATTTCGAGGTCACGGGCCATGACGCGGATCCTCGCCGCGGCCGATCCCAATTTTCTCAAAGATGCTGCCGTGGCGATCCTCCTGGAGATGGGGGCCGACGTCGAATCGGCGGACGAGGGCGCCTCCAGGGCGCAACTTCGAAGCCCCGATGGTGTTTCTTTTCGGGTTGTAGGCCTGAGCCAACCAGGGGCGATCAAGAGTTTTCACGTCGAGGTACTGGTGGCGCGGTTCACCGGTTCGACAACTATCCCCTATGTCGTGACGAACGCACGAGCCCTTGAGGATCCGAAGACAAGAGGCGAGGACCTTGATCGTCACGATCGGCAGGCGCTCTTGAACGTCGGCGCTTATGTGATCTCGGCGCGTGCGCTTTATGACGCCTTCGTGGAGGCGCAGGGACTATCGTCGCAACGTTCGTTCTGGCAGTTCGTTCTCCCGATATCAAAACAGATGGGGGCCGGCACATGAGAGGGGTCGCTATCGGTTTTTTCCTCGCCATTTCGATTGGCGCAGCCTTCGGCGAGGATTTCAAGAACAGCTACATCAGGTTCAGCCTTCCCACCGGCTGGTCGTGCGAGACCGAGGGGACGGCATTTGTCTGCAATCCACCGCATCTCAATGGCCAGCCGGTTTCCGCGATCATGATCATCACGGCAAAAATTGCTGGCCCAGACGACAACGTGACTGCCTATTTTAAGCACTTGGAAGCAACGGCCGCGGCCATCGGTCCGAATGCCATGAAACAGGCGCCCACCTTGACGAAAATCAACGGGATGACGTGGGTGGACTGCACCATTGAAGGATCTGAGATTAAAAACTACGAAACGCGGTACCTGGCTGTCTCGGCCAACGGTCTCGCGATCCTCTATACCCTTTCGGCACAGAAGGACTATTTCGGCAAAATCATCGGATCAGCCGTCCTAGCGGTTAACACGCTACAGATGCTCGATGACTGGAAGAAATAAAGTGTTCATGACCCGCGCAGAACCGAGCGGCGATCCAAAATCGCGCCCTCTTGTCACGCGAGATCACCGCTGAGCTACCTCCAGCCCATTCACCACCCGTCAGACATATCGATATGAGCACCGGCCTTTTGGGATCAGTTCCGACAGAAAATCAAAGTAGCTGATGTTGGCTTCCCAGGAAGCTCCGCGAGCAAGATCGCTGTTCGAGGAAAAATCGTGGAACTTCTTTGCCAAACGGTCGCCAAGTAAGGACGACGCTCAAGTTGTGAATTGCCTTCTAGACGAACAATACTAGAAGTTAAGTTGGTTCTGTCCGCACCTCTTGGCGGGGTCTGGCCGACCAGCGTCAATGCGGCCAATGCATTTTGGGAACGACTACATTGTGACCCGGGGGCGTGCAACGTGAAATTTGAGTCGAGCCGCAAGGGTGCAGGTGCGCATGTCTTGCTGATTGGCATCGATCAGTATTTCGATCCTAAGATCCGGCCATTGACCAGCCCTAGTAGGAGTGTCGACCATTCTCGCAGAATGGTGGCAAAGCGGCTACCTCAATCAAGCCGCGCCGCAGCGCCAGCTGTCCCACTAGGCAAGCATTGACAGGCTGCCGAGGCTTGCTGGACGACTTGATATCACGGGCTTTTGCGTATGCAAGTCTTCTAAAATAAGCTATAGATTGTTCGTGCGGGAGACGGGGCTCTGGCATGATCGATTCAGATGTATTCGACTTTGTCGAGCGGTGTCGGAAGCACACGGCTACAGGGCCGCTCTTGAGCGACCTGCTCGGGACAGTAACAAAACTGGGATTCGAGCACCTTATATTGAGTGGCGTGCCGTTGGGCGGGCAGAAACTCGCGCCGATGGTAGAATTGAACGGCTGGCCGGAAGGCTGGTTCCAGCGCTATGTGGAAGCCGAGCATGCCGCTGTGGACGGCGTCTGCATCTATTCGGCCAAGACGTTGAAGCCGTTCCTTTGGTCCGACGTACCCGCCAAATGGTCTGGGACTGAAGCGTCCCGGCGCGTCGCCGGCGAAGCGACGGAGTTCGGGATCTGCAGCGGCTTCGCCGTGCCGATGTTGAGTGTTCATCACTGGCAATCGGTGCTGTCATTTGCCTCCTCGCAAAAGACCTGCAAGCTATCTGCGCGCCAGCAGGTGCAGCTGGTAACCATGGCGGTCTACGCCGGTATGACGATTCAGTCCTTTTCGAATGACGCCGAAGACGGTGAGGGGCCGCTGACTGACCGGGAAAAGGAAGTGCTGCTGTGGGCCGCGGCCGGCAAGACGTCGTCGGAGACCTCGCAAATCCTCGGCCTGACCGAGCGCACCGTTAAGTGGCACGCGACACGCGCCCGCGAGGCTTTCGGCGTGGCCACGACCACCCAAGCCGTCGTGGAGGCCGTGCGCAGGCGCCTTATTCACCCGTAACTGTGTCAACTGTCCGATCGGACAGGTGACGTACATTAGACACGCTGCAACTATTCCCCCAAGAACGATCGGGGGATCGCGCTATGATTACGGCTCATGTCGTCAATGCGCAGAACAAGCATCTCTACGAAAACGAGTTCGACGAGTTTCTGCGCCGGCGCCACGACTTCTTCGTGCATCAGAAACACTGGCGCCCTCCAAGCCCGGATGGTCGTGAGCTAGACCAGTTCGATACGGACGCAGCGACCTATCTGCTCGGTATCGAAGAGGGTCGCGTGGTGACCTCGGCTCGATTGATCCCAACGAGCCAGCCGCACATGGTCTCGGAGGTCTTTCCTCACATGTGCGAAAAATCGGGCGTGCCAAGGCGCCCTGACTGGGCCGAATGGACCCGCACCTTCGTCGTACCCGACAAGCGTTCGACCGGGCTGCGGGGCACGCTGACGCAGCTCTGCTGTGCGGTCATGGAATACGCCCTCGACGAAGGCCTGAGCGCAGTCGGCGGGGTCCAGGAGACTTATTTCATGCCTCACCACGGCGCCCTGAAGTGGCACGCCGAGCCGCTAGGCATGGCCAGGGAAGAAAACGGCGAATGGTACATCGTCGCGTATATCGAAGTGAATGAGGCGGCATTAGCAAGTGTCCGCAAAATACTTGGACTAGACCGTTCGCTGTTGGTTCGGCGGGGCATGGCATGCAACTCCCATTCGTCAAGGTCAATAAGCACTTGACTGAGGTTGCTCGCTGAAAATCAAGCGATCGGCTTGAAATATGTGGTCTGAGATAAACAAAGCCAGGGAGGAACATCGAGATGACGGCCCAATATGTTGAAATTCCTGGTAGCAACCGAGAGCCGCCTGTCGGAACGGCGCCAATAGCCTCCGTCCACGCCACCAATCCGCGCGAGCGAATCGAAGTGAGCGTGTATGTCAAAGACGAAGGTGGCGACCCCCTACTGAAGATGAAACCTGGGGCCGTGCCGTCTTCCACCACCGAGTCCACCGCAGCGCAGGATAGCGCAGCGTTCGATAAGGTTCGCAAATTTGCCAGCGAAGCCGGCTTGTCGGTAGTGCTGCAGGATCCCGCTCGGCGGCTGATAAAGCTTGCCGGCCCAGCCGATAAGCTCGAAGCCGCTTTTAGAACAAAACTGCATTATTACAACGATGGCAAGAACGCATTCAGAGCGCGATCTGGCAGCCTTTCGGCACCTGCCGACGTCGTCGACAGCATTGAAGCTGTCCTTGGTCTAGACACCCGACCTATCGCCAAACAAAAGCTCACCCGTGTGGCCAATCCTCACGTTGTGACCGGTCATCTCCCAAACGAAGTAGGACGTTTTTATAACTTCCCCCAAACCAAAGGGCTTGGCGCCGGACAATGCATTGCGCTCATTGAACTTGGCGGAGGTTATCGCGACAGCGATAATCGGTTGGCCTTCGAGACTATGAGGCTGCCGGTCCCCACGGTGACTGCTATTTCGGTATCGGGCGGAGGCAATAATCCTGGACCGGATCCGGACGCGGATGGAGAAGTCGCACTCGACATTCAAGTTGCTGGCGGGGCCGCACCGGGTGCCAAGATCGCCGTTTATTTCGCGCCAAATACCATCCAGGGCTTCGTCGACGCGATAACCCGTGCCGTAAACGACGCCCAGAACAGACCGTCGGTTATTTCCATCAGCTGGGGCTCGCCGGAATCGAAATGGACCGGGCAGGGCTTGGCGGCGATGAACTCTGCATTGAAAGATGCCGCAACGCGCGGAGTAACCGTGTTTGCTGCTGCCGGTGACAACCTGGCCACAGATGGCGTTGGCGATGGCCACGCGCACGTCGATTTCCCAGCGTCATCTCCCTATGCCGTTGGTTGCGGAGGCACCCTTATCGATACCGCCAACGGGAAAATTAGGGGTGAGGCCGTTTGGAACAACGGCGGATCTGGCACGGGGGGTGGAATAAGCGACCGATTTGACGCCCCGGGCTATCAAGCAAATGTCAAGTTTCCGCCTTCGGTCAACCCTCGTCGAGGGCCGGGGAGGGGGGTGCCGGATGTCGCGGGTGACGCCGACCCGCAGAGCGGCTATCGAATTGTCGTCGCCGGGAGCGGTGCCACGATCGGGGGGACGAGCGCGGTCGCGCCGCTATGGGCCGGATTGATCGCCCTGATCAATGAAGAGTGTGGTCGCCCGCTTGGCTTCATTCAGCCATACCTTTACGGCGCCCCTCAGGCATTCAGCCAGATCACCAAAGGCGACAATAAGGACAACGGCATAGGTTACTCCGCCGGGGGCGGTTGGAATGCCTGCACCGGGCTCGGAGCACCCAAGGGGGAAGACCTTCTTGGTGTGTTCAAAGTGGCAAACAGAGGCAGCAATGTTCCCGTCTCGTAGAGGCTTATCCGGTAAGCAGGAAGCAAACTGAAGCCCTGAACACTCTAAAACCTCTTGGCGTCGATTGCCCAGATGGGGGAGCACGATGGCGTTTGTAGTTGCATGGGTCTCCGGTAAGCGGCAGGTAACTTACCGCGATCAATCCGGTGCTGAACTTACTAAGAAGGACGGCAGTCGTTCCTGGCGCAACAACAACCCAGGCAATATCGCCCGCGGGCCGTTCTCCGAAGCCCATGGGTCCATTGGCGACGATGGCAAATTTGGAATCTTTTCCGACGAGGAAACCGGCTCGGCCGCAATTGTGGCCCTATTCACCAGCAATTCCTACAAGAACCTTTCGATTCGCGACGCCTTCTATCGCTACGCGCCGCCAGCCGACAATAATGACACTGAAGCCTATATCGCGGCCGTTACGGCCGCCGTTGGCGTTCCTCCCTCGAAGGTCGTGGGCACGCTGTCGAGTGCGGAGCTCAGTAAGCTCGCAGGAGCGATCAAGGTTCATGAGGGATGGATTGTCGGGACGCAAAGTGGCAGCGCCTTATCGCCACGCGCGATAAAAAGCGCGGCGATCAGCGACATTGTCGAGAAGCTGATCACGGTTGGATCGGATGCCGGTTCATGTCAGGTGATCCGCGAAAAGGCCCGCCAGGCCATGGTGCGGATTTACGGAAAGCCGACTTTGCACAACGCCTGCGCCTGCACTTTGAGCCTATTTCTGCAGAGTGCGGGCTATCCACTCGCCAAGATCGTGTATGGCGCAGGTGCACTAGCGCAATATCTCAGGCAACACGGATGGCAAAAGGTCGAGGTCGGGAACCAGCAGGCCGGTGACGTCGGCGTCTGCCGGGATGATGACAAGACTACAGCTGGAGCCGATCACATATTCCTGGTCGTCAAGCGAGTGGACGCCGATCAGATGCTGATCGCGGACAACCAGGAGAGTTTCTCACCGCATCCTCGATTTGCTTCAGGCAAGGGAGGCAAGACGCCGGTCGACTACTTTCTTCGCTATTCCGCCACATCGCCGCTTGCCGCTTTCGTTTCCGAGGACTCGACGGAAATCGATTTCGATGAGGTCGTGACCTTGGATGAAGACACGGATGCTTTGGTGCCGAAGTTCGACGAGCAGGGCGAACCGTTAGCTAGCTAACGGGTGACGGATATCTGTCCTGGGTTGGCTCTGTTGCGGCAGATATCTTGTGCCTGCAGATGCGCATTGACGATTAGGGGAGAATTTGGTGGCCGTCGAACTGGACCTTCACACTCAGCTCCAAGCGCAGATCGAGCGCGATTTGGCGACATGGAACGATGCGCAGCAGAAGCAGTCGATGCGATATCGGGCCGCAAGAGAAGCGGCAACGGCGCTTCAGGCGGACTTTCATCTAGCGCCGAAACATCTTCTTGCGATCGGCGACTCGTGGTTCGACTACCCTATCCAGGGCAACAATCCGCTGTCCGGACCTTCCGATATCAAGGTTCAGTTGCAGGCAATCTGCAGCCCATCGCCCATCATCTATTCGACAGCGCATCGCGGCGATGCGTCCACCGACGAGATGAGCTTGCCGAAGCAGGAACGTATCCTGCAACTGCTGATGGACAAATCGAAATGGCCCAGCGGAAAGCCGGACGCCATCATCGTGTCTGCGGGCGGCAACGACGTTGCCGGCAACAACTTCTCTATTTTTCTGGATTACAACGATGGGGCAGCAAGCGGCCTGAATGCACAGCGCTACACGGGCGTCCTGGCTATCGTCAGATCGAGCTATCTTTCGCTGTTTTCATTGCGCGACCGACATGCACCAGGCGTGCCGATCTACGCCCATTGCTATGATTTCCCCACCCCAAACGGAGTGCCGGCACCATGCGGATACGGGCCGTGGCTGAAGCCGTCATTGGATTTCTGCAATTGGCCGGCTGGCGCGGGCAAGGTGATTGTTCATGACGCACTGGCCCAGTTCAAAGCCATGCTTGATGGATTGGCGGCCGATCCCTCGAACAAGTTTCATGTCGTGCCGACGCAGGGGACCCTTAACGACACCCATTGGGCGAACGAACTGCATCCAGACCCGACGGGGTTCAGGATGATTGCGCAAAAATTCGCAACCGCTCTTGGAATGAACCAACTTTCGCCAGCGCCTGCGTTGGAGGCCAAGGCTTCTTCCGCGAAGAGATCCACGAAAACCGCAACGACGAAGAAAGCCAAGGCAGGAAAGCGGAAACCTGAGCCTGTAAGCGGCCGGTAAGATCGGGTTCGCCAGATGCGGTTTAGGACTGTTTTGGGAAAGGCGTTATGAGGCGGCCGGTCAGCCTGGCACTTGCAGTCCTCTTGGCTGGTTGCACAACAAAGCCACCGACCAGCGCGGAGAGTCTTGTCCAAGTTCCGCTTATTTTGGGCGCTTTAAAATGCGCCTTCGCAACCGCTCTGATGAAAGAACAAAATCCGGATAAAGTGAAGGTGCTCGAAGGGCAGGTTGCGGCTGGTACTTTGACCCTCAAAATTGTCTATAACCGGTCAAAAGACTTCAGTTTGAAGGGGAAGGCAGCGGTTGGTGGACCCTTCGTGTTCGCTTACTCAGGTGGAACAGCGAGTATTTTGCCCAACTTCTCCACCTCGGCAGCGGAGACTGGGACGCTCACAACCACCTTGCCGTTCAGGTACTATCTTTACGCCACCAACGCCGACGTTTGCAATCAGGTTGACGCCGCAACGCAGTTGAAGTTCGGATTTTCTGACTGGCTTGCCGGCATTATCTCCGGTCTGGAAGTCAACTCTCCATACTATCCTTTGGGTCAGGTGGACAACGTCCAGTATGGCGCGGACTTCGGCGTCACGAAAACTACGAAGGGAGGCGTCGACTTCGATATTGTCTTCCTCTCGGGCTCGGCGAACGCAACCTCCACCAGAAATGACGTTCAATCCATCTCGTTTACGATCGGCCCCCCATCCAAAACAAATCCGGCGCCCGACATCTGGAAACAAACAAGACACTGAGTTGCATGTATCAAACGAGAGGAAGTTCCATGGCTAACTCGCCCAAACCGTCGTCGCCGAAGTCGCCGCCCCCGCCGCCACCAAAGCCGGGAGGTATTCCGACCGAACCTGGAGCTTTCCCGGCCCAGGTAGGCGCCGGTTCCCCAGTGGCATCGCGGATGCCCACCAACAAGGCGGTTGCGGCGACGGGTGGCTCTGCCGTCGGCGCGGCGATCTCGACACTACTTGTGTACGGCATAGAGTTGAACCATGCCCTACCCGACACGGTATCCGGGGCCATCACTACCTTGGTGACTGCGGCAGTTACTCTAGCTGCCGCCTACTTCACGCCGCCTGGAACCAATGAAACCATTATTCTTACTCCTGAAGGACCGCGTTCGGCCAGGAGATAGCGGCGATTCTCGATCCTGTGGAGGTCGTGATGATCGTCCGAGATCATGAACAAAATCTGCGGTGAGGAGATTTGTGATGAATACCAAAAAATCGCTCTTATCCGCCGTTACGCTGACCGCGATCGTCGCGCTCAGCGGCAGCGCGTGGGCCGACATCCTGATCGGCGTCGCCGGTCCGATCACCGGTCCGAACGCCGCCTTCGGCGCACAGCTGCAGAAGGGCGCGGAACAGGCTGTCGCCGACATCAACGCGGCGGGCGGCGTCAATGGCCAGCAGCTCAAGCTCGAGATCGGCGACGACGTCTCCGACCCGAAGCAGGGCATCTCGGTCGCCAACAAGTTCGTCGCCGACGGCGTCAAGTTCGTCGACGGCCACTTCAATTCGGGCGTCTCCATTCCGGCGTCGGAAGTCTATCAGGAGAACGGCATCCTCGAGATCACGCCTGCCGCAACCAATCCGAAGTTCACTGAGCGCGGCATGTGGAACACCTTCCGCACCTGCGGCCGCGACGACCAGCAGGGTATCATAGCAGGCGACTACATTGCGCTTAATTTTAAGGACGCCAAGATCGCCATCATCCACGACAAGACGCCTTACGGCCAGGGCCTTGCCGACGAGACCAAGAAGAACCTCAACGCCAACGGCATCAAGGAAGTGATGTATGAAGGCATCAATGTCGGCGACAAGGACTTCTCGGCTCTCATCGCCAAGATGAAGGAAAACAACGTCACCCTCATCTACTGGGGTGGCCTGCACACCGAAGCCGGCTTGATCATCCGTCAGTCGGCCGACCAGGGCCTGAAGGCGCCAATGTTCTCGGGCGATGGCATCGTCTCCAACGAACTGGCCTCGATCGCCGGCGACGCCGTTGCCGGCACGCTGAACACCTTCGCTCCGGATCCGCGCAAGAACCCGGACGCCAAGGAAGTCGTGGAGAAGTTCCGCGCCGCCGGCTTCGAGCCGGAAGCCTACACGCTCTACTCCTATGCCGCCGTGCAGATCATTGCCCAGGCCATAGCCAAGACCGGCTCGGCCGACGATGCGCAGAAGGTTGCCGAGATCATCAAGTCCGAAGGTCCGTGGAAAACCGCAATTGGTGAGATCAGCTACAACTCGATAGGCGACATCACCCGTCCTGACTATGTCATCTACGAATGGAAGAAGGGCGACGACGGAAAGTATAGTTATTTTGAAAAGGGGACAATATCGCCTAATACCTGTACGGGTAGTGCCGCTAATGCCTGCGCTGCCGGAACGCAATGCTGCAAAAACGGACAATGCAGTAAGACCTGTAACTGACCCATGAATATCTTTGGCGAAAATAGATGGCTCGTATTTGTTTTGCCGGGATTTGTGGCTTTATTTGTCGCGAGCTTCGTTAGCAATCTTCCAGAAATACCCGATTCGCATTTGCCGATTATATACGTTGCCTTGACAACTCTGAGTGCGGTAATTCCTCTTGGGATAACCCACATCTATGGTATCGCTTCTGGGAAGAAGTTCGAACTACAAAGCGTGTTATATTCAAAATATTTCGTAACATCCGTTTTCTTGTGCTCGCTATTGCTAGGATTGTTGTTTGGAATTGCAAATTCTACCGACTATTTTTCGGCAAAACTTAGGGAGGTATTCGGCAAAGACGAGATTTTAAAGGCAAGTCAGTCAGATCTTCTTTCCTTTTTGCTGAAAAATGCGTACAATTCAAAATTCGTTGACGGCCAGCCGCATGTTGTGGATAAGGATACCAACCGATACGCCCGAATAAAGCTCTCAAATGAATCTTTTTCGTATGAAGGAGTGGTAACTCAGTTTTCCGTCGATCCCGACGACACTGAAATATACCTATCGCCTGCATGCACGATCAAAAAAGGGAAAGCAACCTTAATCAAAGGGCCAGGCGTTTGGCTCAATATGAAGGATTCGAAGGAGATCCAATTCATATATAGCATTTGCTCTATCTGCGCCGCACAGGTGGAAATCTCAGCCGGCCTCCCCGCTCCTGACACATGCCCATTTCACTAAGGTCTACTATGCCGAGTGAACCTAGCTTAGGGAGGCGTTCTCACTCAGCCGGCCGTCGAGTACCGGATGGGAGTTCTGCGGTCCTCTCCCCTGACATGCCTCGACGAACCAGTTCTCCGATGAAGCGAGCGAACGGAACGATATCGAGCTGGGTACTCGCACGCTCCAGGGCGGCCATGTAGTCGGCGCGACGTTGGACCGGAATGACGGTCCAGGGATAACCGCCGGCAGCCATCATGACGTTCATCAAGAACCGCCCCATACGACCGTTCCCATCCATATACGGGTGGATGTAAACGAAGGTGAAATGGCCAAGCACGACGCGTGCCGCGGGGTGTTCCTCCTGTTCGAGCATCTCGAAAAAGACCGGCATCGCATCTCGCATGGCGTTCGGGGGCAATGGAACATGCATGGAATTGCGGATGAACACGCGCTCGCTGCGGTAACCTGCCAGATCGGCGGGCTTGACGATGCCTGCGGTAACGCTGGGAGCGAATAGCTCGCGGTACCATCCCCCATGATCCTCATCCACTACGCGGCCAGGGTTTTCGTTGGCAAGGACTGACGTGACACTGCGTTTTACCGCCTCGAACGCTTGAAAATAGCCGCGCGCCGCGAGCGCATCCCGGTGCTCGCCGTCTTGCGCGTCTCTGTCGGGATTCCAGGTGCCGCTGCGTACCCGGTCGATCAGCTCGGGGCTGACACGGTAACCTTCGATGGATAGCGAATGATAGGCATCGGTGGCATAGACGTCGTCGACACGACGAAGATAGCCCTCGACGTCGTTGGGGCGTCCTGGCGGCTCGGGGAAGTTGTCGACGACCGCACCGCGCATTTCCTGCCACATCAGCCTGATGCGACCGGCGTAGGGCGAGGTTTCGCGGCGCGGCAAGGTCAATTCCAGTTGTGTGTCGAATGGGTCGGTTTCACGGACCAGGAAATCGGCGGCCCGCATGCCGCGAACGATGTCGTCTGCGATCCGTTCTCGGCCGATGTTGCGGAACGCGCCGGCGAGCCGGCCGGCAATTATTGTATGGCCGCCCTCGAGCAGACGGGTGAGAATGTCCGATGCGTCCGAAAACATTGCCAATGCCGTTCGCGCGTCGGTCGGTTTTTGCGTGAAGAACCCGGGGGAGACTTCGACGAGCGCCGACGGCAACGCGTAGAGGCGAAGGCCGTCTATCTCGGTCACATCGCGTGCAGCCGGCATGCTGGCCCGCGTATCGAAGATCGAGGTGCCATACAAGAGTGCGGTAGGCTTGTTGCTTCCTCCGGGGGATCGCACCAACAATTGCTGCGGGACTGTGCGATTGCCGGCGTGAAAAGAAAGGGAGGGTTCAGGTGCGAGGCACCAGTCGTTGCCGAAGCGATCACCCAAATAGCTGGCGCAGAAATCCCAAAATGATGCGTACCAGCTGGTGGTCTCACCTTGCCGCTGTTGTGGATTGGACGGGATATACCAGCCTTTCATGACTTCTTGCAGGAAACCGTTTTTGACCAGCCGCTCTCGATGAGTACGTGATAGATCGGACGAACGCAGGGCTACCATGTGTCGATCCTGCAGTCTCTTCAGCGCGGCGAGCGACTCTGCCAGCTTCTCGTTGGGGAGTGCCATTTTGTTTGATCCATAGGGTTTTGCGTTGCGCGACGGTTAGGTTTTTATGTTGTACGCTTTTTAGGGAATTAAGCTGCACGCTTATTAGGTTATCATGTTGCACCAATCATAGGGTATTGTGCAATACCCTTGTCCCACGGCGTGAGATTAGGGTTGTGTCGCCATAGGGAGTTCCCGGTCCGCCGGCGGCGCCGACGACAATGTTTGAAACGACACGTCGGCAGTGGCCGCCGGGGACGTCGCCGCCGGGTTGCCGACGATGACATCGAGCGTGCCGATGCCGATCTTCTCAACGCCACCACTCGACGGCACAGTTGCCGAAGGTCGCCGAACTTTGCTACCGAAACCCAAGATGCTTTTTGAACCGCTCATTATGACGGTTGAGCGCCATCGATCTGGTGCTGGCATCTGCCCCGAGCCTCCGTTCGGGTCCGGGAGCGCCCAGCATGGCATTTCGATTTATCCATACGGCCGATATCCATCTCGATTCGCCTTTGCGCTCCCTTGCGTTGCGCAATCCCGAGCTTGCCGAGCTCATCGGAGATGCCAGCCGCCAGGCATTCGTCGCTGTCGTGGATCTGTGTCTGGCGGAGCGTGTCGATGCTCTTGTGATCGCCGGCGATCTTTACGATGGCGACCAGACTTCGATGAAGACGGCGCGCTTTCTGGCTTCACAGATGACGCGCCTTCATCAAGCTGGTGTCAGGGTTTACTTGATCCGCGGAAATCATGACTCGATGTCGCGGATTACGAAGCAGCTCGTGCTGCCCGACACGGTGACCATCTTTGGCGGCCGCTGCCAATCCGTGGTCCAGTCTGGCACCGCGATCGACGTAGCCTTCCATGGGCTGAGCTTCGCCAATCCCAAGGCGCCCGAAAGCCTGCTGCCCAAATATGCTGCCCCGCAAGAGGGAGCTGCGAATGTCGGCATCATGCATACGAGCCTGGCCGGCTCCCCAGGGCATGACGTTTATGCCCCTTGCAGCGTCGCCGACCTCCACAGCCACGGCTTCGGCTATTGGGCGCTTGGCCATATCCACCTTCGCCAGGTCTATTTGGGCGCGAGCACGCTGGTGATGCCGGGAATCCCTCAGGGCAGGGACATCAATGAGGCGGGCGAGAAATCGGTCACCCTGGTCACCATTCGCGACGATCGCTCTGTCGAGATGGAGGAGAGGCTCACCAGTGTCGCGCAATTCGAACGCGTGAGTATCGATCTGACCGGGACGTCCGAATGGAGCGAGGCCATCATCCGCATCCGGGCAGGCCTGGAGCAATCGCGCGAGGGTGCCAGATCGCGCTACCTTGTTGCCCGCCTAAGTTTGCTTGGCACAACTGCCCTGTCATGGTTGCTGATGCGCGACCGGGAGCTGACCATCGCGGAAGCCGAACAGGCAGCGGAACAGGTGGGCGACACCTGGGTCGAGAAGCTGGAGCTTGGTCTTTCGGCTCCCGCTGTCGCAGACGTGGGAACTGTTGCCGATCCTACCTTGGAGCTTGCACAGTCCATGCGCGCCAATGCGGGCTCTGAAGCGTTTCGAGCAGAAGCGCGGGAATTCGTGTTGAAGACGATCGCGGACCTACCCCCCGATGCGAGGGGTTTCGCGGGCAAGGACGAAGCAGGGCTCGAACAGTTTATCGACGACGTGCTTGCCGGAAGCGTTGACCTGGTCACGGCGAGGCTCAAGGCAGGTGCAACGCGATGAGACTGCGGCGCCTTGATCTGACCCGCTACGGCAAGTTTACCGAGAAAGCGATCGACTTTGGAGAAAGGCCGGTTTCAGGCCCCGATCTGCATATCGTTTTCGGCCTGAACGAGGCCGGCAAATCGACGGCACTTTCCGCCTACCTTGATTTGCTCTTCGGCATCGAGGAGCGTAGCCGCTACAATTTCCAGCATGACTACAGCTCCATGCGCATCGGCGGGCTGCTCGAATTCGAGGGGCAGGCGTTTGCCGTTTCACGCACCAAAAGCCGCAGCAACTCGCTGCATGATGCCGAAGGACGGCCACTGAGCGAGATTGCCATTTCGGCGCACCTCGCGGGCTTGTCCCGGGATACCTACAGCAGCATGTTCTCGCTCGATGACGAGACGCTGGAAGCGGGCGGCAAGGCGATCCTGGAATCGCGCGGCGATCTCGGCAAGCTCCTTTTCACCGCCAGTGCTGGGCTCGGCCATGCCAGCGATGTCATGGCCGCACTGGAGACGGAGGCCGACGGTCTTCATCGAAAACAGGCCCAGACGACCGAAATCGCGCTGCTGAAGAAGCGGTTCGCGGAACTCAAGTCACGCAAGGAGGCGATCGACACGCTGGCCTCGACATTCGAGGCGCTCGAGGCGGAACGGGCGGAAGCCCAGGAGAAGTATGACCGCAGCCTGGCGGAGCGCGCGGCGTTATCGGCCCGGTTCGTCACGATCGAGCGATATTCGCGCGCCGCGCCCCTCCTGGCGGAAATAAAACGCAAGGCAAGCAGGCTGGCTGAGCTGCCGGACAGGCCGTCTCCTGCCAGGACCTGGAGTGGCAGCGTCGCGGAATTGATCGATCAGGACGCACGGTTAAGAACCCGTCTCCAGGCCAATGCCGATGAGATCGATCGCGCGAGGGCAAAGATCGAGGCTATGGTCGTCGACGAGGCCATGCTGGCGATCTCGGAGCAGGTGCGAGGACTTGCCGACCGCAAGGCGCGCTATCTATCCGCGGGCATGGACCTGCCGACCCGCAAGATGGAAGTCCAGTTGCTCGACCAGACGGTGGCCAACTGTCTCGCCGCCCTCGGAAGGTCGGCCGAACAGGATCCGTCCCGGCTCATTCTGCCGGCAATTGTGGTCGGCACGCTTCGCTCCTTGGTCGAACAGCGCTCCGGCATAACGACGAGCCTGCGGATGGCCCGCGATGAGGCCGCTTCCGCGCTCGACCAGCTCAACGCTGCGCGAGGTCGCGTTGGAGAGGAGAGGGCGGTGCCCGAGCCAGCAAGAGCAAGGCTGATCGCAGCCGTGTCTGAGGCGAAGGCCAGTGGCCACGCACGCGAGATAAGAGAAGCGCTCGCGTTGGGGGAGGAGCGGCAAACAAGACTGACGGATGCGATGCGGCGCCTCCAGCCGTGGTCGGGAGATGCGGAGACACTTTCGAAAATGTCGGTTCCGCCACCGATGCAGATAGCTCAGTGGAAAACACTGGCCGCGGACCTTCAAAGGGATAAGGCAGTTTTCTCCGAGCGTCTGGCTGAGCATGAACAGAGCCGCATATCTACTTCGGCGCGGCTGGCTGCTGTCCGCGCCTCGGCCGAGATCGCCGACGACGAAACAGCCGCAGCCATACGACGCGAGAGGGACGAGGCCTGGCGAAATCATCGGGCGGACCTCAAGGCCGAGACGGCGGACGCCTTTGCCGCGGCATTGACCAGGGACGATCATGTTGGCCAGGCTCGATTGGCCCATGCGGGCGGGCTGGCGGATCTGCGCGCAGTCAAGCAAAAGGCTGCCGAGACCGACGCTGCCATAGAGCGCGTCAGTGCCAAGCTGGCTGAGGTGGAAAAGCGCGCCGAAACGGCATCCGCTGAAATCAGGCGAATGGCCAGCACCTTGCTTGAGGATTGCCAGGCGCAGTCGCTCGACCTGTTGATCGGACATGTCGAGGAGCGCCTTTCCGCGCGCTCTGAAGCGCTTGGCGCCTGGGACGACATCCTGCTCGCACGCGCAAGGATTGAACGCGCGACAGCCCAAGGAGAGCGGCTCCATCTCGGATTGGCCTCGGCTCTTCGAAGCGTTGGAATTCAGCCGGAAGCCGATGAGGCCCTGGAGGCCATGGTGGTCGCCGCCGACCGCTTTCTCGACAGGCAGGCGAAGGTCGATGCGGAACGAGCGGAAGCACTGAGGAGCGTCGCCGCGAAGGAAGAGGAGCTGGCCGCCAGGCGGCTCGCGGTTGACATTGCCGAACGGCGAGATGCTGCATGGCAGGCCGGCGTCAATGAATCGCTGAAGGGGACCTGGCTCGAAGGCGGCATCGCCGGAACCGGGCTCGGCAGCGTGCTCCATCAGCTGTCGGACCTGTCAAAGGCCCTGCAGGATCGGGAGGCCCTGCGTACGCGCATAGGCAAGATGGAGGCGGACAGGACTGGCTTTGCTGAAGAGGTGGCTCGGCTGGGTGCACAAGTCGGCGAGCGTGCATTGGACGGCGCGCCAGAACAGGTGAGCCTCAGGCTGACAGAACGTCTGGAGCAAGCCGAGCGCGCCCGTGAGGCGAAGGCAAATCTCGTCCTTGACGTTCAAAAGTTGCACGACGTTCGAGGGGTACTGAACGCTGAGGTCGCGGCAAATGAGACCACAAAGCAGGAGGTGCTGGCTGCCTTTGGGGTGAGAACTCTGCCGGAGGTCGCAGAGCGAGATCAACAGCTTCGCGAGCGAGACGGTCTGCACACTGCCGTGGCCGAGCTTGAGGAAAAACTGACGAGCGAGCTCGCTCTCGACGATTTCGCGCAGGCGCGATCCTTGCTCGAAGGTCTCGATCTCGATGGGCTCGCAATTGAAAAGGCTGAGGTCGAGCGGCGCCTCGCCGACGTCGATGAATCACTGCAACAGCAGCTCGTCCGGCGTACCCGGGCGGCCGATAAGCTCGATGCGATTGGGGGCGACAGCCAGGTTGCCCGCATCGATGCCGACCGTCGCACCGTCCTTCTCGAGATCGAGGACAAGGCCGTCCGCTTTATCGAATTGAAGCTCGGGGTGATGTCGGCGACGAGCGCGCTCCGGGTCTACCGCGAACGTCACCGCTCTGGAATGATGAGCCAGGCCTCCGACGCCTTCGCACTGATAACGCGCGGCCAGTACACAGGCTTGACGACCCAGCCGGTAAAGGGCGGAGAGGTCCTCATCGCCACGCAGCGGGACGGCCAATCGAAGATCGCAGACGCTTTGTCGAAAGGCGCGCGTTTTCAGCTCTACCTGGCTCTTCGCCTCGCCGGATATTATGAGTTTGCCAAGCTCAGGCCGGCAGTTCCTTTCATAGCCGACGATATCATGGAAACCTTCGATCATCTCCGGTCGGAGGAAGTTCTCCGTCTGTTCGGCGAGATGGCCAGTGTAGGCCAGGTGGTCTATCTCACCCATCATCAGCACTTATGTGACATTGCAAGATCGGTCATTCCCGAAGTCGCCATCCACGAACTCGGGTGATTCAAACAGCATTGTTGTTGGCGCGCCTCGTGGTAAGGCGCATCGCAATTGCGCTTGGCGCCTTTCGGCCGCTCTCTCTCAGGCTCTCGGCGGGGATCCCAAAGCTGCCGGTCTCCTGATCGGATACGATCACCGCAGGCCTCAGAGGGGGAATCAGACAAGTTGCGCGTCAGCAGGCACCTGGGTGCTAAGGCCAGCAGTAGATACTAATCAGTGGGCAAGAACCTGCCAGCCGTTTCACACGAAAGAATTGCGTGAACAACGCAGCCTTCTGCGCTAGTTCTGGATCATTATCACGGAACGTGGAGCCAGCCGCTGCGCCTGCCTCAAGCTCATCCCCTCGATTTCGATTGGCGATACTCCGCCGAATCAGTTCAGGCGATATGTGGTTTGGTCTCGCCTGAGACAACAGTCCTGCCGTGGGCACGCCCTCTGTCTCTCGCTACCTAGATGTTGCTTCAAGAGATTCGATTCTGGTCGATAGACAGCCCTTTCAAAACGTCAGGAAACATATCGTAGCCGACGTCGGAGAAGTGACGCTGAAGACCCAGCAATCGGTAGCAATTCTGGATCCACCTTGGTATCCAGCCGAGGCGAAACGATGGATAGCTTGGGCAGCTTCAGTGGTCGGCCAAGGAAGCCAAATTCTTGTAACCCTTTGGCCGGAGCATACCCGCCCAACCGGGAGGGCGGAACGAGAAGAACTCGCTGGTTGGATTGGTGGATGGGGGAAACTCGATGACGTTGGCATCGCGGTAGAATACCTTTCGCCAGAGTTCGAACAGGCGGCCCTCAGGAGGACTGGCGCCACTAGTTCCGGTGGGGAGGCTCGACGTGGCGACCTTCTCAGCATATCGGTTAACTGCGAACCTAGTATGCCGCCATCTCATAAAGAGCCGGGGCGATGGATTCGCTTCACGATCAACGACTATCAGCTCGCCGTCCGTGATGCGCCGCACGCCGCCGGTCTCTCGACAGTGGCACAAGTGCTCGGGGCCGAGGGATGGACCTGGCCTCATGTAAGCCGGCGGGCGCTTGGCCGGGACAATATCGACTTGTGGAGTTCTCAGAACGAAGCCGCTGTGGTCAGCGACGGCCATCATCTGATTCAGGCATTGCGGGCGTACCTGCACTCGGAGCTACCGCCGACGGAACTGTTCCTTGCATATCCGTCACTTGAGCAGTGGCGCATCCCGAAACCACCCTTTTGGAGAGTTGCAGAGTGGCAGCACCGTTCATAGCGCTGAGGTTCAGGGATACTACGCCGGGTGTGGATACCATTCAAACTCACCGCGAGATCATTTCCGCCAAAGGCTTCGTCTGGTGGGGCTGGTGGAAGAAGACGTTCGAGGACGAGCACCTCGATGCGCTTGACACCATGAATGGCCCAACGATTGCCTATATCGTCGACCGCTCCACTAGGCGGATGTTTACTGCGACGGTTGAGGCGTGGCGCCGAGGATTGCTGGACGCTGACGAGCTGGCTGCTGTTCCTAGCTACTATGTCGACGAGCATGACCGCATCTTCGGCTGGTTCAAGCTCACCGATATTGAGGCGTGCGAATATCTCGACGAGGTGGCAAACAGGTTTGGCGATCACACTCTGGTGTCACTCGACGGGCGGTCCTATCAACCTGATCGTGTAGCCGCGACGACCCGCGCCAATCGGTCGGCGATCCTCCACCTGTCCGATCTGCATTTCGGACCGGACTACGACTTTCTCCTACAGGGAGAACCACCGGCTATCGGCAATACGAAGAAGACGCTCACGCAGGCGCTGATGGATGACCTGGGCAGGATAGGCGTCCAGGACGATATCGGCACGATCCTGGTTACTGGGGACTTCACCACTAAGGGCGACTGGAGCCAAGCCGTACGCAGCAGCATACTGGCCGAGTTCGCAAGCCTCACCAAGGCGCTCGGTCTCGAGCGAGACCATATTGTTGCCGTTCCCGGAAACCACGACATTGTCCGCGCGAAGGATCCGTCGGACGTCGATCCCGCCAAGCTGGCGGTGAGCAACCAGGCGACTTACGAGCACGAGCTTCAGTACCGCATCTTCTGCGAGGAGCTAATAGGCCGCAGTTGGAAAGAGACGCTGAACTACGTTCGACGAGTGCAGCTCGGCGACGTAGACGTGCTGATTGGCGTGCTGAATTCATGTACCATAGTTCAAACCGAATGGAGCGAGTACGGCTACATCGGCGACAGTGGGATCGACGCCTTGCGCGAACTCGGCGCCGAGCGGATCGATCGACCAACATACAAAATCATGGCTCTGCATCACCATTTGTTGCCCGTGACCACTGTCGCGACTCTGAACAAGAAGGGCATAACGCTTTCGGTAGACGCCCCGCGAATTTTGGACGCCGCTCAGCAGGCCGGCGTGCAACTGGCGGTTCACGGCCACGAGCACATGCCGCGGGTGGTCAAATATGACAATCAGCCGCTTGCCGGTGCTCCACAACAGCCGGCGATCTATGTCGTTTCAAACGGCAGTACCGGCGTTTCGCCGGTGCGCCGTCCCGGCAACGAACGCAACACCTACTGCATCTTCCGCTTGAACGACAAGGAAATGCACCTGACGATGCGCGAGCTGCGTGCGGACGGCAAAGTGGGTTTGTCCCTCTTCAGTGGTGACTTGGAAATTTCACCGACCTTGCCCAAGACGGCGACCTGAAACCTGATCCTCGCGAGTCAAGGTGCGACTTTGAACTTAAGGTGCAATTACCGCTAGCCTGTGCAAAACTGGCGGGAAAGCGGGGAACATTCGCTGGCACATGTGGCGCTAATGCCCACTATGTGCCCTTTAGCCGAACGGCTAGTTGTCGGCCAATGAAGCAATCGATTGGGTATCGCTTTGAATTTTCGCAAGGATGAATCGCTGGACGCATTAGCGCGGGCCGGGAACGTGGCGCAATTCATCAGCTTCTTTCCCACGTCCGGTGGCGACTTCTCTCAGAGTTACTCGCGAGTCTTCGGCTACGCCCCCAATCACCACTTCACTGACGCCCAAGAGGCGCTTGCCGCGCTGCTGGACGCGAGTGTGGATGGCTCGATCAATCTGCGCAGCTATGCTCCGGACAGTCCGCGGAGCAAGGAATTTATCTACGGGATAAGTGACGTGCAGGAAGCCCTCGCCGGACTGAAGCGACTTATTTCGTCGGGCCTGTTCGTGATCGCCAACGAGACCATCGATATTAATGATGGCGGGGTTTCCGGCGTGATCCAGGGCGGCATCATGGAGTTCGCTCCTGATGACACACCGCGGTGCGTGGAGAAGCCCGGGGTGGCCTCCTTACCCGTGCCTTGGGCGCTTGACTTGCTCACAAAGGTCTATGGATTTCGACCTGAGCTCAAAATGCAGAGTCAGGGACGGCTTGAGTTTAGCATTCATCCTCGGCCACGCGGATGGAAGAACAGCCACACGCTATGCTGGGAATTGGAGCCTGAAAATACGGCTGCGGCGACTGCCAGCATGAACTGGCCCAACCGCTTTAGCCGACATATCGGTGACAAGGCGTTCGGCCTGCTCATGGCCGAACTCGTGGGCGCAAATGTGCCAGCTACCACTGTCTTCGGGCGACGTGTTGCCCCGTTCACCTTCGGAAAGCCGACGGGAAGTCACGAGGTCTGGACCCGGACCTGTCCGCATGAGCCAGAGCCAGGGAGGTACACAACCCTCAAGGGCTGGACTGACCCATTCAAGCTTATGTCCGTCGAGGATTCCAACCACAGTGCCATAGCTTCCATAATCTGTCAGGCGGCCGTGCCGGCGGCCTATTCAGGCGCTGCCATTGTCACGATCGATGGAACGCTGCTTGTGGAAGGCCGCTCCGGTGAGGGCGATGGCCTGATGCTGGGCATCGATCACCCAGAAGAGCTGCCGTCTGAGGTCGCCAAGCAGATCGACGCGGTTTACGGCACGCTGTCCCGCTCGCTTGGAGCCGTACGCTTTGAGTGGGTCTATGACGGTCAGACAGTCTGGGTGGTACAGCTGCATCGCGGTGCAACCCAGACATCACAGACCGTTCTGGTGCCGGGAGAGGCAGCCCACTGGCTGACCTTCGAAGCGGCCGAAGGGCTCGAGGCACTGCGAACATTCCTGAATGACATGCCAACTGATGCAGGGGTGAAGATTGAAGGCGAGATCGGACTTACAAGTCATTTGGCCGACCTCGTCCGAAAGGCCAAGCGACCGGCCATGTTGGCAGCATCAGCCTAAAGCCCCTCGTGCGGATGGCTGCCTGGCCTCCGCCACAGATCCTCTATATCATCGCCGTCGACGCGTTGCGCTGCCAAAAGGTGACTGGCAGCGTCCGGGACGCTGTAGGCGACGGTCAGCTCGACCAAGGCATTTTCTAAGGGTCTCGTTTTCCTTCGGTCGGCAAACGGATAGTCGGCAATCTTCATGAACGTGCCCTTCCCTCTCGGTTGGGGATTCATGATCGTGGACCCGCTGTTTATCGGGCTCAGGAGAATCTTATCGCGATGCGAGGCGACCAAGGACGCAGTATCAAACGTTAGAATCGTGTGCGGGCGATCCCGGTATGCTTTGGCCGCCAGAAGCCTGCGCAACCGCTTCTTGTGGAGCCAGAAGAAGGTTTTGCCATTGAGGATCTTGTACCACTGAAATGGTGTCAGCCCGTCCTGAAGGCACTTCTGCAGCGCGCTGTCACTCATCGGCTTATTGTCACGGATGACGGCGTTGGGCAGCCCATCCTTTGCGATATCGACGCTCTCGGGCCGAAGCCTCTCCTCAATGGCAAGCCGCTGTTCGCCAAAAATCCCGTAAGCATCGAGGAGCGCTGTTGCACTCATCAAGCCTCGGTCACGGATCGAAGGGAAGGAACCGTCCTCCGCCATGTGGTACAGCCGCGGATAGATGCTGATTAGTTCGTTTTCTTGCACTCGCAGCTCCTCAGTCCCACTGCCGCCGGTCAATGATAACGGCGTCCTTGCCGAAATCCTTGGAGATCAGCGACACGCGGGCGTTGGTGACCTTCTCCACCCGCTCGATGAAGTTCCTAGTAGTCGCATTGAGCTCCTCGAAGGTTTCCGCCTTGCGATTGTCGATTCCGAGGTAGTCAGCGAAGGTCAACGCGATATCCGTTACCCCGTTGATGGTAGCGGCGCGTCGCACTTGTTCCCAGTCAAACTCGGCAATGCGGCGTTCCTTGCCAGAAACAGTGCCAACTTCGATCTTGTGTAGGTCTGCCGCAGGAATGTCGCTCCGCGCGGCAATGTCCTCGACTGTAATCTCGTGCATCATTGGCCCGGACGTACCACCGACGCGGATGGGATAGGTCCGCATGACCATGATCACCCGCCGGACCCTTGTTGGTGCGATGCCGGCATCGGCGAGGCATCCTGATGCCGTTGTCTCGCGCGAGGTGACGAATGGGTACTCGCCGTGATGCAAGCTAAGATCGGTTCCCTGGGTGCCCTCGAGGAGCACCGACTTGCCAGCAGCATAAGCCTTCTCGAGCTCGACTTTGGTGTCACGGATGAATGGCTTGAACTCCGCGATATTTTTTGCGAGGCGGACCTTACTGCCCCAGTATTTGTTGCCGTCTCGCCCCAGGATTTTTCGCGCCGTAGCAACTCCAACACCTTTTTTCGTCGAGCCGATGACCTCGAGGGTGCCCGCCTCCTGTTCGATGTCGCTGTCCTCGATGATAATGGCCTGCGGATCGATCGACAGTCTGCCTTCGGTGAGCTGGAGGTCCGAGATCTCCTTGAGCACCTGCTTGATTGAGAGAGTTGCGCCCGCGCCGATCAGGATCTTCGCGTCAAGATTGCTTTGCGTTCCCGACGGAAGTTGAATGTAGTCGTACTTGGGATCGGCGACCTTATGGCCAGCATTCGGACCCCCCACCCGCATGAGAACATCATACTTCTCGTGTTTGGCGAGATAGGCACAGATATTGCCCTTCCCCTCGCTTCCGTACTGAGCGCCAACCAGAACGTCGACGCACCGCGCGACCTCGCGGGGAAACAAGCCGAGTCCCGCAGTTGCCTGGGCCAGCAACGATCGAGGGCTCGAACGGTGGGTTTCCAAAACCACGTCGGCGACTTCCGCGAGCGTCTCAATCTTGCTTTCCGTCGCCCCGTGCTCGCGTGCCTCGTCGTAGCTGTTGAACTCCCGGATCTCCGCCTTGCGTGCCAAGTAACGCTCGCGCAACACGCCAATTGGCGCAGTGAGGTGGACGTGAACGACTCTGTCGCCAAATTTGTCGCGGAAGTGTTTAACTTGGTCTAGCGTCCGGACCGCATCCACCAGCCAAACTTGATCCGCCGGAGCCCCGCTAGTTTCAGCCAGAAACCGATCGAGGACCCACTTTCCGTTGGTCTCAACGTCGAGCTTATCGCCAAGCTTGATCAGTGCGTCGCGATCGTCGGTATCACTAGCCCGAAGTAATAGCACCCGCGTTGACACGCGTCTCGCGCCAAAACGTGATGTCAACTGTTCAGTGAACATCGATTTTCCGGCCGCAAGCGGACCAGACACCAAGAAAATTGGTTTCAGCGCAACCTCCTGTCACTAGAGAACCAAAATCCTACCTACCCTAGGACTCAGACTCCCCACGTCGAAGAGATACGCATCGATTTCAATTCAATCTATAGCTCACACTAAGTTTTTTTGTTGAGAAATGCCTAACCGACTTGTTTTGTGCGGATAGTTCTATTGCAAGGCTTCATACCGGCGAAGGAACGCGCTCTTAGCTTCGCGAGGCGACAGGAAGCGTACCTTCACCAGGGCGGGCACAATCCGATCGCGCTTGGCCCATTCGTCCGTGCCTGCCGGCATAATCTGAGCCTGCTCGGCCGCCAGCACACGCAGATCGGCTCGCTTGATTGCCGGGCTTGACTGAGTGCTAATACCAAACCGCTCAGCGATCGCGCGCTGCATCTCAGTTTCAATCTGCCTGTAATCTGGAAGCATCTGCTTGAGGGGGCGCGTAATATCTCCAAGGAAGGCCTCTGCCGCATCGTGCAGCAAGGCGGCCAATGGATCCTCTTCGACGAGGTCACTGACCAGCAGGCTGTGCTCAGCCACAGAATAGAAATCCAAACACTGGCCCGCATAACGACACTGAAGCGCCAAGCCGTGGGCTATATCCTCGATGGTAAAGGCGCTGGTATGAGGCGACAGCAGGTCGAGCCAAGTGCCACTATGCAGCATTATCGAGGGTCCCACATCAACCTTCACTGCCGTTACCCGCTGCCTGCTCCATGACATGCTCATCTCCCCTTAAACTATCGCTCTGCTACCACAGATCAACGAACTTGCAAATTTGCAATTTCTATTTTATCCGAGGCGGATGAGGCTGACAACTGAAGAAGCATTGAGAATCGCAAGAGACATTAGGATTGCCTTAGCCGATCGGCATCTTTCTTCGGCAAGTGCAGCACGTCTGAGCGGGATTCCGCCCAGCCGTCTCAGTCGTATACTTGGTGGGCAGTTCGCAACACCAAATCCCAACGTGGTGCAAATTTGCACGTTTCTGGGTGTAGCGCTCCCGCAGTGCCAGTACCCCGAGGGCGCTGCACGCATAATTGCCAGCGCTCTGAAGGTCTGGGACGGAAGTCCGGATGATGTCGAGGAGGTGGTTAAGCTGTTTAATCAGATTGCCGCCCTGCGCCGTCGTTAGCGCAGGGAAATGCAGCGCGAAATATTGGGGCTAGGCTTGAGCGCGGCGGACAGTCCGCAATCGGCCTTCATAGCGGCTATTGGTGTGCTCGCCGGAGCTACGGAGCAGATAGCGCTCTTGGCGCAGAAAAACAGACCATGTTCGCCTTTTGTGCTTCGAAAGTCGCATAAAAGGCAGTCTGGAATTTGCAGAAATTTCCAGAAAACCGCCACCCTCTTCACGGTCTCAGATCGCGTCGAACCTGCCGGCATCGCCAAAATCCGCGGACGACTTCCTTGGATCGGGGTTGCGCGGTGTCAGAGTCGCTTCGGCATCCAGGCTATGCATTGTTCCAGGCGTTCCAACCTAGCCTTTTGCGAACGAAGCTGGTGACCTACGTTAAGCAGATTGGATTTGCCTTTGGAACCAGCCGCATTGATCAATTCGGATTCGAGCAAAGCTATCCGATCGCGCATCTGCTGAGCCTCCGTCAATCGTATTTCTCTAATCCAACCTAGGCCGCGCATATTCAACGATCACCATCCATGCAGCGTGGATTAGCATCCGAAAACTAACGCCAGCAGATTCGAAAAACTCGCATTTTAAGCGTTGCTAAAATTCGCCGCGCTGTCCTACGTTTGCGCGCGTTCCCGACCGCAGATGACGGCACCTCTTTTCTCGCCCTTCTAGTTTCAGAATAATCTTAATTGACTTGGTAACGGCTCTTTCAGAGCCTCTATCTAAAGAAACAGTGCCAATCTCCAAAGAAACAACATGACGCCTCGCGCCAAGCGTATTCTAGGCAAATCAATAGTCGTGACGATAATTGCAATCGTCGCGACCTTTGCTCTGTCGTTCACGGCAAGACTCGCCTTGCACATGCCGATCGATTGGCTGAGCTGGGTGGAATGCACCCTCATTCCCATCCTGATTGGAATGCCCGTCGGTGCCTACATCTTCGCCCAGTCGGACACCATCCAAGACACCTTTGACAAGTTGGAGAAGTCGTATGCGGCCCTGAGAGAGACCCACGACAGGCTGGCGTTCGTGACCAGCCACGACCCGATGACGGGGCTTCTTAGCCGCGGCGGATTCATGGCAAGGATGGACAGGAAGCGCGATGAGGGTGAATACGACACGCTTCTCGTTATCGACCCGGATCACTTCGCCTCGTTCAATGACAAGCACGGACATTCCAAAGGTGACGAGGCCTTGGTTCGAATCGCAAAAGCGCTTGTCTATCTAACGCGCCCTGGCGATTCAATTGGACGCCTTGGTGGCGAAGAGTTCGGGGTCCTGCTGCGAGGGGTCCGCAAAGAGCAGGCAATGACCATTGCGGAGAACATCCGCCGTCTTATCGAAGGGATGCCTTGGATCAAAGGGCAACAGGACGATCTAAAGGTGACTGTCAGCATCGGGGGTGCGGAAATCCCTCCCAATGCAGATAGTCAGGATATCCTTCGCACAGCAGAACGATGCATTTTTGAAGCGAAACAGCGTGGCCGGAACCGCGTTTCGTTCGACTACGAAGCAACCAGATTGCGAGTCACGACTCCATAGCCGACCCCGCTTGGGGCGGATTCCTTCGGGTGCGGCGCTACTCAGTAAATCAACCATCGTGAGTTCAAACGAGTGCCACACGCCGCAACAAATTGCGTTAATCGGAGCGCATCAAATTTCTGATGCCGTGCCAATCGGAAGCTATAGTCTTCGATTTGCACTAGGCTGCCTCAACGCGAAGGCGGTTGTCGGTTGCGATGATCCGCCGCTGTCCCCCAGCAAAGGCGGCACTCTGCAAAATCCATGATTTCCCTCGGGCGCGATGCGGCTTCTTCCCTATCAAGCCGTCATCGCCGTGACAACATATTCTGCGATAGTCGCAACCGACCTCGATCGGTGGCCTCTTACACAGACAAGCCGTTCACCAGGTCGGAGGAAATGAAATGAACGCCGAAGTTTTCAGCAGCCCCATCTTCGTGAGGCGTTCCACGGTTATCGTGCAATAGATTGCCGGCCTTGCGGACGCAATCGATTTTCTCGATGAATGGCCGGAAGATCGCAGAGACTTGATCCATCAAACCGCCCTTCGGGCGTGCTTTGACGCCCACGACGGGCACAAGCCTATAGGCGCGGCCCACAATGCCTTTCTCGGCTTTGCGAAACGGGCCGGGATTTTGGAAGACCCAAACTCCGCGATGCAATGGGTCGTTGCCTGCAAATCGGGAAGCGGAAAGGTGCAGGTGTAGACTGGCGCTTGGGTGAGATTGGTCGAAAGAAGGCAGCGCCGAGCCTTGGAAGCCGGCGCAACCCAAATTCGCCAGTTCCCTTGTGGCGCAGCCGGCGCGCCACTCGCCTTGCCGGTGGCCGAGTTCATCGCCTTGAAGCAGAGCGGATGCGACTGGCGAGGCAGGTCAGGCGATCTTAATATCCGCTGCTCCGGGAGCTTGCTGAATGGCGTCCTTCGTGACCTTTCGACGGCAGGGACGGCCAGACGGGGTAGGACCTTAGCCGAATCCCGACCTGACCCAAATCAATTCGCGCAGAATGGTTCGATCCAATCGCCACTTGCTCTGGACGCAGGCCGTCGACAGCACAGGTCGGCGATCCCGTTACGCGAGACGCGATGTCTCTTCGAAATACGCACCGATGATGGAGGCGACACTCTTGCGGGCAACCGGCGGGCTGAACAGGAACCCCTGCAACTCGCCGCATTTTTCGGCGCGCAATGCCTCCAACTGCGCGACCGTCTCCACCCCCTCGGCCGTGGTATCGATGCCGAGGCTGGTGCCGAGGCCGATGACGGCACGGACGATCGCGAGCGACTCTGGACACTGGACGATCTCGCGGACAAACGACCGGTCGATCTTGAGGCGGTTGAATGGAAACTGCCTGAGGTAGCTCAGGCTGGAGTAGCCAGTGCCAAAATCGTCGAGCGCAATGCGCACGCCGAGCGATCGAAGTTGCTTGAGAATGGCGAGGTTGGTGCTGCTCTCGGCCAGCAGCACCGACTCAGTGATCTCAATCTCCAACTGGTGCGCCTCCAGCCCGCTGCCGGCCAGGGCCAGTCCTACTGCTCCGACGAGATTCCCTTTGCGGAACTGCACCGGCGATACGTTGACGGACAGCACCAGATCGCGCGGCCAGGTTGCCGCCTCTCGGCATGCCATCGCAAGTACCCAGCGGCCGAGTTCGTCGAGTATGCCGGTTTCCTCTGCGATCGGGATGAAATCCGCGGGCGACACCATGCCGCGGCGCGGATTTTGCCAGCGCAGCAGGGCCTCGAACCCGCGGAGCTTTCCGGTTTGCGTCCGGATGATTGGCTGGTAATGCAACTCGAACTCGCGGTCGATCTCGGCGCCGCGCAGCTCTATCTCCAGCGCACGCCGCTCGCGCTGGCGCATGTCCATCCCGGCTTCGAACCAGCGGAAGGTACCCTTGTCCGATTGCTTCGCTCGATAGAGGGCGAGATCGGCGCATTTCAGTAGGCTGTCGATGTCGGCGGCGTCGTCCGGGACCAGCGCAGCGCCGATACTCGCGCCGATCACTATCACGGCGCCGTCGACCTTCCGGATGGCGGTAAGATCGCGGATGATGCGCTGGGCGAGCTCCTCGACGTCGGAGCGGCATTCGACCGCCGGCACCAGGATCGCGAATTCGTCGCCGCCGAGCCTGGCCACCACGTCGGTCTTGCGCACCAGGTGTCTCAGCCGCGCGGTCACCTCTATGAGGAGTGCGTCCCCTGCCGCGTGTCCGAGAGTGTCGTTGACCGTCTTGAAATTGTCGAGGTCGATCAGCACAACGGCGAACCGCCGTCCGTTCTGCTCGAGGCTGTCGGCCGCGTGCTCCAGCTCGCGCGTGAAAACTGTTCGATTGGCCACTCCCGTCAGCGGATCATGATGAGCGAGGTAAGTGATATGGGCTTCGGCGCGCTTGCGCTCGGTGATGTCGACGATAGTCGATAGTATTGCCACCTGGTGGTCTACGAGGGTTTCGCTTGTGTACTCGATCACATCGAGCTCGCGGCCGTCGGCGGTGCGGTGCCGGAGCACCAGCTCGCGACCGTCCCTCTCGCGGTTGGTGCGGCCATCCACGCGGATTTCGGCAAGGCTGCTGTCGAGGAAGTCGCCGCGACTGTAGCCATAGAGGCGCAACGCCGCTTCGTTGACGTTGAGAAAGATGCCGGTCGACTGGCTGTGCACGAACATCGGTGCCGGATTATCGTCGAAAAGAGAGCGGAACAGGGTCTCGCGCGCCTTCAGGTCGCGAATGTCGGTCAGTGTGACCGCCAGCACGCCGCCGGCGATGTCGACGCCGACCTGCAGAGCGACCCTCTGCTGTCCCAGTCCGTAGGCGAGCTCGAAGCTCGATATGCGCCCGCCGGAACCCGCGCACAGCAGCTCTTGTGGAATCTCGCTTATGCCGACCTTGGTCAGCGCGTCCGAGAGCCGGGTGAACTGGAGGCTGTCGATGCTCGATCCGAGGAAGGCCGCCGCGGCCTCGTTGACGCTTAGTATGTAGAAGTCAGACGTTGCGCCATGCCCACAATCGATCGGGCTCAGCCCGATGATGCCTTCCTGCGTGGAGTTGATGAGCAGACTGGCAAGCTCGACCTGGCTGGCGCGCGGGCGAAGGAATAGAACGAAGTATTCGCCCGGCCAGCGGCACGACAACGGCAGCGCGACGATCTCGATCGTGGAAACCTTGCCGTCGACGACCCAGTGGCAGACTGTGAGGCGCGGCTCGCCTGCCGAGCAGGCCTTATCGATAGCGGAGCCGATCGCTAGATTGAAGGCATATGGCAGTTCCGCGAGGCTGCGAGCGGACTCCGCAAGGCCCACGATCGCGCGGAAGCGCTGGCCGCAGCGCAGCAGGAGAGGTGGCTCGTCCCCTAAACGACGGACGACAGCGATCTCATCCGAGAAGCGGCCGACGCTGCCCAACGCGATCTCCTCATAGGGCGGCAGCGCGCCTGCGCCGCAGGCGGATTGCCAGCGGCGCAGGATGAGCCTCACGTCGTCGAACTCCGTTTGGGCCGCTACGCTCTGCCCCGCAGCGTCGACCGTGCCGAGGCCCGTATGATCCAGCCCGATCATCGAGTGTGCACCCTTCTGCAGGGAAACGTTTCTGAGAGCCGCAATCATGGTCGCATCTCGCCGGTTCTGCTGCGGGTCCAATCGGGTCAAGGCCTCTGAGGAGCGCAAGCTCCGCTCGCCCAGCGCATCCGGCATTCTAGGCAAGCCCGGGTCTGCCGCGGTGCGGTCGCGCGCCTTGTCTGATCCCGTGCCCCGCTCGTCGCGGAACCTATGGCGAGGACCCTTAACGTTCGACTAAACGAAGCGTCATGATCCCGTTACATCGAGTGCCGCGCAGAGGCATTTGGTTCGTCGGCCTGCTGCGCGAGACGGCGCAAGCGCATGAAATGGTGGTGCATGCCGAGTCGATCAACCGAGACCACGTGGATATGCTAGTGTCGATCCCGCCGAGCCTGTCGGTATCGCGCGCGGTGCAATACTTGAAGGGGCGCAGTTCGCACAAGCTGCTGAGCGAGTTCGGGATATTGCGCAAGCGCTACTGGGGCCAGCACCTGTGGGCGAGGGGCTATGGGCGGCGACGAGCGGGAACGTTACCGACGAGATTTGGGTTGAGTATATCAAGAACCAGACGCCGCCGGAGCCTGACGACAACTTCAACGTGACGTGAGTTCGCGCCCTGTCCGCCAACGCGCGGACCGATCCGGCTTTAAGCCGTAACCTGAAGCCACCGCCCTTTTAGCAGGTGGAGAATTCACACGGTTTTACGAAGTAAATCATGCCCAACGCATCGTAGCTGGCACAGGATTTCCGATTGCACGGTTCGTGGTTGGCGAGTGGTGATTCGCCCACGCTGAGCGTTGCTTCCCGAAGTTCAAGCCCGTGCCAGCCCACTGACCGGTGCAACGAGAGCTCCTATCTCTTTGGCGCCATCTGTCCGGGCGCGGGCCGGTGCGGCGTTGGCGCTGCCGTTCGCCGACACGAGGCCTCAAATCGGCCGCCATATCGCCAGAGGCAGGTCAGTGCTGCCTGGATCGTGCCGGCTGCACACCACTGCCAAGCTCAAGGGCCGAGGAACATCACGCTGAACTCCTGCCCTGCGTGCGCAGGAAGCCCCCGCCGATGAAATGAGTCCGGTGGCTCAAGCCGAGGAAATTTGCGGGCGGCCGACACGACGTCACACACCATGTCCTGCTTGAGCACCTCGATCGGAATGCGGCCGTCGAGTTCGGGCGAGGGGCGAGTCAGCCAGAACCACGCCAGCCTTGGATTGCCGATTGCCGATAGCACTTCGCTGATCCCTGATGCCGGCCTGCCGTCGACGAACTGGGCGAGCGGGAAGACATGCTTGCGGCCGCCCTTGCGCAAGGCAACGACCTCATTGCGCCTTTGCCAGCGATGCAGCGTCGAGCGCGGTATGTGGAAATGCTCTTCCAGAAAGGTCGATCCGGCGACCTCGCCCGCCCAATCCTCAATCAGCACCGACTGCAGATCGTTGGCCGGCTGCAGCGATGAAGGTGCTACGGTTGCCGGCATCAGGCTTTCATCTGCGCTGTTGGCACTTGCCAAGCCGCCGTGCGCGAAGTCCGCCACTGAGCTGAAGAACTCGGAGACAAGCGCCGCGCATTCGCCCTTGAAAGAGCCGATCGAAAGCCGCTGTGCTTGTGGAAGGAAGGGCACGGCGGCGGCGACGCTGCCGGCAATAGCGCTGGCTGAAGCCAGGGTCTGTGTATCAAGAACGATGCCGTGCTGGATCAGAGCCTGTTGCACGGCTTCCGCGACAAGGCCTGCCAAGGCCTTCTGCGAGATCCCATCCGTCGGATTTTGAAATCTGGTCATGTATCTGTCTTGCGCGCCCTGCGCTGCCCTCCCTAGCTGCGGCCGATTGTTGAACGGCTACAGCGACGAGCGGAAATGGCAGCAGCAAAAGATACAGCGACCCGACCAGTTGCTGTCTAGCATTTCGACACCCCCAACGAACTGTTGAGGCGTCCCGAAATGTCAGTCACGGGACGCCTCGATTTGCGTTTAGGTGCGATGTGTGACAGCCGCGCGACGGTAGGAATCATCGTGCCGGTCGGCACGATGGGGAGAGCCGCGTCACGGACACTGGCATTTTCTCGTTACCTATGATTTGAAACATGCGGGCGCAATTAGGATCCAGTCTACAAGTACATCAAACATAACTATACGTGGTGCAAAGGGGTCGAATCCGTATGGCTACAGCGGTCAAGCGGGGCAAAATCCGCGACGACTTGAAAGCGTTGGTTGACGCTGACGATGTGGTCTTTGTGGCTCGCATCGCCCAGGAATGGGGTTCAACTACTACTGTGCACATTGGTTGAACAACCCGGGGCGGAGCTGGGCGACAGCCGCTCCATACGGCATTCCATCGACCTTAAACTCTATGCGAAGAAGTTTGGCTAGCGGCAAACAATCTGAGTCTCATCACATCCTCCATCGTGGCAGTCTCACGAAAGCGTCATGAACGTTTGCTAATGAGCCCCGCTTGGGGGAATGTTTGGTGGACGAAGACAGCCCGTATCGTGAAGCTTATCGCTGAACTGCCCCCCATTTCGACCGGACAATCGGACAGCGCATCACGGAGGCGCCCCTCGACATTCATCCCAGCCACTGGCGCGATTGGAATGAGCAGAAGTGATCGGAAACCTTCGCCCGCATGCTGCTGGATGCATCCCCTCAATCGAACGGGATGCCCTCTACCTTGGCCGCTGTCTCGAGATCGCCGCGGAAATAATAAGTGGTGAGTTGGCAGTCTGTCTCAAGTAGGCCTGCCAGAGCACATGCGGGCTCTTCGGCTCAATGTGACACCCACGCAGCCGGTCGGCATATCAGATCGCCCGAACCTCGCCGGATGACGTCTTCGTCGACTGTTTGTCCACGGGTGGTCCGTAACTGATCTTTTGACCATCCTGCGAGCGTTCATCCCATTCGCTCTGAAGCATATGAACCTGGCGACGGTGGAAACACGACCGTCTTGCTGCCGTTGAGGAATACTCGTCCGTGGATGTGCGCGTGTATCGCCCGAGCCAGTGCTTGTGCCTCAACGTCGCGGCCGAGGCTGACGTAGTCATCATTCGACTGCGCATGTGTCACACGGATGATGTCCTGCTCGATGATCGGCCCTTCATCGAGATCTGCGGTCACGTAATGCGATGTGGCGCCGATTAATTTCACGCCGCGTTCGTAAGCCTGCTTGTACGGATTGGCGCCTTTGAACGAAGGTAGAAACGAGTGGTGGATGTTTATGATCCGCCCAGACATCTTTTGACACATTTCATCAGAGAGAACCTGCATGTAACGGGCAAGCACGATCAGCTCCGCTTCAGTGTCATCCACGATGCGCATTTGCTGTGCTTCCGCTTCGGATTTGTTATCTTTCGTCACCTTGATGCAGTGAAACGGAATGTCGTGATTCACCACGACCTTTTGATAATCCATGTGATTAGAGATCACTGCCACGATATCGATCGGAAGAGCGCCGATGCGGCAACGGTACAGGAGATCATTGAGGCAGTGGCCGAAGCGCGAGACCATGATGATGACTTTTCGCTTCGTGGCCTCGTCAAAAAACTCTGCTTCCATCCCAAAGCGCGATGCGATGGGATCGAAATCTGCGCGCAGTTCTTCGAGTTCACGCCCGCCTTCGGAACGGAAACTCACCCTCATGAAGAAATTGCCAGTGTCGGCATCGTCAAACTGCGCGCTGTCAGTGATGTTGCAAGCCTGATCGGCAAGAAATCCTGAAATCGCAGCGACGATCCCCCTGGTGGAGCGGCATTTCACCCGAAGTGCAAAGCTGAACATCGTTTCCTCCTCAGTAGTCTCACGCCGGCAAGGTGCCGCGAAACGCTAACAGGGTATTGGCGAGTAGCCAGGTGGATACTTTGCAAAAAGACTGAAGCTCGCGGGTCCGCGAGTGAGCAATTATCACCGCGCAATACTCAAGAGAGAGTAGAGCGAATAAAATCCATGCTTAGCCTGAAAGCCTCCTCAGCACTGCTTAGCCGGTGAATGTCGCGGGAGAACGGCTCGTAGGAGAAAGCGCCAGAATAACCTCCGTCAATTAAACTACGGATCTGATCGATATTGCCGAGCCGGTCGCGCTCGTCGACGAGGATTCGATGGCTATCTTGCATCTCCTCGGGGCTGAGGCTCGGATCGATGACACCGGAGATGTGGACGATGCCCGTATGCTCAGGAAAGAACTCGCTCTCGCCTGCAAGATAATGGTGAAAGGTATCGTGCACGAGCTTACAGCGCCCGCTGCCGCCGACTGCCTCGATTGCCGCGATGGCATCGGCCTTGCACCGCAGCGATGAGGTGACGAAGCCTAAGGGCTCGACAAGCGCCACGAGGTCGGCTGCGTCCAGCATCGGCAGGATCTCGCCCAGCGAGCGACGCAGCGCCTCGTCGCGGCCACCATCGCTGTATTGCGGCGCATCGTTGCGCGGAATTAGGCTAATCGACTCTGCGCCGGCCTCCTTGGCTTGCTCGATGAGCAGCTGGACCTTCGCCCGCATGGCGTCCGACCAAGCATTGAACCCATAGACTTCCGAAAGCCCGAGAAGCCGCAGGCCTTTGGAGCGCGCGTAGTTGCCGATTGCCGCTGGGGCTTCGCCGTCGAAGAACGCAGCGTCCGTCAGCTGTTTGTCCGCCAGATCATTGCGCAGTTCGACCCCAAGGCACCCGAGTGAAGCTGCAAGATCGAGGAAGGCGCGGCAATCGAGCCTCGGCGCTGCCATATGGTTCATAGCGAACTTCGGTTGAGCGGTCATATAAACTCCTCATCCGGTCGCGGATTGACCGATTTTAACCTTCACTGAGGTAGCTCATTGCTGTGGTCAACAGCCAGAAACGAAATCCCATCAGCGAAGAGGGATTTCGGCAAATTCGTGCCACTATTCTCTCATTCTTTCATACAGCGCTGCATCACACGCTTTCTGGGACGTGCAGCGTGAATGGGAGGAACAGTTGTCCACTCGTTTCTAGCGGCCCGGCCTGTAAAGTCTTCACCATCAAGTCGATCAACGCCCGGCAGAGCCGCTCGAGCGGCGTGGCGATGACGCCGACGATCAGATGCTCCCTCAAGGCGTCGATTGTTTCCGGCACGAGTTCGTTGACAACGACGCTTGGCGGCCGCACGAGATCCAGTTCGCGTAGCGCTGCAATTGCGCCTTCGAACCCACCGCCGGCGACATAGAAGCCCGCGAGATCGGGATAGCGGTCAATCAGGGTAACCGTCGCCTCATGGGTGACTTCCTTTGTATCAAGGTTCACTAGCGTATCGAGCACATTGAACTGCGGCGCATGTTCGCGGAAGTAGCTGCGAAAGCCTGTCTCGCGCAGTTCGTGGCCGTGCCAACGATGGCTGCCGACAAAGACCGCCACCTTGCCGACCCGCAGCGCCGACCGCGAGATGAGCCAGCCGGCGGTGCGGCCGGCCTTCATGTTGTTAACTCCAACATAGGTGTCGCGAACGCCCTGCGCGAAATCAGACAGCAGCGAAAACACGGCCTTTCCGGATGCCTTCAATGACTCTACCGTGCGCGTCACCAGGTGATGATCGAGGCTGGCCATGCCGATCACCTCCGCGCGCGTCGCCAACGTCTCCAGCGCCTTAACGAAGTCGGACGGGGTCTGGGACCTGACGAACTCGATATGCACGATGCCGCGTATGCCCGGCGTTTCTTCCACCGCCCTGGTCAACTGCGCCGCGAAAGCGCGATAGAACGCTTGGTCCTCCTTCAGGAGCAGGAAGCCGAACCGGATCGGTCGAAGGTCGCGCTCGATGCGCTGCCGAATGAGATCCGCGGCGTGATAGCCGATCTCTCGCGCCGCCTCGTAGACCTTGCGAGCGGTCTCCTCGCGCACCGGCTGCCGGCCGTTCAGCACGCGATCGATGGTCGCGACCGAAACACCTGCACGCTCGGCGAGATCCGTGATCGTTGGTCGCCTACCCATGGCCCACAATGAGATTGAATGAAAGGTAGATCAACTACGGATGAGAGGCTTTGAAAGATTACACATTTTACGGTTGATCAAGGCAAGAGGCGCCATCAGCCTTTTAGGCGGGCATTGTCAATGCTGGCCAAGGACCGATCTTTCGGAACGCTGCGGCTCAAAACCCTCCCATGCGAACCCTTGATTTCATTCCCCTCATACCCCGCCCGTCATTTGATTGAAAGAGCTTTCATCTCACAACCGTCCAACACCCGGTGCCGCGGCAAGCACGGCCGCCACGGTGGATAGATCTCGAAGGGTGTCGAGATCTACGACGAGCAGGCCGGGCAGAATCTGCTTGAAGGCCTCGGCAGGATCAAGTGGCATCTTTGGCATGGTAACGTCTATCGTGCCCGTGACGAAATTGCCGACCTTCGATTCACGCGGAAGGTCTGGAAACAGGCTATCCGAACATGCGCAAGTTCCTGACCGCCATCGGCGACTTCCAGGCCTACATTGCCTCCAACAGTGCGAGCCTGATCAATTACGGCGAACGCTATCGGTCCGGTGAGCGCATCTCCTCGGCCTTCGTCGAGGCCACCGTTAACGCCGTCATCTCCAAGCGCTTCGCAAAGAAACAGCAGATGCAGTGGAGCAGGGTCGGCGCGCATCTTCTGCTGCAAACCCGCACGCACACCCTTGACGGTTCCCTCCGCTCGACCTTCCGGCAATGGTATCCCGGCATGGCCAACGACAATCGCGAGAACAGAGAAACGGCCCGCGCCGCATGACCGCCCCACAAATCCTCATGCTCCCCAACTTGAACAACGCGGGGCAGCGGACCCCACCAATCGCGACTGGCTTCGGCTTGATCAGGTTTTGCAAATTGATCTCTGGCAGCGAGCCGGTGTTATGCATAACAAACTGCGTCACCAGGGCGGAAGCCGCCGCCACAGTTACCAGCACAAGGCGGAGCGGCACGCTTGCCCAACGGCTGGCGCGAGAGCGCTTGGCGCCGAACTGCTTCATCTGCCGCCAAACAACCTTTTGAGCAGGCTCCAGAAGCTGACGGTGGTGCGGTCATAGACCCGATTGTAAGTGGCTCGCTTAGGGTCGGTGACCCATCCCATACCGCGTGGGGCTTTCAGGCCGAAACTGTGCTTCACCATCCGTTTAACGGATGTTCTGGCCGCAATGCTGCGTTTGATGCTTGGTCTGCGGATTCCGAATCTCATTTTGCTCCCCTACCTCTCGCAACCCACGCCATCATGATCACGGTCCAGGTGGTTGGGATCGGACGGGCCGACCGAAACAGGTCCCTGGACGACGGGGTTGTTGCCCCTACCACCGGCGCAGTCCAGATCGGCGCCGTTGTTTCGTAAGGCAGATGCCGGCTGCGGCGTTCCGCGGTACCTTTGAACGACAGCCGTCATCCGCTGCCCGTCGCCCTCGATCTTCGTGTTGTTGCTGTTGGGGTTGAACGGGTCGACCGTCTGGAGAAGTTGGTTCTGGCGAGCGGAGTCACCTGCCGCCAACGTCATCGTGTCGTAGTTGTTGAGATAGTCGGCCGCACAGCCGCTAACACTCAATGCCACGATGAGGACGCACATCGAGATCTTCCTTCGCATAACGTCGTTCCCGCCTTACACCGGGGAGGGATTGATGCCGGCTGATTTCAACTTCGCGCCAAGTTTCGCTCGCGTGGCGCAAGCCGCCTTGTCACCAGCAACGCATTTGTTGTTCGCATCCTTCCAGTCCAACAACGCGGTGTTGATCCAGCTGCCAGGCGCGCGTGCAATCCCATAGGGCGTAGGTGATGCACCGATAGCGACCGATGCTGCTGCCGCGCCGGCTTGTCCATGCGGCGCACGCTTCCAGCCGCTGATGATGAGACAATTCCGCATGAAATCATCTTCAGCGATCGCATTGCCGATAGCATTGCCAATCCCGGCACCGGCAACAAACCCCGGCGACCCAATCGCAATATAGCCTTGGTCTACTGACCTTTTCTGAAGTTCGCATTGTGCATGGGCGACATCGAAACTCGGCCCATACCCGATCTGAACATAGTCTGTTTGATTGCTAGTTTGACAGCCGCATAGCGCGGCAGCGGCACAAAGTGCCGGCAACACCTTTATTTTCATACCCCCAGCCCTCCCACGGCTGAGGCCAGCATCTCTCAAAGCAAATATTAGCGCAAGATAGCAAATCTATTCTGGTAAATGCCCGTGGGTTTCGGAAGCTTGCTGTAGCTGAAGCGGCGGAGTGATCGGGATGTCAAAGCTAAAGTTTATCTTGCAGCTGGAGCCATCCGCCGCCGACCGGGCCAGGCAACCCTGACCAGCTCCACCCGGTCGGCGGCTTGCGTCTTCATACTTTGCAAATATTGTAACTTGCGAACGAAGTAATAAGGAATATGATGATGTTGCATTTATAAGTTGGCTACTTTGTCTCACCTTTAAATAGCTTTGACAAAAATGTAGACAATCACTTGTTCAGTTTCGGGAGACCCGAATGTCGTTTTGTCTACCTGACGGCCCCAATGTCGCCGTATAGGGCACGCCGTCAATGGTGAAATTCGTCTGCGGCCGAGACGAGCTCGGCAACACTTCCTTGTAGTGCATTCCGCGCATCAGGTCCATTGACGCCCGTTGATTGCCGTGTTGCCAGCCCGAGACGTAGATGTTTAGCTCTGGCACTGGAGGCGGCGCGTAAGGCATGTATGGTGCCCCAAAGATCGACGCTGCGGCGCCTTGCTCCCACGATGGGCCTGGCTGATTGACGCTGGGCGCCGGTGAAGGCGCACCCTGCCAAAAACTCGACGAGTTGGCCCCCCAATTCTGGGGCGGCGCCTGGTTCCATTGATCGACGCCCGCCCAAACCTCCGCCGAATTGTGACTGGGCGGTGGAGAGGCGCCGCGCCACCCTGCCTCCGTCGCATCATACGAGTCCCAAAGGTGGTCTTGATTGTAACTCGACACCCGCGACGGGGGCGACTCGTGCTCTGGCTGATTGACGCTGGGCGCCGGCGAAGGCGCACCCTGCCAAAAACTCGACGAGTTGGCCCCCCAATTCTGGGGCGGCGCCTGGTTCCATTGATCGACGCCCGCCCAAACCTCCGCCGAATTGTGACTGGGCGGTGGAGAGGCGCCGCGCCACCCTCCCTCCGCCGCATCATACGAGTCCCAAAGCTGGTCTTGATTGTAACTCGACACCCGCGGCGGGGACGACTCGTGCTCTGGCTGTCTAGCGCTACCCTCCGCAGCCCCCGACGTACCCTCCCCAAGAGTCTGACGGTAGTTCTCAATCATGCGCAGCCCTGCCGCGACCCGCTTGTCACCCCCACAAAGTTCCTGGGCATAATTCTTGAGCGCCTCGCCGCTGACTCCACAGAGAGACAAGCCGTAAACGCTGTGAAGCCTGTCAGATAGCTTCCGGAGCCCGGAACCATATTCGACCACGGTATGACCCGCTATAGTGTTACCAGCCCGAGCGAAATCACCCGCCCTCTGGATGAGGTCATCGTCTCCAGGAGCGAACTGATACCGCCTCCCAGTGCCCGCCTGCGACGAACCCTCCCCGGAAGTCCCGCGGTACCGCTTAAGCATGTTCAGCCCCTTCACGACTTGGCTTTCACCCGCGCACAGTGTGCGAGCATAGCTCTTTAGCGACTCGCAGCTGAGGCCAGACAGAGACAACCCATAAACGTCGTGAAGCCTTTCAGATAGTTTCCGAAGGCCTGAACGGAACTGATCTACGGCCGCACGCCCAGATCTCTGCAACTCCATATTACCCGCGCTCTGGATGAGGTCCTCGTCTCCAGGGGCGGCCCTATACCTCCTCCCATGATCCGGAACGTTCGGCTGGGCCGCCCCTTCGAGGTGCTGCTCAAAGTGGCCTTGCGCAGCCTCCTCAGGTTGTTCCGCCTGCCCCGCCTGCTGCTGCGCCGCCAAGGCGAAGTACGCATTCGGATCGAATCCAAATAGATTGAAGTTGCTCGGGTCCATCATAGTCTCCTAAGGTGCATGCATCACGTATGCATGGGCCCCAGACGCTACTCTGGTTAGCTGTCCAAGAACTGACGAACGGCTACGGTCCTTCAGAAAACTGGACCAGTCCTTTTTGTCTGGTTCTTACTGCGCGCAATTAGCTCTAAGAAATTCATATCGGTAGCACTCTCCGGTATCGAGTGCTAAAACGGTACGCCTGATGCTCGTGCAGAACCTGCTGAGGGCTGCGATTACGCGCGCGCCGGCCTGAGCGGAGGTAGCGCTGGCGCTCATGCGCGGACCGGACGCCGTCGCGACGGCCATGAGCGCGGAGGCGACGAAGGTTGTTGATGCCGTGGCCGCGGACGCTGCCGGCGTCGACGTCGCCAACATCAAGGCACGGTCCTCGAATTCGTGGACGGTGAGACAGCTGCTAGTGCGGCGGACAAGATTGCGGCCAAGCTGCAGACCTCAGTCAACGAGACAAGGGCCCTGGCCCAGGCACTGGTGCCCGACGACGGTCCGGCTCATCGACCGTACGCGACGCGAAAGATGAGGCGAGCACCGCCGAATCCGTCGGCATCGGCAAGCTCATCGAAATTTCCGACACCGACCTCGACGCGCTCGCGCGTGTCGCGCAAAGCGAGGTGGCAATCTTCGCCAGATTTGGCGATGACAGTTGCGCGGCGGACTCGTTGCCGTTGACGAGCCGCTCCGGCCGTTTCCTTCAATTGCGTTTTCTGGTTCATCCGTAAGTGAGCCGGGAATCCTGATCACCAGTTGCGCCGGGCACCATCGAAAAGTACTCGATTCAGTGCCGGCGACTTCCTTGTCGGGACGAAACGCGAAGTTGGTTCAGCAAAACCTTCAAATCATAGCATCGGCTATCGGCGCAATCTCAGTAGAACTGGCACATGCCGGCTGCGCTCGGCGTTGGTCGAGGAAGCGCGTCAATCCGCCGGGCTACTTCTCGGCCGCGACCGTCTCGTTGAGCACCGTGGCTAGATGGCAGGCCGCCGAGCGCCAGCTGCTGCACGACGACAGGCGAGAGATTGTCGAAATAGGCGTGGTCGAGGATCACCACATGCGGGTTGTCCGCCTCGGTCGACGTGCCCCTGGGCAACGCGCGATAGCGTCCTCCGCTGTTGGGTGGCAGGCGGCCAGCCTAGAAACGGCGACCCGGGCGTGTCGCATCCAATGTCACGCGTTCCGTCTCTGCGCGCCACCTTGAACAGTCAGCCCTGTCGAGGTTCGCTTCAGGCAGTGGCGACGGGGGTACCCAGCGGCCGAGATGAGGCACGACACAATGCCGTTTGAATTACCCGAGCCCGTGGATCGCAACGTTGGGAATGATCGCCTTGGCGATGTCGCATAGGTGCTGCTCATGGGTGAGATAGATCACCTGACCGACGTTGGCCATTTCGCCGAACAGCCGGAAAACTTCCTCCGATCTGAGATGAGCCACTGCTTCTTGCCATTGATGGCCACCACACGTTCGTCGAGATGCCATTTGTCGCCCAGGCAGCTGGCCGACCGTCGCTTGATCTCCGGGCGAAATGCCGTCCGAATTTCTCCGCCCAGCTTCGAATGGTGTGATGCGTGACGATGATACCGCGGGCCGACACCATGTCCTCAACCATGCGCAGGCTGAGCGGAAGGCGAAAGTAGAGCCATACTGCGTGCGCAATGAACTCGGGCGGGAAAGCGGTGGCGACGATAAGCGGATCATGAGCAACTTTCTGACATCGTCCATGTACGCACATTCTTCATCAGCCGTCAGTTAACTTTACAGGACCTTCAGATCACCATGCTGAAGCAGCAGAAATTACCAAGGCTCTAATCGCCTGGATGACAGTTCAGCGGCAGGACAAACCTAACAATTGTCCCACACATGACAATTGTGCGCCCTGTGGGTTGAGGCTCGTGCGCGAGAGCCTTTTATCGATAAGCGACTGGACCCTATGGAACTTCCGAGTTTCTTCGAACACCTTTACATATGTGGCACGAAAGTTGCTGTTCCTCCTTGCAGCGTGCTGACACCAGGAAGCCTGGCGTACGGCAACATGACTGGAGTGGCATCCGCCAAACCAGTTCAGGTACTCATACGGAAAAGGAATGCACCATGCAGAAGAAGATCGCAGAAACCACCACGGTCATCCGTACGACCGGCACGGTCTAAATGACCTGGCAGAGAGGCAATGCGCCACCCTCCTCAATCGAAAACGGTGAGCAATATGGTCGATTTTGTACAGTCGAATGCGTTTGCGTTGATTTCGGAGGCGGTTGGCGCCCACGCAATTACATCGGCGTGCTTTATGCGACGCTGGGCAAGCCTGGTGGCGATGCGCCGGACTATCCTGGATAGACCAACGGATCAGATCCTGATGGGTCGACATCCGCGGTCTTTTTTGGGGCGTCGCGTCATTTGGCGCGGTACCGGATCGCCGCCACATGGCCAAAATCGCAGCTTCGGGCCGATTAGGCCGAATACGCAGCCGCGTTCATGGCCAAAGCGGGCACGTCTTCTCGGCCTACGGAACGCGATCCAATTTGTCGCCTAGATGACATCGCCATCGAAAAGCGCTGGCAAGGCGAGTGGCTCAGGCTGGCACGGGTTTTGCCCAGCGGTTGTTGGAGCGGCGCCACGACCGCCAGCCTTGGGAGCTTCGTTGCGGATCGCGTCATGCGTCGTTTGTTTAGTGAGGTGAAATGCGATCTGGAGTTCTAATTTGGGGCGGGGCAATAGTTGCGTTCGCCGCATGCGGTACAGCCAATTCGGCCAATCTCAACAGGATGGTCGAGCCGGGACCGGCGGTCTGGGACTGGACCGGAGGATATATTGGCGTCCACGGCGGCGGAGGCTATGGCGGCACGTCCTTTAGTGATCCTTATGGCCCATCGATTTATGGAGACGTCGTCAGCACTCCGGTGTTCCTGGCCGGAGGCCAGCTCGGCTACAATTGGCAAAGAGATAGGTTGGTATTCGGCGCCGAACTCGACGCGAGCTACGCTGTCTCCGACGGCACAAACAGCTGCTTTGCCTTCTCAGGCACTGCTGTAATAGACACCTGCCACGCAGGTCCGAACTCCTTTTTCACAGCGACCGCACGTGTCGGGTACACGTTTGGCCCGCAGGGCCAAATGCTGGCCTACGTCAAGGCAGGCGTAGCTTGGCAAAACAATCGTGGCGAGATCGCCAACAACAACGAATTTTCGAGGCAGGACTTCCCTGGGTTCGGACGGCACACAACACATTTCGATTATGGTCGCTTCGGTTGGAGCCTCGGAGCTGGCGTTGAGCAAGCGCTCTCGCCTGATTGGTCTGTCAAATTCGAGTACGACTATATGGGTTTTAGCGGGACGCGTTTAACGACTCCTTCGACCGTGCAGTACCCACCTCTTGGATTCGTCTCCACCAGCAGCAGCAATTTATCTAGTAGCTATCACGTGGGAAAGGTCGGCCTGAATTACCATTTTGGCGTCTCCCCGCGATCTATGGGACGGAATGATACACTACTCTCGGACGGGGCGACAGAAGCCCAGCCTATTGTATATACAGGCGATTGGTCCTTCGAGGGTGGCTCACGGGCCTGGCTCAGCCGGGGGATATTTCAGTGGGATTACATCCTTGCGCCACCAACACTTGGGGATGAGAGCATCCCCAGCTCAAGGCTGACGTACAGGGGGTTGGACGGCATTTCGGGCGAATTTTTCGGACGCCTTGATAGCCCCTGGGGGATATTCTTGAAGGGCAACATTGGCGCCGGACGCTTCGACAAAGGACGGATGAACGACGAAGATTCGAGCATTAACAAACTCGCCTACAGCAACACCTTACACGGCCAAGCAAATGGAAAGTTCGCGTACTATACGGCTGATGCGGGCTTCAACTTTCTGCGCGGTAGCACCTACAAACTGGGTGCATTCGTCGGATGGACCTATTACGGCCAGAAGTCGGATTCGACCGGATGCGCGCAGATCGCTTCGCCTTTCGCTTCATGCCAGGTGCCAATGCAGCCTCTGATCATTGGCCGCCAAGAATCCGATTGGAATGCGCCGCGCATCGGCCTTTACGCCGAGACTATGCTGCTTGAGCGCTGGCGTGTGAGCGCCGATGTTGCTTACCTGCCGTGGACGGACTTCCGTGGTCGTGACGACCACCTTCTTCGGCATAGACCAACTTTCTACGATCAGCGGGGGCAAGGTGGCGGGGGCGTTCAGGTGGAAGGAGCACTATCCTACTTCTTCAACAAGAATTTCAGCATCGGCATTGGTGCCCGGTACTGGGCAATGTGGACGAAGAACAACAGCAATGTTACCTATAACTGCATATGCGATGACGTCGGCAAGATTGTTAAGCAGCCTGCTCTTGCTAAGTACAGCATGGAGCGGTGGGGCACGTTCATAGGGGTCTCCTACAGGTTTGACTGAAACGTATATTTATGGCTTGAAGTCTGTTTAAACCGCTGTTGCCGCAAAGAGCACCCGATTGCGCGGTGTTGCAGCTGGGGAAGGCTTCTCCCCAAACTTGAAGAGGGGTCGCATGGGAGGCAAAACCTCAGGCCGAGTGCCAACGACGACAGTTGGCGACCTATCGGTCGTTTCACATTGGTCAATCCTGCACGATGGCAGGTGCGACGCGCCTTCGCCGCACCTCCAGGTCACCGGCGCCGCCGATGTATCATATTGGTCCGTGGGGACGCTCCTGCTTTCGAGTTAGTGTCATGTCGGGTTACAAATGGTCGGCAATGCCAGGAGCGGCCCGCACAAACGCTCTGCTCGGGACTTGATCGAACAGAAACTTTGCCAGATGTCCTCTGGACAGTTTCATGCCGTAGGAACCAACCGCTAAGCCGCCATCGGCGGGACCGTCCTTGAGGAACGGAATGCGCACCAAAGTCCAGTCGAGGTCGGAGCCTGCAATCAATTCGCCGGTGGCCTTGATGTCTTCGTAGGAACTCCGTGCGATCACCTTGAAGAGCGTCACCAAAGCCTCCGACTTCAAGTCGAAGCCATCTTCTGCATCGCGGTAGCTCGCGGTCGAACCTGACTAAGCCGCAGGACATTCAGTTCGTCCATGACCGAGATCACGTTGCGGTGTCCATTCATGACTCAACACTGGAACGACCGGCCGATGACGGTTGACGGCAATACATAGCGAGTCATCGCATCCAATCGTACGTGAGGCGCATTCGTAACTGGGCCTGGCCGCGCGATGCTATGTTGCGTTGTCCAGCGAGCCTAGCCAATGACGCCCACGAAGCTGTTAATCGGGCAGATCGCCGTCGTGTTCGCGATCGTCATTGCTGGCGTATGGACGGCAACGCAATGGTGCGCCCACATGCTGAGCTATCAACCGCAACTAGGCGCGCCATGGCTTGTCGCGGCGGGCTGGCCGATCTACAGGCCGTGGAAACTTTTCGAATGGTGGTTCCATTTCGACGCCTATGCACCTGAGGTCTTCGACAAGGCCGGTGCGCTTGCCGGTGCCAGTGGCTTCATTGGCTGCGCGGCAGCAATCGCGGGCTCGCTTTGGCGCGCACGACAGCGCGGATTGGTCACGACCTATGGTTCCTCGCGGTGGGCCATCAAACAGGAGATCGAGCAGGCTGGGTTGTTTCGATCGGTCGGAGTTTTCCTTGGCAAATTGAAGGATCGGTATCTTCGCCATGATGGGCCGGAGCATGTGATGGCCTTTGCTCCGACACGTTCAGGCAAGGGAGTCGGATTGGTTGTCCCAACGCTTCTTTCCTGGACCGGCTCGGCCGTCATTCACGACATCAAGGGCGAGAATTGGCAACTCACCTCAGGTTGGCGATCGAAGTTCTCATACTGCCTTTTGTTCAATCCGACCGATCCACGGTCGGCGCGCTATAATCCGCTGCTGGAAGTGCGCAGGGGCCCGAATGAGGTCCGAGACGCCCAGAACATTGCCGACATCTTGGTCGATCCGGAAGGCGCGCTCGAACGGCGCAATCATTGGGAGAAGACGAGTCATTCGCTGCTAGTCGGCGCCATCCTGCATGTGCTCTACGCCGAAGAAGAAAAGACGCTTGCCCGCGTCGCCACTTTCCTGTCGGACCCGCAACGCTCGTTTGCAGCAACTCTGCAGCGGATGATGACGACGAACCACCTTGGCAACGCGGAAAGACCCCAGGTCCATCCGGTCGTTGCGTCGGCGGCGCGCGAGGTGCTGAACAAGTCAGAGAACGAGCGTTCAGGCGTGTTTTCGACCGCCATGTCTTTTCTCGGCCTCTATCGCGATCCGACTGTGGCCGCGGTAACATCGGCCTGCGACTGGCGCATTGCCGACCTCATAGATGCCGAACGGCCAATGTCGCTCTATCTCGTCGTTCCTCCATCGGACATTTCGCGTACCAAGCCGCTGGTGCGACTGGTGCTCAATCAGATCGGCCGGCGGCTGACCGAGCACCTGGATGATGATCCGAAGAAGAGTCGGAAGCACCAACTGCTCATGATGCTGGACGAATTCCCGGCGCTCGGCCGCCTCGACTTTTTCGAGACGGCGCTGGCCTTCATGGCCGGTTACGGCATTCGCGCCTATCTGATCGCGCAATCCTTGAATCAGATCTCAAAGGCCTACGGCGAGAACAACGCCATCCTCGACAACTGCCACGTGCGAATTGCTTTTTCCTCCAACGACGAGCGCACGGCCAAACGCATCTCGGATGCGCTCGGCACAGCGACGGAACTCAGATCCATGCGCAACTATGCCGGCCATCGGCTCGCGCCCTGGCTTTCGCACGTCATGGTGAGCCGCCAGGAGACGGCGCGACCGCTGTTGACTCCGGGTGAAGTAATGCAGCTGCCGCCTTCTGACGAACTGGTACTGGTTTCCGGGTTGCCGCCAATTCGTGCGAAGAAGCTACGCTACTACGAGGATCAGAATTTCACTGAACGGCTGCTGCCTTCCCCGGCACTGAGTGAAGGTCCCTATGCCGATTGCCCTGCGTCGCGGCCGGACGATTGGACCGGACACTTGCGCAGCGTCGACTGCCGTCTTGCTGCTGACGACGAGAGCGCCGGCGCTGCAATTGATGATGAGGGTGGTATTCAGCAGCAGCGCCATCCTGGTCTGCCTGAAGAACAAACCGTCGTCGGCAACGAGCCTGATCAGAGCGATATGTTCGATCCCGCTGACGACGATAGCGAGACGGCCGCTGACAAGCGTGTCTTGGACCGGATTTCCACTGCGGCGCGGGCCTACGGCATCAACGAGGGCAGGGGCGAGGACACGGACATCGTGCCCGGCTTCTGAACGCCACCTAAAGCCAAGCGTATCTCAGCGTAGATAACGACCATAAGCGATTTCGGGCTTCTGGCCGATGTTCGTTCCCGCCGCCGGCGTACCGCCGGCAAATCGGAACGAGCCGCCATGAAGCCGCACCGCATTCGCCACCAGTTTCTGCTCGAACCGGAATTGAGCGAGAAGCTGGACAATCTCAGCCGCGACCCCTCGACCACCAAATCCGCGGTCGTGGCAAAGGCGATCGAAGCCTTTATCGAGCGGCGGGGCGAGAATGAGCTCGACCGGCGCTATGGTGTGAGGCTCGATCGTCTTTCCCGCGACCTTGGTCATGTCAGGCGCGATGCAGAGATGATCCTGGAGAGCCTGGCGCTCTTCATCCGCTTTTCGATCACGCTCCATGCTCATACGCCGGTCCCCGACAAGGCAACGCAGGCGATTGCCCAGGAGCGTTTCGACAAATTCGTCGAGCAGGTCGGCCGGCAGATCGCTTCCGGGAAACGCTCGCTCGGCAAGGGGAATAGCGGGGGAGGCGAAGGATGAGCTCTCATCCCGAAGCCGACCATCGCCGGCGCGCGATGTTGCGCACCGCAATGGGCCCGGCGATCACCGAGGCGCTGGCAGATCCGTTGGTCATCGAGGTGATGGTCAATCCTGATGGTGCGCTGCGGCTCGACCGTCTCGGAGAAGGCCGGATCGACACTGGCGTGTCCATGCACCCGTCGGAAGCGGAGCGCATCATCCGTCTGGTCGCCTCCCATGTGCGCGCCGAGGCGCATACTGACAATCCGATCGTCAGCGCCGAACTGCCGTCGGGCGAGCGCTTTGAGGGCCTGCTGCCACCGGTGGTGCTGGCGCCATGCTTTGCCATCCGCAAGCCGGCCGCAAAGCTCTACACGTTAGCCAACTATGTCGCAGACCGGATCATGCTGCAGGTGCAGGCCGATGTGCTGACGAAGGCGGTACGCGAGCGTCGCAACATCCTGGTCGCTGGCGGCACGTCATCGGGCAAGACGACCCTTGCCAATGCGCTCTTGGCCGAAGTCGCCGAATGCGACGAGCGGGTAATCCTGATCGAGGATACGCGCGAATTGCAATGTGCGGCCAAGGACTGCGTTGCCTTGAGAACAAGGCGCGGCTCGGTCACCCTCGCCGATCTCGTTCGCTCGACGCTACGCCTTCGACCCGATCGCATCATCGTCGGCGAAGTCAGAGGCTCGGAAGCGCTCGACATGCTGAAGGCCTGGAACACCGGGCATCCCGGCGGCATCGCCACCGTCCACGCCAACTCGGCACGCTCTGCCCTCTATCGCATCGAGCAACTCGCTCAGGAAGCCGTCGTCACCATTCCCCGTCGCCTCATCGTCGATGCGATAGATCTGATCGTCTTCATCGCCGGGCGTGGATCCTCGCGCCGCATCGACGCGATCGCCGAGGTCACCGGTCTCGACGGCAGTGGCGACTACGCCGTCACCCAACTCACGCTTCCCCAACTCCAACAGTTCTGAAAGGCCAGTTCATGCGCAAGAAGCTTCGCTTTCTTTCGTCCGCCGCGCTCGCGTTCTGTCTTACGGCTCCAGCATACGCTGCCGGCTCTGGCATGCCGTGGGAACAGCCGCTGCAGCAGATACTGGAATCGGTGCAGGGACCGGTGGCCAAGATTGTCGCGGTGATCATCATCATCACCACCGGTCTGACCCTCGCCTTCGGCGACACGGCAGGCGGTTTCCGGCGGCTAATCCAGATCGTCTTCGGCCTGTCGATCGCCTTCGCTGCGTCGAGCTTCTTCCTCTCCTTCTTCTCCTTCGGCGGCGGGGCAGTCGTCGGATGAGCACTGGAGAGCAACATATTGAGGGCTTCGAGGTGCCGGTCCACCGGGCATTGACGGAGCCGATCCTGCTGGGCGGTGCGCCACGAGCGGTGGCAATCCTCAACGGCACGGTCGCCGCGGCGATAGGCCTTGGCTTGCAGCAGTGGATTGCTGGACTGGTGCTCTGGCTTGCTGGTCACACGCTCGCGGTCTTCGCGGCCCGCCGCGATCCGGACTTCGCCGGTGTGCTTGTCCGCCACCTTCGTCTGAGGGGGTGGCTTGCATGCTGAACCTGTCGGAATATCGCGGCAAAGCCGACCGGCTCGCCGACCATCTGCCCTGGGCTGCATTGGTGGCGCCGGGCATCGTGCTGAATAAGGACGGCAGCTTTCAACGGACGTTGCGGTTCCGCGGTCCCGATCTCGAAAGCGCGACGGAAGCCGAACTCATCGGCATTTGCGCCCGGGCGAACAATGCCCTGAGAAGGCTCGGTTCAGGCTGGGCACTGTTCTTCGAGGCCGAGCGCGTCGAAGCGCTTGGCTATCCAGCCTCGCATTTCCCCGACGCGGCCTCATGGCTGGTCGACGAAGAACGCCGCGCCGCTTTTGAGGGCAAGGTCGCGCATTTCGAAAGCCGGTATCACCTGACCGTGGTGTTCATGCCGCCGCCGGACAGCCACGCTCGGGCGGAAAGCGCGCTCGTCGATTCCCATCGTTCGCAGAGCGAAAGGGATTGGCGCCAGGAGCTGGCGCGGTTTCGAGATGAGACCAACCGCGTTCTGGATCTCCTGTCGGGCTTCATGCCCGAAGTGCGCGTTCTCGACGATGCCGAGATGTTGACCTACCTGCACGGCACCATCTCCACCCGCCGCCATGGTGTCGCGGTGCCGGAAACGCCGATCTATCTCGACGGCATTCTGGTCGATGGGCCGCTCACCGGCGGATTGGAGCCTATGCTGGGCGACCAGCATCTGCGCACGCTCACCATCCTCGGCTTCCCGAACCTCACCCGGCCGGGAATCCTCGACGCGCTCAACCACCAAGATTTTGCCTATCGCTGGATGACGCGCTTCATTCCGCTCGACAAAACGGAAAGCACCAAAACGCTGATCCGGTTGCGGCGGCAATGGTTTGCAAAGCGCAAATCGATCGTCGCGATCTTGCGCGAGGTCGTCACCAACGAACCCGTCCCGCTCGTTGACAGCGATGCCGACAACAAGGCGCTCGATGCCGACGAAGCACTTCAGGCATTAGGCGGCGATCATGTCGGCTTCGGCTATCTGACTACGACCGTGACGGTATTGGACGAGGACCGGCAAGCTGCCGCGGAAAAACTTCGCGCGGTTGAGCGCATCATTAATGGACTCGGCTTCACCACGATCCGTGAAAGCGTCAACGCGGTCGAGGCCTGGCTCGGCTCATTGCCAGGCCATGTTTATGCGAATGTTCGCCAGCCGCTCGTTCACACGCTGAACCTGGCCCATCTGATGCCGCTGTCATCTGTTTGGGCCGGCCCGACGGCAAACGAGCATCTCACAAAGGTCACAGAAGCAGAGGCTCCGCCGCTTCTCTACGCCGAGACGAGCGGGTCGACACCGTTCCGGCTTTCCACCCATGTCGACGATGTCGGCCACATGCTGATCGTTGGTCCGACTGGAGCGGGCAAGTCGGTTCTGCTTGCCCTGATTGCGCTCCAGTTCCGACGCTACGCCGGCGCGCGGGTCTATGTCTTCGACAAGGGCAATTCGGCGCGCGCGACAACACTTGCAATGGGAGGAGAGCACCACGCGCTCGGTGCGGACGGCGCGCTTGCGTTCCAGCCGCTGCGCGAAATCGGCGACCAGGCTGCCCGCAGTTGGGCGGCCGAATGGATCGCCGGCCTCATTGCCCATGAGAACGTCACCGTCACGCCAGAGGTGAAAGAGGCGGTCTGGTCGGCGCTCACCAGTCTTGCCACCGCGCCGGTTGAGGAGCGCACGCTGACCGGCCTGTCGGTCCTGCTTCAGTCCAACGCCCTGAAGTCCGCTTTGATGCCCTACACGCTCGACGGTTCCTTCGGCCGGCTGCTTGATGCCGATCATGATCGGCTGGCCTTGTCCAATGTGCAGTGTTTCGAGACCGAGGAGCTGATGCACAGCCAAGGCGCTGTGTTGCCGGTGCTCACTTATCTTTTCCATCGTTTGGAAGAGCGGTTCGACGGACGGCCGACACTGCTCATGCTCGACGAAGCTTGGGTCTATCTCGACAATCCGCTCTTTGCCGCCCGCATCCGCGAATGGCTGAAGGTGCTGCGCAAGAAGAACGTGTCGGTCATCTTCGCCACGCAGTCGCTTGCCGATATCGCCAGCTCTGCGATCGCGCCGGCAATCATTGAGAGTTGCCCGCAGCGCATTTTTCTCCCCAACGATCGTGCCGTGGAACCGCAGGCTAAGGCAGCCTACGAACGCTTCGGTCTGAACGAGCGGCAGATCGAGCTGGTCGCTCGCGCCACACCGAAGCGGCAGTACTATCTGCAATCGCGCCGTGGGAACCGACTCTTCGAGCTCGGCCTCGGCCCGATCGCGCTTGCGCTTTGCGGTGCCTCCGATCCTGCCAGCCAGACCCTAATCGATAGCGTGCTGTCCGAGCACGGGCAGGACGGCTTTGCCTCCAACTTCCTCAATGCACGCGGCCTCGACTGGGCCGCCGAGCTTCTCCGGAAATTCCCTCAACCAGACAAGGAGCAATCGTCATGATGCGGCGCCGTTTTCTCTCCGGCCTGATCACTCTTTCCCTGATCGCCAAACCGTTGGCTGACTATGTCCGGCCAGCCTATGCACTCATCGTGTTCGATCCTTCGAACTATGCGCAGAACGTGCTGACAGCGGCGCGTTCGCTGGAGCAGATCAACAACCAGATCCAGTCGCTTCAGAACCAGGCGACCATGCTGCAGAACATGGCGCGCAACCTCCAGAGCCTGGATTTCTCTTCCGTTGGCCAACTTACCGGTTCGCTCCAACGGATCGACGGTTTGATGGACCAGGCGAGCGGCCTGAGCTTCGATCTCGACAAGCTTCAGGACCAGTGGCGACAGCAATATCCCGAAAGCTATGACGCCACGATCAAGGTCAGCGACGTGGCGAGCGCCGCGCGTGAACGCTGGCAGAGCGCCATGCAGGCGTTCCGCCAGACCATGGGCGTCCAGTCGCAGATCGTCGAGAATGTCCGCAGCGACGGCGATCTTCTTGCCGATCTCGTCAATCGCAGCCAAGGCGCGGCCGGTGCGCTTCAGGCTAGCCAGGCCACCAACCAACTGATTGCGCTGTCGACCAAGCAGCAAATGCAGATCCAGACGCTGCTTGCCACGCAGTTCCGAGCCGAGGCCGAGGATGCCGCGCGCAAGGCGCAGTCCGAGGAGGCCGCCCGTCAGACGACGAAGCGCTTCCTGGGCACCGGCACGGCCTATCCCGGCAACTGATCAACAGCTCTTCACAACGAGGAAGGCGGCATGAACGACCTAGGGGTCATCGATCGCTTCATGGAGACGTTCATCCGCTACATCGACAGCGGGTTCGGCCTGCTTTCAGGCGACGTCGCCTTCCTCACCACCACCCTGATCGGCATCGACATCACGCTTGCTGGCTTGGCCTGGGCGCTCGGCGACGAATCCAACATTGTCGGCCGGCTCATCCGCAAGGTGCTTTATGTCGGCGTCTTCGCCTTCATCCTGAACAATTTCAAGAACCTCGCCGATATCATCTATCGGTCTTTTGCCGGACTCGGCATCAACGCGTCCTCCGGCAATCTCTCCGCCGACAATCTCTTGCATCCTGGGCGCATCGCCGCGACCGGCTTCGAGGGGGCCTGGCCGCTGCTCGATCAAGCGAGCCAGCTTCTTGGCTTTCCGGAAATCTTCGGCAACGCGCTCACCATCTTCGTGCTGCTCGTGGCGTGGTTCCTGGTCATCATCGCCTTCTTCATTCTTTCGATCCAGCTCTTCATCACAATCCTGGAGTTCAAGCTCACCACCCTGGCTGGCTTCGTTCTTGTGCCCTTCGCGCTCTGGAACCGGTCAGCATTTCTGGCTGAGCGTGTGCTCGGCAATGTGATCTCGTCAGGCATCAAGGTGATGGTGCTCGCCGTTATCGTCGGCATCGGCTCGACGCTCTTTGGCGAATTCGCTTCCGCTCTGCAAGGCAAGGAGCCGGATCTGGCGGCCGCCATGTCGCAGGTGCTCGGCGCGCTGGCGCTGCTTGGTCTCGGCATATTCGGCCCGGGGATCGCTTCGGGCCTTGTCTCCGGCGCACCGCAGCTTGGCGCCGGCGCCGCACTCGGGACCACGGCGGCCGCTGCTGGATCAGCGCTCGTGGCCGGGGGAGCTGCCTTTGCCGGTGCGCGCATGGCAACAGGCGGCGGTCTCGCCGCGATCCGAGCCGGCACGACAATGGGTTCGGCAGCTTCCTCGGCATGGCAGTTGGGACGTGCAACCTCGGCTGAGACTGGCCTGTCCGGTGTGTCTGCCGGAATGCACGGTGTGGCGGGTGCCGTGGGCGGCGCCGCGATGCAGGCAGCACGATCTGCCGCGGGAGGGTTCGCGCGCAGCGCCGATGCCGGGCGCGAGGCCGCATGGACCGCGACCGGGGGCGCGCCGACTGCGTCAATGACAGGAAACCCATCCGGCACGGCCGCGGATGCTGCGCCCGGCTGGGCAAGGCGCCTGCGTTCCGAACAGACCGCCCGTGCCCACCGCCACGCCGCCATGCAGGCCGTCCGTGAAGGCGACAGGCCGGGCGGTAGCGCCAATCCCTCACTCAATGACAAGGACGACTAGATGCTCTTCAAGCGACCCATTCAACGTTACGGCAAGACGCCCGAGCCGGTGACGCCGTATCAGAAGGCCGCCCAGCTCTGGGATGAGCGCATCGGCTCATCACGAGTGCAGGCGCGCAACTGGCGGCTCATGGCTCTTGGTTGTCTGGGGTTAGTGACCGGACTTTCAGGCGGACTCGTGTGGCAGTCGATGCAGAGCCGTGTCGTGCCCTATGTCGTCGAGGTTGATCGCTTCGGTGAGGCGCGCGCCGTTGCGCCGGCAATCCGGGATTACGAGCCATCCGATGCCCAGATCGCCTGGCATCTCGGCCGCTTCATCCAAAATGTCCGTTCCGTCTCTACTGATCCGGTGCTGGTGCGGCAGAACTGGCTGGCAGCCTACGACTTTACCACTGACCGTGCGGCACTCTTCCTCAACGAGTACGCCAAGGCGAACGACCCCTTCGGTCAGATCGGCACGCGCAGCGTGTCGGTGCAGGTGACCAGCGTGGTCAGGGCCTCCGACAGCTCGTTCCAGATCAAATGGACCGAGCAAGTTTTTGAGCGCGGCAGCCTTGCGAGCACGACGCGATGGACCGGGATCCTCACCATCGTGATCCGCCCGCCAAGCAATACGGACCAGCTGCGCAACAACCCCCTCGGCGTCTTCATCAACGCCATCGACTGGTCACGCGAGCTCGACAGCGCCGCGCCGACCTCCGTTTCTCCGAAGGAGCCCGCCAATGACAAATAGAGCCCCATCGTTCCGTACAGCACTGGTCCTGTCCGCGTCAGCAGTCGTCCTCTGCGCCTGCGCGTCGAAGCCGGTGCCGCCGCCTGAGATTTCGTATGATGCTGCCGACTTCCAACCGGGGACAATCGAGAAGCCGCCGGAAAAGCCAGTCAAGATCGTCGAGGTTCCAAAGCCCCTGCCGCTGCCAGGTCAGTTACAGCCCGAGCCGGGCAAAATCGCCCAGGACAAGCGCAACCCTGAAGAACGCGTCGCCGATGCCAACAAGGCGGCGACGCAGCAGCCCACCAAGTACGGCTATGTCAATGCAGTGCAGGTCTATCCTTTCGCCGATGGCGCGCTTTATCAGCTTTATGCCGCGCCGGAGCGCGTCACCGATATCGCCCTGCAGCCAGGCGAGAAACTGACCTCCGTTTCTGCCGGCGACACGGTCCGCTGGGTGATCGGCGACACCGTCAGCGGCACCGGTGACAATCAGCGCACGCATGTGCTGGTAAAACCCTTCGCGCCGGGGCTTAGCACCAATCTGGTGATCACTACGGAACGACGGACCTACCACCTACAACTTCAAAGCACCGAGAAGACCGCGATGGCGGCGATCTCCTGGACCTACAGCGAAGATCAGATCGTCGCGCTGCGCCAGCGGAACGCTCAAGCCGAGGCTGTCACGCCGGTTGCGTCGAATGTGGCGCTCGAGAACATCCGCTTCCGTTATTCAATTAGTGGCGACACACCGCCCTGGAGGCCGACGCTAGCCTTCGACGACGGCAGCAAGGTTTACATCGAATTCCCTCGCCGCATCGATCAGGGCGAGGCACCGCCGCTTTTCATCGTCGGTGCCGACGGTAACAGCCAGCTCGTCAATTACCGCATGCGAGGCAACTACTACATCGTCGATCGTCTGTTCGCTTCGGCCGAACTGCGCCTCGGGACCAAGCAACAGCAGGTGGTGCGCATCACCAGAACCGACGGCCGGCAGCCGCCGCGGCGGATCTCGCTTTTTTCTCGTCTCGGCAGGTGAGGGGAGCGCCCATGACAGACACGTCCCATTCCACCGCTCCGCCGAAGCTTGATCCCGAGCAGCTGCAGTTGCGAGCATCGCCGCGACGCGCCGTCCGATTCAGGCGCGGCGTGATCATCGCTATCGCCGCGCTCGGATCGGGCGCCATATTCGGCGTTACCATGCTCGCGCTTCAAGGGCCGGCCTGGCGCATCAAGGGCCAGGCAGAGGACCGCTATAACACCGAGCGCAAGCCAACAGCCGAGGGGCTCGAAAACCTCCCCAAGGACTATTCCGCGATCAAGCCAAAGGTGCCTATGCTTGGACCACCACTGCCAGGCGATCTCGGCCGTCCCATCCTTGAGCGACAGCGCCAGCTCGGCATCGCGCCGGGGCAGGAAGTCTCTGCCGAAGAGCAACGCTTTGCCCAGCAGGCAATCGAGGCTCGCGAGTCGCAAGTCATGTTCCGGATCGACAATCGGCCGAAGCAGACAGATGTCGCGGGCGGCGGACAATCTGCCCAGCAGCCATTTGAGGCGCTTCCGCAAGCCGGTGCGACACGCGCGTCGGCTTCGGTTGTGTCAGCCGATGACGACCAGAACAACCAACAGCGCAAGCTCGATTTTATCAGTCAGCGGGACACAAACGGAATCTACAATCCGCATGCACTGCAGACGCCGGCTTCGCCCTATCAGTTGATGGCTGGCAGCGTGATCGCGGCAAGCCTCATCACCGGCATCAATTCCGACTTGCCCGGTTTGGTAGTTGCGCAGGTCACCGAGAATGTGCACGACACTGTCACCGGTAGCATCTTGCTGATCCCCCAAGGCTCACGCCTGATCGGCACCTATGACAGCGTCGTCGCCTTTGGGCAAAAACGCGCCCTGCTGGTCTGGCAGCGCATTCTGCTGCCAGACGGCTCCTCCATCGAAATCGACAATCTGCCCGCCACAGACACCGCCGGCTACGCAGGGCTTGAGGACAAGGTTGATTTCCACACCTGGCAGCTGATCAAGGGAGTTGCGCTGGCCACATTGCTGGGTGTCGGCACCGAGTTGAGTTTTGGTGAAAACGAAAGCGACCTGGTCAAGGCCATCCGGGAATCCACTCAACAAAACGTCAGTCAAGCCGGCCAGCGCATCACCGAAAAGAACCTAAACATTCAGCCGACAATCACGGTGCGCCCCGGCTGGCCGCTCCGCGTCATCGTGCACAAGGATCTCGTGCTTCGGCCCTATCCAAGCTCGCAGGAGTAGGTGATGTCAAAGCTGAAGCTGGGAAAGCTCCCTGACCGAACACCTTCGAAAATCACCATCACCATCAGCGCGGACCTGAGCCAAGCCCTTAAGGACTATGCGACACTATACCGTCAAACCTACGGCGAGTCCGAGGCAGTAGGTGAGCTCATTCCGTTCATGCTGGTCGAGTTCCTGGAGGGCGACCGAGCTTTCGCGAAGGCCAGAAGGGAAGGCTTCCCAGCCACAGAAAAGTCGCGACGCCTGCCGGGTTCCGGTTCCGAGTAGTCGAAGCCGAGATAGGTCAAACCGGCCATGCGGCGCTCCGCAGCATTTCCCAGTTCTCCACCGCCTCTGGCGGAACTGGAGCGGTTTCTCGCTGTCGCCGCCTATTTGGTCGTTCGTCATGGCGAATCCTACACCCCGACCTTCGAACGGCTAGAGCAAGAGCTTGAGGAGATGCGACGGCGGCTCGGAAACCAAGACCGGGCTCGCCGCGTGCTGGCGGAACTGATGCAGAAAGGCGCCGAATATGAGGACGCTAGGACACCTGATCGTCTTAAGCTCGACCTTGAAGTCAGGCGCCTCCTCTGATTCCCTGATCGTGGTTGGGATCGCCTGATTCGCCTGCTCGCTGACCTGGCTCCGTGTGGTGCGCTCGGCAGTGTAGCCGGCGCCTTTGTAGGGAGAAACCTCAATGGCAGCCAAGCCGGAAATCCTCGAGATGAGGCCTAAGATTACCGTCATTGGGGTCGGCGGCGCCGGCGGAAACGCCGTCAACAACATGATCGCCGAAGGCCTGCAAGGCGTCGAGTTCGTCGTCGCCAACACTGATGCCCAGGCGCTCACCATGTCAAAAGCGTCTCGATTGATCCAGTTGGGTGCGCATGTCACCCAAGGCCTCGGCGCCGGGTCTTTGCCTCATGTCGGAATTGCCGCCGCCGAGGAATCGCTCGACGAGATAATGGGCCAGCTGATGGGAACGCATATGTGTTTCATCACCGCCGGAATGGGCGGCGGCACGGGCACCGGTGCTGCGCCCGTGATTGCGCGTGCCGCGCGCGATGCCGGCATTTTGACAGTGGCCGTCGTCACCAAGCCTTTCGTCTTCGAAGGGAAGCGCAGGACACAGGCTGCTGAGGACGGGATCGAGCGCCTTCGTGAAAGCGCTGACACGGTGATCGTCATCCCGAACCAGAACCTGTTCAGGGTCGCCGACGCCAGGACCACGTTTGCCGACGCGTTTGCCATGGCCGACCGTGTTCTCTACGCGGGCGTCGGCTGCATCACTGATCTCGTGGTGAAAGATGGCCTGATCAACCTTGACTTTGCCGACGTGAAGTCGGTGATGCGTGACATGGGCCGCGCGATGATGGGAACCGGCGAGGCTTCCGGAGAGGGCCGGGCAAGGGGGGCAGCCGAGGCCGCAATCGCCAATCCGCTCCTTGATGAGGCCTCCATGACCGGCGCCAGGGGGCTGCTCGTATCGATCTGCGGTGGGATGGACATGACGCTGTTCGAGGTCGACGAGGCAGCGACACGGATACGGGAAGAAGTCGATGCGGACGCCAACATTATCGTCGGCGCCATCTTCGACCACGCATTAGCAGGGAAGTTCCGGGTGTCGGTCGTCGCAACGGGCCTGCGTAACGACACAAACGTCGTACAGCTTGAGCAAAGGATCGCCTGAGACGAAGCGATTTCCGCGACAGTGGAATGCCGCGAGCCTAAGCGCTCCCGTTGGGCGGTCCCGAGAGAACGGGCGCCGCTAGCCTTTTGGCGGCTTGAAAGCAATCTTTTGAAGCCACTCGTGCTTCTGCATCAGGGACGGTCCGGCGCCATACTTCGGCCGGATCCATTTGTGCCCCATCAGGGAAGCGGTCACCTTCTCCGGCGCCTCGACAGCCGTTAGCCGGTCCTCGAAAGTGTGTCTCAGACTATAGAGGCTATGCTCCGAGGTGGGCAGCAGCTTCTTTTTGCCAAGCACTTTGTTGACGAGCGCCGACAGCGAAGCCGCCTTATCGCGGTATCGCGGAAAGCCATTCGGATGCAGCTTCATCGCGTCAAGCGCGCAGCCGACCAGGGGGATATCGCGTGCGGAATGATCGGTCTTCAGACGGCGGCCATTGGGGCGCACCTGGACGTGCGGAATTTCCTGGTCGAGGTGGATGGTCTCTGCGGTGAGATTAGCCGCTTCGGAAAGCCTCAGTCCGGTATCGGCAATTAGATAGACAAGGTGGCGGGCCTCGTCATTCAGCCCGTCAAGCGCCCCTTCGGCGAGAATCTTTTCCTGCACGAACTGCTCGCTGAACGCTGCGCGCTGGGCTGCGACCGCCCCGGAAAGGCGAAGGTGGTGGAAAACTGGCTCCAGTTTGAGCTGGTGCGTGAGGTCGACAACACGCAGCATCTTGGAGATGTGGCCGATGTCCTTATTGGCCGTGCCGATGTCGAGGCCCCCTCCAACGACGCGCTTCTGCCACCATTCACGGAAGGCAACCGCATCCTCTCGCGTCATGCGAGCGATCTCCTTATCGCCGATGACGCCGATCAAGTTTGCGATCGCCCGCTTCTTGGGGTTCCGCCACTTCTTTATCTGGTTTGGAGACATCGCCAGCAGGTTCTGTTGCTCGATCGCCTCGAACTCCTTGAGGAGCCCGCTCAGGCGCAGTGCCGGCCGCCGCGCGCCGCCCATGACCGCCGCGACGTCCGCTGCGTTGTCGATGGCATTTCTATCGAGAAGCAGCTTCATGCGGGCTATGAGTTCGTCCAGCGGCCCCGCCGCCAGCTCCTCATTGGTTCGATAAGCCAGCCCGAACGATCGTGCGCGCTTCCTCGCTGCCTCGAAACGCAGAGCTGCCTCTGCGGACTGGCCGTCACCCAGTTTGCGCCAATAAGTCTCGAGCTCCGCGCCGAGACTTCGCACCGCATCGCGAGCCCTTACACCACGCGGATCGTCAGCAACTGCCACCCCGGTTGAAATGCGCACCAAGCCGCGGCGGTCGAACGACGCAAATTCCTTAGGCACCCGGCGCACGAGATACCAGATACCATCCCGCTTATGCGGGCGTGGCGCTGTAGATCGCCGCATTAGCTCACTCTAATGTTACACAGTTTGTTACACAGAATGAGATATGTTTCGATATCTGGCGGTCAAGGGCCGCAAGGAAGTTTTTGAAAACTAATGGTTTTTATGGAAGATAGCTGGCGGAGAGAGCGGGATTCGAACCCGCGTTACGGTTTCCCGTAAACACACTTTCCAGGCGTGCGCCTTCAACCACTCGGCCACCTCTCCGTCCTTGCATCTCGCGTCGGCCGGTTTCGCCGCACGGGTTGGGGAGATGTTCCCGCGGGAAGCCCTGGACGGACATCTGGAGTGCCTTCAACCGGCAGGCAACCCTTCCCTGCGCCGCTAGCCGTCTAGGCAAACGGGCGCGGGGCTCATCTAGTCGATCCGAAAGCGAATGCCAAGCCATAATGGCACGGCCAAGGTTTTTGTCGCGAATGGCAGAGGCCCGCATCCAGGAATGCCTGCGCGTCTCTCGATGCGACCAGAGTCCGAGGGCGTTCGCGCATAAGGGTGCCGGTCGTACAATTTCTCCTCTACCGATCGGCAGCAGATGTTGCTGAAATCGAGAAGGCTGCCGCCATGGGGAAGCTTGTCGGAGGCCGGTGGGGGCATTGAGCCGGATCAAATCCTTTGCAGCCATCCCCTTGCTATGTTGCGCCGGTCCCGGGACAAGGTTGAATGCGCATCGCGATCCTGTCTGACATCCATGCCAACCGCGAGGCGTTCGACGCAGTCCTGGAGGCCGTCCGCAAGCGGGCACCGGACCAGTTGGTTCTGCTCGGCGATCTGGTCGGGTACGGGCCAGATCCAGCCTATGTGATCGAGACGGCCGCCGGTCTGGTGGAAAATGGTGCCTCCTGCATCATGGGCAACCATGACGAAGCGGTGGGACTGGTCCGGACCGACATGACCGAGAATGCGCGATTCGCCATCGAGTGGACCCGCAAGCACCTCGCGGCCGCGCATCTCGATTTTCTCGCGCGGCTGCCGCTTTCGCTCCGATCGGAGGACCGGCTGTTCGTTCACGCCAGCGCGGAGAGGCCGGAGAAATGGTTGTACATACGCGACAGGGAGGCGGCGGAACGCTGTCTGTCCTCCAGCGATGCCCGTTTCATCTTCTGTGGCCACACCCACGTCCCGGCCATCTACTACGCCTTGCCCGCCAGCCGGCCGGTCCATTTTTCGCCGCTGGGCAACGTGGCGGCGCCGCTGTCGGAACTGCGGCGGCATCTGATCGTCGTGGGAGCCGTCGGCCAACCGCGCGATGGCAACCCCGCCGCCTGCTTTGCGCTGCTCGACACCGATCGGCATGAGGTGACAATGGTTCGCGTTCCTTATGACCATGAAGAAACCGCCCGCAAGATCGGCGCGGCCGGCCTGCCCGCTTGGCTCGGCATGCGCCTGAAAATCGGCCGCTAAGTCCCCGGAGAGGATCGATGGAGAGGTTCGAAGCAGGGACAAACATCGACGGTTTCGAACTCGTCGAGAAGCTTCAGTCCGGCGGCATGGCGGCGCTCTGGCGCGCCAGAAATCCGAAGTTCGATTTTCCGCTCCTCTTGAAGATTCCCTTTCTCGACCCGGGAGGGGACGTCTCGGCCATTCTTGGATTCGAGGCCGAGGAACTGATCCTAAAACGCCTCTCGGGTCCGCATGTGCCGCGCTTTGCGGCCTCCGGAGGCCTGGCCAACGTGCCGTACATTGCAATGGAGTTCGTCGCCGGGGCCGGTCTGGCGGACGTGGTCGGCCGGGCGCCGCTGCCGCCGGACGAAGCGGCGAGGATCGGCGTCGAAATCGCAACGGCGCTCGCCGCCTTGCATCGCCAGAAGGTCGTTCATCTCGATCTCAAGCCCGAGAACATCATTCTTGCGGAACGCGGCGCCGTGCTTCTGGACTTCGGCCTCGCGCGCCACGCAGAGCTTCCGGACCTTCTCGGCGAGGAGAGTTCCGTGCCGATGGGCACCGCGGCCTATATTTCGCCCGAACAGGTATTGGGCGAGAGATCGGATCCGGCGAGCGACCTGTTTGCGCTGGGCTGCATCCTCTATCAACTCGTCACCGGCGATGAGCCGTTCGGGCGCCCCGCCACCCTCGCTGGAATGAAGCGCAGGCTATTCCATGCGCCCAAGCCGCCGCGAGACGTCGACAAGGCCATTCCACGGTGGCTGGAAACCATCATCCTACGATGCATGGAAGTGGACAGATCCAGGCGATATGGCGATGCAGCACACGTTCTGTCGGATCTCAGGAACCCCGATCAGGTCGTGGTCGCCAGGCCACGCGCGCCATCGAGCGCACGGCCTTGGGACGCGATCAGGAATCTGCTGGGCAGGCCCGATGAGAAAGCGCTGGTGGGAAAGCCTGCCAGCTCGAGAGTGCAGGCCGGACCGCCGATCGTGCTGGCCGCGGTCGACCTCGCCAACGGAAACGATGCCCTGGCAGGCGAGGTTCTCAACGAAACGGCACGTGTCCTTGCGGCGCGGGCGGATTCCTGGCTGGCTTGCGTGACGGTGTTGAAGACCGAGATCATCGCCGACACGCCGAGTGTCGATCAATCGGGACGTCTTGTCTATCTGCAGCGACTGGTCGCGCTGAAAGACTGGGCGCGTCCGCTGCATCTGCCGGAGGATCGCATAAGCTATCACGTGCTCGAAGCAGTCAGCCCTGCCGATGCTATCCTCAGCTACGCCGAGCGCAACGACGTCGGACATATCGTCGTCGGTGCCCGATCGTCGTCGGCAATTCGCCGGCACCTTGGCAGCGTCTCGACCAAGGTCGTGGCGCGAGCCCTTTGCTCGGTGTCGGTCGTCCGGTTGAAGGCGGTCGAGGAGCAAAGCCGGGGATCGTCTTGATGTCGGTGCTCGGCCAGGTTGGCTGCGCTTGACTTCGGCGCTCGCTGTCTATCGACTGCCCTGGAGCGCTTCGGCTTCACTGAACCGCTCTCAAGTGCTGGTTTACGCAATACCGCCTGGGAGCGGCTTGCTCCTGAAATTGCAATGGGCTTTGCGAGGGGCATCGTCCCGACATGGCATCGATCGACCAGCAACCCGCGGGGCGGCCGGACAGCGGGCTTTCCTTCATCCCGGTAGGCTGGCTCGTCATCGTCATGGGTCTTTCGGCCTACGGGCTGATCGCAAACTGGCGGTTGATCGGCGACTTCAGCCTGCCGGACAATTTGTTGTTCCTGATCTATGGCGGCCTTGTCGGTGGCGTGATCACCATCCTGTGGGGCTTGTACCTGCTTGGTCTCGCCTTCAACCGCTCGGCTCGCTTCCCGCGCCATTACACCATCTGGCAGATTGCCATCATCGTCTGGCTCGTGCTGCGCCAGGCCTATGTGTTTTACAGCTTCGCCTTCTCGGCCGAGGCGTTGGGCTTTGCCGTCGCCGAGATCGCCATCGGCCTGCTCTGCATCTATCTCTTGCGCAACGGAGCCGGCGCCGACACGATCTACGCCAATCCGGAGACCGAGCGGCCGCCTGTCTTCGTCTCGATCCTTGCCGCGCTGCTCGGCATCATCCTCGGCGGCGCGATCGGCGCCTGCGGCGGGTTCTTCGCCGGTTCGCTGATCGCGGACCTGACGCATATGAGCTGCTTCGAGGGCGCCTGCGGATTTTTCGCGGCTTTTGTCGGCCTGGGAGGGCTGATCGTCGGCGCGATCGCCGGCGGTATTTTCGCCGTCTGGCGGGTGAACCGGCGCAGACCGGCGCCGGCTCGCTAGAGCGTTTCACCGTTTCACGGAAACGGCGAACCTCTCTATCCCTTTGTTTTTACGCAATTCCGGACGGAAAACCGCTCACACTTTTCCTGGAATTGCTCTAATTTCACGGGCCGCGATTGCGCGGGAACCACGCACGCTCTATGTCGATTGCGGGGTAGACGGGAGCCTTCCCGGGGAGAGCGTCGATGTTGCGTTTCATCTTTCGGCTGGCAGCCATGGTTGCGCTGTCGATCGCCGTCATCATGGCGGTGATCGACACCACACGCTCGGTCGCCGCCTCCTCGCTGGTGATGACGCCGCTCAACGCAAGCTGGCTTGCCGTGTCGCCCGACACACGCGCGGCTTTCGAGACTTTCGTGCGCGCCAAGGCGAGCCCGCTGGTCTGGGACGGCGCCGTCGCCTGGGTGCTCGCGCAGCCCGGTTTTGCGGTGTTCGCGGTGCTTGCCTTCCTGCTCTACGTCATCGGCTACCGCCGCAAGCGTCGCGGCGCGGAATTCGCTCCAAGCCCCTGAAGGCGCTTGCGTTGACGCAATTCCAGACGGGAAGGCTACGGCGAAACCGCCGAGCCCAACTGCCGGTAACCGCTTTTTCCAACAGGTCAAAATTCCACGTGAATTTTGTTTCGGGCCGTGCCAGATTGACCGCGAGCGGGAGGGAAACACTTCCTGCCTGGCGCTGCAAGCCCGCCGGAGAACCGGGCGGGCAGGCGGTGCAAAACGGAAAAAATAACCGACAGGGTGTGGATCACATGAAACGTATCGTTCTCGGCCTACTGGCCGCAACCGCAATGGTTCTTCCGGCTTTCGCCGCGGATGTGCAGCCGGCCATCCTCTACGATCTGGGCGGCAAGTTCGACAAATCCTTCAACGAGGCTGCCTATCACGGCGCCGAGAAGTTCAAGACCGAAACCGGCGTGGCTTACGTCGAATTCGAGGTCTCCAACGCCTCGCAGCGCGAGCAGGCGCTGCGCCGCTTCGCCGAGGACGGCCGCAACCCGATCGTCATGGCGGGCTTTGCCTGGGAGGACGCGCTGAAAGCGGTCGCGAAAGATTATCCGGACCTGAATTTCGCCATCATCGACGATGCCGTCGACCTGCCCAATGTCCGCTCGCTGGTGTTCAAGGAGAACGAAGGCTCCTACCTCGTCGGCATCCTGGCGGCGATGGCGTCGAAGTCGAAGAAGGTCGGCTTCGTCGGCGGCATGGATATCCCGCTGATCCGCAAGTTCGAATGCGGCTATGTCGGCGGCGCCAAGTCGGCGGGTGCGACCGATGTCATCCAGAACATGACCGGCGACACGCCGGCCGCCTGGAACGACCCGGCCAAGGGCGGCGAGATCGCCAAGACGCAGATCGACCAGGGCGCCGACGTGGTTTACGCCGCGGCCGGCGGCACCGGCGTCGGCGTGCTGCAGGCGGCGGCGGATGCCGGCAAGCTCGGCGTCGGCGTCGATTCCAACCAGAATGGCCTGCAGCCAGGCAAGGTGCTGACCTCGATGATGAAGCGCGTCGACGTTGCCGTCTACAACGCCTTCATGGACGGCAAGAACGGCACCTTCAAGGGCGGCCTCCAAAATCTCGGCCTCAAGGAAGGCGGCGTCGACTACGCCATGGATGACAACAACAAGGCGCTGGTGACCGATGAGATGAAGGCCGCCGTCGAAAAGGCCAAGGCCGACATCATTTCCGGCAAGGTGCAGGTGCACGACTACACCACCGACAACGCCTGTCCGTACTGATCGGCAGTTGAACGAAGATTCGAACCGCCGGGCCAACGCCCGGCGGTTTCGTTTTGGAGACGTATGATGCGACCGGCAATCGAAGCCATGGCCGAAGGCGACATCGAACCGATAGCGCGGCTTCGTCTCAAGGCTTTCTTTGAGGGCACGGATCGGACACTCGACGAGGACATGGCCGGGCTGCGCAGGCTGATCGCCGGCGACGGCTTCGAGGCGGCGTTCGTCGCGCGGAACCAAGACCAACCCATCGGCAGCTGCCTGCTCGTGCGCGACGAAATCAGTTCGCCGCACGATCTGACGCCATGGCTCGCCGGGCTGATCGTCGAGGAAGCCTGTCGCGGCGGCGGCGTCGGCACGGCGCTGGTCAAAACCGTCGAGGCCCATGCCGCGTCGGCCGGTGTCGGCATGCTCTATCTCTATACCTGGCAGGCGCGGGCCTTCTACGAAGCGCTCGGATGGAGGGCGGTAGAGACATTTGAGCAGGACGGCGAGCCGATGCTTCTGATGTCGAGGTCTCTACTTTGACGCAATTCCGGACGGAGGGCTGCGGCGAAGGCGCCGAGCCTAACCGCCCGCACTTTTGCTCGAATTGCTTTTATAGCGTTCCGGCGAGATAACCGAGCGCAAAGGCGGCCACCAGGGCAAGCGCGATGACGAAGCCCAGCCTGCCGCCAAGCGAATGCAGGCCGAGGCCGTAGGGCTTGCGCTCGAGCCGGCGGATCATCGGCTGCGGTGCTGGCCTCTCGGCGGCGGCGACGCCGGCAAGCCGCGTCTGCATCTGCGGCAATTCGGCAAGGCGTTGCGTGACCAACTCCCAGCGATTGTCGCGTCCTTCGGGTTCCGCGGGATCGAAGGCGCGCAGGCGTTCGGCCAACCGCAGCACCGTGTCGCGAAAGGCGGGATCGATCTCAAGGTCGCGTTCGGCGCGGGCGCGCTCCCTGTCGTTCATCAGCCCAAAGACATAGTCGCCGGCCCTGGCGACACGGTCGCTTTCACTGGACATGGCCGTCTTCCCCATGGCTCCTCACCCCCATGGCTTCTCACCCCCACGGCTTCTCACCCCCACGGCTTCTCACCAATGCGGCGGCTTGGTCACCGGCACATCGGAGGCGGTCTGCTCCTCCAGCTCCAGGAATCGGTCTGTCAGGGCGGCGAGCTTGCGCTCCATGCGCTCGATCACCTTCCACTGCTCGGCGATCTGGCCGGACAGTTCCTCGATGATCTTTTCCTGCTCGGCGGCGCGGATTTCCAGCGTCGTCAGCCGATCGTCAGGTTTGGCCATGCAAAACCGACCCTTGTGAATGTGAACTTCCACCTAAGCAGATATACGTGGGATGCCCCACGAATATCTGCCTATGCTCTGTTGGTTTTCACAGGTTCCAATCGCAAAACCGTGGGACACTTTTGCGGAACCTGCTCAGGTTCGAAATTGACAAGGGCGCGGGGATTTGTCGAGAGTGAACGGCCGATTGGCATAAGCGGGGCATCATGCTAGGCATTTTGACCAAGCGATAAAAAAATTACAGTGGGGACTGGCTGCATGGCGCAAGCCGCAATCGAGCTCATAGGCATCAACAAGAGCTTTGGCGCCGTGCGCGCCAACCGCGACATCAACCTGGAAGTCGCGCGCGGCACCATCCACGGCATTGTCGGCGAGAACGGCGCCGGCAAGTCGACGCTGATGTCGATCCTCTACGGCTTCTACCAGGCCGACAGCGGCGAGATCCGCGTCGACGGCAAGCCGGTTTCGATCCATACCTCCAACGACGCCATCGCGCTCGGCATCGGCATGGTGCACCAGCACTTCATGCTGGTCGACAATTTCACGGTGCTGGAAAATGTCATCCTCGGCGCCGAAAACGATGCGCTGCTGAAGAGCAGCATCGCCAAGGCTCGCTCGGAGCTCGACCGGCTGGAGCGCGAATATGGCCTCGAGGTCGAACCCGACGCCGTCATCGAAGAACTGGCGGTCGGCCTGCAGCAGCGCGTCGAAATCCTCAAGGCGCTCTATCGCGGCGCCGAGATCCTGATCCTCGACGAGCCGACGGGCGTGTTGACGCCGGCCGAGGCGGACCACCTGTTCCGCATCCTCAAGCAATTGAAGGACCAGGGAAAAACGATCGTTCTCATCACGCACAAGCTGCGCGAGATCATGGCGATCACCGACACGGTTTCGGTGATGCGCCAGGGCACGATGGTGGCGACCCGGGTGACAAAGGAAACCACCGTCGGCGAACTGGCCGAGCTGATGGTCGGCAGGCGGGTATTGCTCAGGGTCGAGAAGGGCGAGTCCGAAGCCGGCGCCGTAAAACTCTCGGTCAAGAACCTGACCGTCAAGGATTCGCGCGGCGTCACCATGGTCGACAATGTCTCCTTCGACGTGCGCGGCGGCGAGATCGTCGGCATCGCCGGCGTTGCCGGCAACGGCCAGTCGGAGTTGCTCGAGGCGATCTCGGGCATCAGGCATGCGGTTTCCGGCGAGGTGATGCTCGACGGCAAGCCGATCGATCTCACCGGCAAGGCCGATCCCGGCGAATTGCGCGACCGCGGCCTCGCCCATGTGCCCGAGGACCGCCATCATGTCGGGCTCGTGCTCGCCTTCGAGGAGAACGAGAACTCGATCCTCGGCTATCACGACGACGAGCGTTACCTGAAAGGGCCGTTCCTCGACATCGAGGCCATCATGGCCGATGCGAAGGACAAGATCGAAAAATACGACATCCGCCCCGGCAATCCGCGGCTGAAGACGGCCAATTTCTCCGGCGGGAACCAGCAGAAGATCGTGCTGGCCAGGGAGATGGAACAGGATCCCGGCGTGCTGATCGTCGGCCAGCCGACGCGCGGCGTCGACGTCGGCGCCATCGAATTCATCCACAAGCGGCTGATCGCCATGCGCGACCAGGGCAAGGCCGTGCTGGTGGTCTCGGTCGAGCTCGACGAGATACGCTCGCTCTCCGACCGCATCCTGGTGATGTTCGCCGGCCGTGTCGTCGGCGAGCGCGGCCCAGATGCGACCGAAGGCGAGCTTGGCCTATTGATGGCCGGCGTCGAGCACCAGGAGGCCGCCGAATGAGCACGCCTTACGCCAAGCTGCCGGCCTGGGCCGATTATGGGTTGATCCCGCTGATCAACCTGTCGGTCGCCTTCATCGTCGCCGGCTTCGTCGTCATGCTGGTCGGCGAAAACCCGTTCCGCGCCGCCGTCATCCTGGTCGAGGGCGCTTTCGGCAAGGGCACGGGTATTGCCTTCACCCTGTTCTATGCCACGACCTTCATCTTCACCGGCCTTTCGGTGGCGGTGGCGGCGCATTGCAGCCTGTTCAACATCGGCACCGAGGGCCAGGCCTATATAGGCGGCCTCGGCATCGCGCTGGTTTGCCTGAGCCTCGACAGCGTGATGCCCTGGTGGGTGATCTTTCCGATCGCGATCGTGGCCGCGGCGACGTTCGGCGCGCTTTGGGGGCTGATCCCGGCCTATCTGCAGGCCAAGCGCGGCTCGCACATCGTCATCACCACCATCATGTTCAACTTCATCGCCGCTTCGGTGATGGTCTATCTCCTGGTCGGTCCGCTGAAACCGGCCGGCTCGCAGGCGCCGCAGACGCGCAATTTTCTCGCCGGCGCCGAACTGCCGAAGCTCAACTGGATCATCGAATTGTTCGGCGCCAAGATCCGCTCGGCGCCGCTCAACATCTGCTTCCTGCTGGCGCTGGTGATGGCGTTCCTGGTCTGGCTTCTGATCTGGCGCACCCGGCTCGGCTATGAAATGCGCACCTATGGTCACAGCCCGAAGGCGGCGCGCTACGCCGGCATTTCGGAAACCCGCATCATCATCACCGCGATGATGATCTCGGGCGCGTTGGCCGGCATGATGGCGCTCAACCCGGTGATGGGCGACCAGCACAATGTCGCGATCGATTTCGTGTCCGGGGCCGGCTATGTCGGCATCGCGGTGGCGCTGATGGGCCGGCTGCATCCGGTCGGCATCGTGCTGGCGGCGATCCTGTTCGGCATGCTCTACCAGGGCGGCGCCGAGCTCGCCTTCGAGATGCCGGCGATCAGCCGCGACATGATCGTCATCATCCAGGGCCTGGTCATCCTGTTCGCCGGCGCGCTGGAGCACATGTTCAGGCCCTATATCCAGGCGCTGTTCGCCTCGGTCAGTCCGAAATCGGTCGGCATGCAGGCAGTCAACGGGAAGGGGGCCTGAGATGGACATGTTCAACGCCATCGTCCAGGTGCTGGATTCGACCATCCGCCTTTCGGTGCCGCTGCTGCTCGCCTGCCTGGCGGGGCTTTATTCGGAGCGGGCCGGCATCTTCGACATCGGGCTGGAAGGCAAGATGCTGGTCGGCGCCTTTGCCGGAGCTTCGGCCGCCGCCGTCTTCCATTCGGCGCTGATCGGCCTCGGCACAGCCGTCCTGATCTCGGTCGCCTTCGCCCTGGTGCATGGCTTTGCCTCAATCACGCATCGCGGCAACCAGATCGTCTCCGGCGTGGCGATCAATTTCATCGCCGCCGGATCGACCATCATCCTCGGCCAGGCCTGGTTCCAGCAGGGCGGGCGCACGCCGGCGCTGCAGCCGGGCGAACGGTTCGAGGCGATCACCTGGCCCGGCGCCGACGCGATCAAGGATGTGCCGATCATCGGCCCGATCTATGCCGAGCTGATCTCGGGCCACTCGATCCTGGTCTATTTCGCCTTCGCCATGGTGCCGTTCACCTGGTGGGTGCTGTTTCGTACCCGCTTCGGGCTGAGGATGCGCGCCGTCGGCGAAAACCCGGCCGCCGTCGATACCGCCGGCATCTCGGTCGCCTGGCTGCGCTACCGCGCGCTGATCTGCACCGGCATCCTCACCGGCGTGGCCGGCGCGTATCTTTCCATGGTGCAGAATGGCGGCTTCGTGAAGGACATGACGGCGGGCAAGGGCTATATCGCGCTGGCCGCGCTCATCTTCGCCAAGTGGAAGCCGGTCAACGCCATGTTCGCCTGCCTTTTGTTCGGCTTTCTCGATGCCGCAGCCATCCGCCTGCAGGGCTCGCCGCTGCCGATAATCGGCAAGGTGCCGGTGCAGTTCATGCAGGCGCTGCCCTATGTGCTGACCGTCATCCTGCTCGCCGGCTTCATCGGCAAGGCGATCCCGCCGCGTGCCGGCGGCGTGCCCTATGTGAAGGAACGCTGAGGGCTGGATTTTCGTCCGGGGGCGACCGGCATTTGAACAAGATCGTGGGAGAGAAGAACCGGATGTCGCATGATCTGTTCGAGGCGGCGAAGACGGCGATGGCCAAGGCCTATGCGCCCTATTCGAAGTTCCCGGTGGGTGCCGCCTTGCGTACCGAGGACGGGCGCGTCTTCACCGGCGCCAATGTCGAGGTGGCGTCCTATCCGGAAGGCTGGTGCGCCGAGACGACGGCACTCGGCCACTACATCATGGGCGGCGGCGGCAGGATTGTGGAGATCGCGGTGATCGCCGAACGCATGGCCAAATGCTCGCCCTGCGGTGGCTGCCGGCAGCGGCTGGCGGAATTCTGCCGGCCGGACACGAAGCTCTATCTGTGCGACGATACCGGCGTGGCCGAGACGGTGACCATGGGTGACATGCTGCCTTACGGCTTCAGGGGCGATAACCTCAAATGAAGGAAGCGCTGGATCATCTGGTCGAGAAGCTGGACGGACTGGCGCCGACCGCGGCCCTCGTGCTGGGCTCGGGCCTTGGCGGGCTGGTCGACCAGGTCAAGGATGCCAGGCGCATCTCCTATGCCGAGCTGCCGGGCTTCCCGCGCAGCGGCGTTTCCGGCCATGCCGGCGAGGTGGTTGCTGGGCATTTCGCGGGCACGCCGGTGCTGATGCTGTCCGGCCGCGCGCATTATTACGAGCATGGCAACGCCGCCGCGATGCGGCCGGCGCTGGAGGTGCTTGCCGGCATCGGCATCTCGCATTTGATCCTCACCAATGCCGCCGGCTCGGTCGAACCTGAAATGGGACCGGGCTCGGTGATGCTGATCACCGACCACATCAATTTCTCGGGCTCGAACCCGCTGATCGGCGAGCCGAGCGACCGCCGCTTCGTCGGTCTCACCGAGGCCTATGACGCGGGCCTGCGCGGCGCGATCGAAAAGGCGGCCAAGTCGACCGGCACGGCGCTGCATCAGGGCGTCTATATGTGGTTTTCCGGACCATGCTTCGAAACGCCGGCCGAAATCCGCATGGCGCGCGTCATGGGCGCCAACGCGGTCGGCATGTCGACCGTGCCAGAGGTCATCCTCGCCCGCTTCCTCGGGCTCAAGGTCGCCGCCTGCTCGGTCATCACCAACCTGGCTGCGGGCATGACCGGAGCGGAGCTCTCGCACCAGGAAACCAAGGATATGGCGCCGGTCGGCGGCGCGCGGCTGGCGACGATCCTGCGGCGCGTCTTCCAGGACGGCCTGCCCGACTGATGCTGCCGCAGGAGATCATCCGCCGCAAACGCGACGGCCACAAACTCTCGGCCGACGAGATCGCGGCCTTCGTCGCGGGGCTGACGACCGGCAGCATCTCCGAGGGCCAGGCCGGCGCCTTCGCGATGGCCGTGTTCCTCAACGGCATGAGCCGCGAGGAAACGGTGGCGCTGACGCTCGCCATGCGCGATTCCGGCGACGTGCTCGACTGGTCCGACCTGCCGGGCCCGGTCACCGACAAGCATTCGACGGGTGGCGTCGGCGACAATGTCTCGCTGATGCTGGCGCCGATCGTCGCCGCCTGCGGCGCCTGTGTGCCGATGATCTCGGGCCGCGGCCTCGGCCACACCGGCGGCACGCTGGACAAGATGGATGCCATCCCCGGCTATGCCAGCCAGCCGGACGTGGCGCTTTTCCGCAAGACAGTGCTGGAAACAGGCTGCGCCATCATCGGCCAGACCGCCGATTTGGCACCTGCCGACCGCAGGCTCTACGCGATCCGCGACGTGACGGGCACGGTCGAATCGGTCCCGCTGATCACCGCCTCGATCCTGTCGAAGAAGCTTGCCGCGGGGCTCGGCTCGCTGGTGCTCGACGTCAAGGTCGGCAACGGCGCCTTCATGGAGAAGTCGCGCGATGCCGTGGCGCTCGCGAACAGCCTGGTCGAGGTCGCCAACGGCGCCGGCTTGAATGCCTCGGCTCTGGTGACCGGCATGAACGAACCGCTTGCCTCGGCGGCCGGCAATGCGGTCGAAGTCAAGAATGCCGTCGATTTCCTCACCGGCCGCTATCGCGACCGCCGGCTGGAGGATGTCACGCTGGCGCTGGCGGCCGAAATGCTGCAGTCGGCGGGGCTCGTCTCGTCCAACCAGGACGGCATCAGGCGCGCCACCGAGGCGCTTGCCGGAGGTCGCGCCGCAGCCGTCTTCGCACGGATGGTGGCCGTGCTTGGCGGTCCCGGCGATTTCATCGAGAACCCTGAAAAATATTTGCCGGCGGCGCCGGTCGAACTGGCCGTGAAAGCGGATCAGGACGGGTTCGTGAGCAGCATCGCCACGCGCGATATCGGGCTTGCCGTCGTCACGCTCGGTGGCGGGCGTTTGCATCCTGACGACAAGATCGATCATGCCGTCGGTCTGACCAGGCTGCTGCCGGTCGGCGCAGAGGTTCGCCCGGGCGAGGCACTGGCGCTGGTGCATGCCCGCACCGACGCGGAGGCCGAAGCGGCAGCGGCCGCCGTGCGTGCCGCCTATACGATCGGCGGTTCCAAGCCGCCCGCCGAGAAGACCGTGCTCAGGCGGATATTGCCGCGATAGAGCAGTTCATCGTTTCGCGGAAACGATGAACCGCTCTATCTTTTTGTTCTTGACGCAATTCCGGACGGAAGGCTACGGCGAGATCGCCGAGCCTAACCGCTGCACACTTTTCCTGGAATTGCTTATACGAACTCACTGAACGAGCAGCAGCGAGCCGTCCTGGACCTGGTATTTCTGCAAGCGCTGCAGGAAGCTCATGCCGATCAGGTTGGTCTGCAGCGCCCTGTCGTCGAGCACCATCGCCTGGACGTTGTCGATCGCGATCTTGCCGATCTGCAGGCGGTCGACCGTCACCACGGCGGCCTTGATCGCCCCGTTGGCGGTGTTCACCTGGTGATTGAAGTCGGATGGGTTGAGCGAGATGCCGATCCTGCGCGCGGTCGAGGTGTTGATGGCGACCAGCGTCGCGCCGGTGTCGATCATGCCGTCGATCTGGCGGCCGTTGAGCTTGAACTGCGACGTAAAGTGACCGCGTCCATCGGCATTGACCAGCACCTGGCGGCCGAGCGGCATCGGGGCGGCGGGCTTGTCCGGGACCGAAGCGAGATTGACCTGCGGCTGAGCCTCCGGCGTTGCCGGCTGCGAGGCGACGGTCGATTTCAGCAGGCTGTCCACCAGATGCGGATTCGCCTGATAGACAATCGGGATAGAAGCCGAGGTTCCGGCAAAGATGCCAAGGATGAGAAGCTTGCGCAGCATGGATGCCCCTGGAGCGTTCACCGTTTCAAGGAAACGTCGAACCGCTCTATCCCTTTGTTTTGGAGCAATTCCGAACGGAAAACCGCTTCACACTCTTCCTGGAATTGCTCCCGAAGGCAGCATCCTTAGGCCGACATGGTGTTTGCGACTTTAACGCGTGCCGGAACCGCTTGTCTGCGTAAACAGGCGGTAAAGAAGACCGCTCATTTTGTCCCGTACATGCGGTCGCCGGCGTCGCCGAGGCCGGGCATGATGTAGCCCTTGTCGTTCAACTGCCGGTCTATCGAGGCGGTGAAGATCGGCACGTCCGGATGCGCCTTGGTGAAGCGCTCGATGCCTTCAGGCGCCGCGAGCAGGCACAGGAAGCGGATGTTGGTCGCTCCGCGTCCTTTCAGCTTGTCGATCGCGGCGATCGCCGAATTCGCGGTCGCCAGCATCGGATCGACGACGATCACCAGACGGTCGGCAAGATCGCTCGGCGCCTTGAAGAAATATTCGACCGCTTCCAGCGTGTCGTGATCACGGTAGAGGCCGATATGGGCGACGCGCGCCGCCGGCACCAGGTCGAGCAGGCCCTCGAGCAGGCCGTTGCCGGCGCGCAGCACCGAGGCGAAGACCAGCTTCTTGCCCTCGAGCGTCGGCGCCTCCATCTCCTCGATCGGCGTCTCGATCATGGTCGTGGTCAGTTCGAGATTGCGGGTCACCTCATAGCCCAAGAGCAGCGAAATCTCGCGCAGCAGCCGCCGGAAGCCGGCCGTCGAGGTCTCCTTCTTGCGCATGATGGTCAGCTTGTGCTGGACAAGGGGGTGGTCGACGACGGTGACGCCCTGCATGGTCTGCTCCAGTGAATGGTGAATAGTGAATAGTGAATAGTGAGCGGGTTTGCGAGTCCCGATGGATCGATGATTGCGGTTGACAGGCCGAAGAGCCGGCAAACCATTCACCATTCACCATTCACCATTCACCGGACTCTGGCGTCGAGCCTGGTCAGCAGCATCGCCTTGGTCTTCTTGTCCACGAAGGCCGCCTCTATGGCCGTCCGGGTGATCCTGGCGAGCGCCTTGTCGTTCATGGCGAAATGCTCGGCGGCGATATCGTATTCGCGCTTCAGCGAAGTCCAGAAATAAGGCGGGTCGTCGGAATTGAGCGTCACCTTGCAGCCGGCAGCGCGCAGTGCCGGAAAGGGATGGTCGGCGAAGCTGTCGAACACTTTCAGCGCGATGTTGGAGCCCGGGCAGCATTCCAGCACCACGCCCTCGGCGGCGATGCGGCGGACGAGGTCCGGGTTCTCGATGGCGCGAACGCCATGGCCGATGCGGGAAGGGCGAATGTGGTCGAGGGCCGCCTTGACGCTTTCCCAGCCCATCAGCTCGCCGGCATGGATGGTGATGCCGAGGCCCGCTTCGCGCGCGATCTCGAAGGCGCGCACATAGTCCTCGAAGTCGCCGATTCGCTCGTCGCCGGCGACGCCGAAGCCGGTCACCAGCGGGTGGCCGCAGCGCGCCGCGAAGCGCGCCGCCTGCTCGATCGCCTCAACCCCGACATGGCGCACGCCGGTGACGATCATGCGGCCCTCGATGCCGGTCTTGGCCTTGGCGCGGACCATGCCTTCGCCCAGCGCATCCGTGTAGGCTTTTGGTGATAGCCCGGCCTTTTTGGCATGGTCCGGCGAGGTGAAAACCTCGGAATAGATGGCGCCGTCACGGGCGAGGCTGGTCAGATAGTGGTCGGCGAGGCGCGCATAGTCCTCTTCGGTGCGAAACAGGTCGGAAGCGAAATCGTAGGCGGCGAGAAACGAGGTGAAATCGTGCCAGACGAAGGAGCCGTCCTGGATGTAGGGCGAAGGATCCTGGCCATATTTGCGGGCCTGGGCGACGACGAGCTCTGGTGCTGCCGCCCCTTCGATGTGGCAGTGCAGTTCGGCCTTCAAAATCATGCGGTCATTCCGCTCGGCATGCTGATCTCGCGCGGATTCTGGCCGGAAAATCATGCGGAACCTTTCTCGACCGTGTTTTGAAAGCGCGGCCGAAAACCGCGCCCTGGACAATAGCGTCGGCACCATCGATCGGCTATGGTCCCGCCGGTTTTATGACGGATCAAAATAATGTCAGTTGAGAGAACCACGGCCGCGGGCGGCATGGAAACCTCCTATGGTTTCAAGAAGGTCGGGGAAGGCGAGAAGCAGCCCCTCGTCAACGACGTCTTCCATAAGGTGGCCAATCGATACGACCTCATGAACGATCTGATGTCGGCTGGGTTGCATCGGTTGTGGAAGGACGCGATGGTCGCCTGGCTGAACCCGCCGAAGCGGCCGGGCTGGAAAGTGCTCGACGTCGCCGGCGGCACGGGCGACATCGCCTTCCGCATCGTCGAGGCCAGCCAGCGCCAGGCCCATGCCACGGTGCTCGACATCAACGGCTCGATGCTGGGGGTCGGCCGCGACCGCGCCGAGAAGCAGGGCCTTGCGGCAAACACCGACTTCGTCGAGGCCAATGCTGAGGAATTGCCGTTCGAGGACGAGACCTTCGACGCCTATACGATCGCGTTCGGCATCCGCAACGTGCCGCGCATCGAGGTCGCGCTTGCCGAAGCCTATCGCGTGCTGAAGCGAGGCGGACGGTTGCTCTGCCTGGAATTCTCCGAGGTCGACATGCCATTGCTCGACAAGGCCTATGAGGCCTGGTCGTTCAACGCCATCCCCAAGATCGGCAAGGCGGTGACCGGCGACGGCGAACCCTATTCCTATCTCGTCGAATCCATCCGCAAGTTCCCCAACCAGCAGAATTTCGCGGCGATGATCACCCGCGCCGGCTTCGACCGCGTCACCTTCCGCAACTATTCCGGCGGCATCGCCGCCCTTCATTCCGGCTGGAAGCTTTGAGGCGCGGTCCCTTGCAGCGGGCCCCTTTGAAACAGGCTGGCCTATGAGCAGCGTCGGCGCCGCCTTCAGGCTGGCCAGGGCCGGCTGGGTGCTGGTCCGCGAGGGCGTCGTCGCGGCGTTGCCGGGCGAAGAGCTGTCCGGCATGCCGAAATTCGGCTGGCGCGTGGCGCGGCTTTTTACCCGCCGTCGGGCGCTAAGCTATCAGCGCGGCGACCGGCTGGCGCGGGCGGTGGTGCGGCTCGGACCCTCCTACGTCAAGCTCGGCCAGTTCCTGGCGACGCGGCCCGATGTCGTCGGCAACGACATGGCGCTCGATCTCGCGCTGCTGCAGGACAAGATGCACACCTTCCCGAAGGCGGAAGCGGTCCACGCGATCGAAGGCTCGCTCGGGCGCAAGATCGACGACCTCTATGTCGCCTTCGGTCAGCCGGTGGCTGCCGCCTCGATCGCGCAGGTGCACAGTGCGGAGGTCGCGCGCGAAGGCGCCGCTTCGCGCGTGGCGGTTAAGGTGATCCGGCCCGGCGTGCGGCACCGCTTCTACCAGGATCTCGAAAGCTATTTCCTCGCGGCCCATCTGCAGGAAAAATACATCCCCTCGTCGCGCCGGCTGCGCCCGGTCGAGGTTACCGAGACGCTGGCGCAGACCACCAGGATCGAGATGGACCTGCGGCTCGAGGCGGCGGCGCTCTCGGAACTCGGCGAAAACACCAAGGACGATCCGGGTTTTCGCGTGCCCGCGGTCGATTGGGAGCGGACCGGCCGCGACGTGCTCACCATGGAGTGGATCGACGGCGTCAAGATGAACGACATCGCCGGCCTTGCCGACGCCGGCCACGACCTCAAGGCGATCGCCGCCAACCTCATCCAGTCGTTCCTTAGGCACACACTGCGCGACGGCTTCTTCCATGCCGACATGCATCCGGGAAACCTGTTCGTCGAGGCCAACGGCACCATCGTCGCGGTCGATCTCGGCATTGCCGGCCGGCTCGGCAAGAAGGAGCGCCGCTTCCTCGCCGAGATCCTCTACGGCTTCATCGTGCGCGACTACCAGCGTGTCGCCGAAGTGCATTTCGAGGCCGGCTATGTACCGCGCCAGCACAATGTCTCGGCCTTCGCGCAGGCGATCCGCGCCATCGGCGAGCCGATCCACGGCCAGTCGGCCGACACCATCTCGATGGCCAAGCTCCTGACCTTGCTGTTCGAGGTCACCGAGCTGTTCGACATGGCGACTCGGCCGGAGCTGATCCTGCTGCAGAAGACGATGGTGGTCGTCGAGGGTGTTGCCCGTACGCTCGATCCGGCCTTCAACATGTGGAAGACCTCGGAGCCCGTGGTCGGCGACTGGATCGCCGGCAATCTCGGTCCGCGCGGACTGCTCACCGACGCGCGCGACGGCGCCAAGGCGCTGTTGGCGCTTGCACGGCAAGCGCCGGACCTCGCTGCCCGCACCGACCGACTGTCGCGCGAGATCGATCTGATGGCCGAGAAAGGCCTGCGCTTCGACGAAGCGACCGCCCGCGCCATCGGCAAGGCCGAAGCGCGCCACACCCGCTCCGGCCGCGTAGCGCTGTGGGTGATCGCGCTGACCCTGATCTACATCGCCTGGAAATTGCTCTGATTGCCAAGCGGTTGCCGCAGTCTGATTGCATTGCTATCATCGCATGCACTGCATGCAAGCGAGTGCAATCACATGGCTAGCATCACGATCCGTAATCTCGATGACGAGGTCAAGGACCTGCTCCGGCAACTCGCGGCCGAAAATGGCTGCTCGATGGAAGAGCAGGCGCGGGCGATGATCCGCGCCGCGGTCGAAGGCCGGGCGGGGCAGTCCGACCGCATCGGCCAGATCGAGCAGACCCTGCGTGCGCTGACAGAGGCGAATGAGCAGGCGACGCCGGTTGTCGCCGCTGCCGGCAGGCCGGTCCCGAGGGGCTCGCTCTCCGGAAAGCGCATCCTGCTCATCATCGGCGGCGGCATCGCCGCCTACAAGGCGCTCGACCTCATCCGCAGGCTGCGCGAACGCGGCGCTTCGGTGCGGGTGGTGATGACGTCGGCCGCGCAGGAATTCGTCACCACGCTGTCGGTCGGCGCGCTTTCGGCCGACCATGTCTTCACCGAGCTGTTCGACCGCAATGACGAGCACGATGTCGGCCATATCCGCCTGTCGCGCGAGGCCGACCTGCTTGTCGTTGCGCCGGCGACCGCCGACCTGATGGCGAAGCTCGCCAACGGCCATGCGAACGACCTTGCCTCGACGGTGCTTCTGGCCACCGACAAGAAGGTGCTGATGGCCCCGGCGATGAACCCGAAGATGTGGGCGCATCCGGCAACGCGGCGCAATCGCGCGACCTTGCAGAAGGACGGCATCGCCTTTGTCGGTCCCGCCAAGGGCGAGATGGCCGAAAGCAACGAAGCGGGCGAGGGCCGTATGGCCGAGCCGCTCGAGATCGTCGCCGCGATCGAGGCGATGCTCGACGAGAAGCCGAAGCCGCTTGCCGGCCGCAGGATCATCGTCACCTCCGGGCCGACGCATGAGCCTATCGATCCGGTGCGCTACATCGCCAACCGCTCGTCGGGCAAGCAGGGCCATGCGATCGCGACCGCGCTTGCGAAGCTCGGCGCCGATGTGCGGCTCGTCTCCGGTCCAGTCACCATCGCCGATCCGGCCGGTGTCGCGACCACGCATGTCGAAACAGCCGCCCAGATGAAGCAGGCGGTCGAGAGCCTGTTGCCGGCGGATGCCGCCGTGTTTGTCGCGGCGGTCGCCGACTGGCGCACCGCCAACGCCGCCGGCGAGAAGATCAAGAAGGTGGCGGGCGAAGGACCGCCTTCGCTGCAGATGGTCGAAAATCCCGACATCCTGGCCGGCATCGGCCATCATGCGCAGCGGCCAGGCCTTGTCGTCGGCTTCGCCGCCGAGACGCAGGACCTCATCGCCAATGCAGAGGCAAAGCTCAAGAAAAAGGGCGCCGACTTCATCGTCGCCAATGATGTTTCGCATGAAAGCGGCATCGGGCCGTCCGGCGTGATGGGCGGCGACCGCAACAAGGTGCGCATCGTCTCCAGGACCGGCGTCGAGGAATGGCCGGAAATGGGCAAGGACGAAGTGGCGGCGCGCCTCGCCACGTTGATTGCCGAGCGGCTGGCGACAATTGTCGTCTAGCCGGCCGCTTGCTGAGGCCGCAACGCCGGCAGCGCGATCCTGAGCGCGGCGATGCATCCAAGGACCCCAAGCGGCACGAAGGCGAGGAACAGCCAGCCGGCGACGCCGGCGGCGGCTTCACGGTTCAGGCCCTCCGAGAAGCCGCTGGCATTTGCGACGATGCCGGCAAGTGCTGCGCCCACCGCGTAGCCGATGCGCTGCATGGTCGGCACGGCGGCCGAGGCTATCGTCTGCTCGCCGTCGCGGGCCGAAGCGACGATGACGCGCGTGAGGAATGGCCAGCACACGCCGAAGCCGCCGCCCTGCAGCAGGGCGCAGAGCAGGATCAGCGGGATCGAGCCTGCCGGAATGGCATAGGCGAAACCGGCGAGACCGGAGGCGATCATCAGCGCGCCGACGACGATGATCAGTCTCTCGCGCTCCAGCGGCGCATTGGCGACGAGGATCGACAGGATCGACCAGGCGATCGATTCGGCGGCAATGATGTAGCCGGTGGTCAGGATCGGTATGTCGTGCAGCGTGGTCAGAAGCAGCGGCCCGTAGATGGTGAAGCTGCAGGTGGCCACGGAGAATGCCGCAACCATGGTCATGCCGCTGCCAAGCGGCGAGCGCCACGAGAACAAAGGCGATGGAAAGAGCCGCGATTGCGGCCTGAGAGCATCGATGCGGAAGAACAACGCCAAGCCGATCAGGCCGAGCAGGAGCAGCAGCGACGAGCGCACAAGGGCAATATCGATGCCGGCTGCGGCGATCAGCACCACGCTGAAGGCGAGACAGGCGAGCGCCGGATAGGGAAAGCGTGGCGCCCTGCCGCCGACGGCCTGCGGCTTCGCTGCCTCGGGCGTGTCAAGCACGATGAAGCTCGCCAGCGCCATCGCCGCGCCGCCGAAAGTGAAGATGCCGAACGCCCAGCGCCATGACAGGAACTCCGTCATGAGCGCGCCGAGCATCGGGCCGCTGAAGGCGGCGACGCCCCAGACCGCGGACATGATGCCGAAGAGCTGCGGCCAGATGTTGCGTGGAAACAGGCGCTCGACCGAGACGAAGGCCAGCGACACGAGCGCGCCGCCGCCAAGGCCTTCGACCAGGCGCCCGGCGAGGAACAGCGGCATCGAAGGGGCCGTTGCGCAAATCAACGCGCCGGCCGCATAGAGCAGGGCTGCGACCATCATGTTGGAGCGCAGCGCGACATAGCTGACCAGCCGGCCGGCCGCGGCACCCGCGACAATGGCGCCAAGCTCGTAGACCGCCAGCGACCAGCCAACCAGCTGCACGCCCGCGAGATCGCCGACCATGGCGGGCATCACCGTCGCCACCATCGTCTCGTTGGTGGCATGCAGGAGGATACCGAGGCTGACGAAACAGAAGCGTGCCAGGTCGCCACTCGCCCACAGCGCCCGCCAATCCACCCTGTGGCCGGGCACCTTGTTGCCGCTTTCTGCCGTCACGCCAATCTCCTCGATGCATTGCAGCCTCATTCGCTTTTCAAATGGGCGCCAGGTCCAGTTCGGCGGTGCTTGTAGAACCTCAAGCGTAGTTGAGCTCAAGAGGCTTTTTCGCGAATCTGACGTTGCAGGCAGGATCGTGGGTTTAACGACCTTATGCGATCCTCAAAAAAGCACTTGGCCCGGAACAAGGGTGTTCCGGGCCAAGTGTTCCAGACGGACTTTTGAAGCCGAAAGCTTCACTTGTAGGAGTGGACGAGATCCAGCGAGGCCACCGCGACGGCGAGGTTGACGCCGGTCTGCGCCTGGACGCTGAGCGGCTCCAGCATGAAGGCGCCGTCGAGGCCGCCGACCAGGAGATTGGCGCCGCCGCCGGTCACCACGGAAGCCTCGGCGTTGACGCCGTAATAGCTGCCGGCGAGGTCGCCCGCCTCATGATGACGCGTGGCGCCGAGCACCGCCCAGACGAGCTGACCCTGATGCGTCTGGCCAATGTCGACGCCGAGCTTGGAGATCATGCCGGTGTACTGCTCGGCCGGCCCGTGATGATACGGGCGGAAAGTGCAGGCGACGCCCTTGTTCGACGTGATGACGTAGCCGATGCCGCCGTCGATCGTGCAATCGAGCGTGCCGAGCCGGAGCGTGCCGGCGCTTACCGGAGAAGCGAGGACCGTGGCGGCAAGCGCGGCAGCGGCACAGGCAAGTGTTTTGATCATTGGAAAGGTCCTTTCGCGAAAATCTTGGCCCCGGCTTAAACGATCGAGGTGCACGGAGCGTTCCGCCGGAAACTTGGCGCGAACATGGCAAGGGTTAACGCATCGCGCTGGGCGGTTAACGGATCGCTATCGGGCGTTTCCGCAGCGCAACACCACGGTCGTCAGCGGCGACCGGGGACGACGCGGCGTCAGCTTTCGATCAGCTGGCGTTGCCGCCGGTGCGCGACAGGCCGTCCTTGGCCGGCTGGTAGTTCGGGTCGAGGTGGACGGCCTCGCGATAGGATTTGGATGCCTTGACCTTGTCGCCGCGCTTTTCGTAGATCAGCGCCTGGTTGGCCCATGCCTCGGCGTTCTTGCCGTCGAGCTTGATGGCCATGTTGAAGTCGGAGAAGGCGTTGTCCTCGTCGCCTGTGGCCAGATAGGAGAGGCCGCGGCCGTTGTAGGGCTCGGCAGCGTCCGGCGCCAGCGAGATCGCGGTCGAGAAATCCTCGATGGCGAATTTGTGCTGGCCCTGGCTCTGATAGATCAGGCCGCGATTGTGGTAGGCGCGAGCGTCGGTGGTGTCGAGCTGGATCGCCTTCTGGAAGTCGTTGAAGGCATCCTGGGTGCGGCCCGCCTTGCGATAGAGATTGCCGCGGCCGATATAGGCGGCGTCGTAATTGGCGTTGATCTGGATCGAGCGGTTATAGTCGGCCAAGGCGGCTTCCTGGTTGCCGAGGAAGCGCTGGATCAGCGCGCGGTTCGAATAGGCCTGGTAGAAGTTCGGGTTGAGCTGGATGGCCTGGTTGAAGTCCTTCAGCGCCGCCTGGTACTGGCCGCCGCGGCCATAGGCCGAGCCGCGCACATTGTAGCCCTCGGGATCCTGCGGGCTGCGCTGGATGACGGCCGAAAGCGACGAGATGTTCTCGCTCGAGCCTTGCGCCTTGTCGATGTTGTTGAACTCGCCGGTCGGCGTCGTCTGGCATGCTGCAAGCGTCAGACCCGAAAGCAGGGCCGCCGTCAGGGCGAAGCCGCGAAAAGCGGTTTTGCGCTCCACGGAAATTGCGTTCATCTTTGTCCTCACTGCCGCAGCGCCGTCAGTTCGTTCCCTCTCCGAACCGGCTCCTATGCATAAACAAAAAGGTGGCGGCGATTCCGCATCGCGCCACCCTCGGTATCCTTCGAAAAGGACGAAAAATAGGCGTTATGAGCGCGGCGAGCGCGAAGCGCCGGCGGCACCAGCCGGAGCCGGACGCGGGGTCATCGGCAGCAGGCCTTCGCGCTGGGCGCGCTTGCGGGCCAGCTTGCGGGCGCGGCGCACGGCCTCAGCCTTCTCGCGGGCACGCTTCTCGGACGGCTTCTCGTAGTGACCGCGCATCTTCATTTCGCGGAAAATACCTTCGCGCTGCATCTTCTTCTTCAGCGCGCGAAGCGCCTGATCAACGTTGTTGTCGCGGACGAGTACCTGCACGGGCAATCCTGTCTTCGGGTTTGAAATCGTTAGGCAATCAGCCATAGCTGGGATGCCTCCGCGGCGAATTGCACCGCGAATTGTGGCGGCTGATAGCAGAATCAGGCTGGGATGTCCACCGCTGATTGCGGGAAACAGCGATCAAAAAACCGGGCGCTGCGCCCGAACGCTTGTCCGCCCTACGCGGTCGCCAGATGGAGGCGGGCAAAGTCCTCGAAAAACTCGCCATAATCGCAGGTGATTTCCTCGCCTGCGGCGATGTCGCGAATGGCGGTGGCGCCGCCATATTGCGAGAAATCCGTGTTCGGCCGCTCCGAATGGTTCATGAAGCGGCCATTGTCGACCTCATAGACCATGAAGCCGGGCTTGTCCGGGCTCGGATAGGCATAGCGGTCGAGCAGTTCCTTGAGATGCGGGGATGCGGCTTCATATTTTTCCATCGGGATCAGCCGGTCGAAATCCGGATCGAGGCGCCAGATCGAGGCGCCTTTGCGTATCGGCTCCGCGGCAAAGACCCCGACGCCTTCGATGGCGCTCTGGGCAACATAGGTTCTGATCAGCAGCATCGTTCCGGTCCGATTTCGACGGGAAACAAATCGTCAAATTGGACCGGAATGCAAGGCCGTATCGCTAGATTTCAACGGATGAGCATGTCTGCTGTCCGCCGGGCGATCACGTCCGGTTGATCGAGACGCCGCCATCGGCAAACAATGCCGTGCCGGTGGTGAAGCTCGAGGCATCCGAGGCGAGATAGAGCGCGGAGCGGGCGATCTCCTCCGGCTGCGCCATGCGCTTCAAAGCATGAATGCCTTCGACGAAGGCGCGCGCCTCGGGTGTGGTCGTGGTCGCGCCGGGCGTGTCGGTGCCGCCGGGCAGCAGCGCGTTGACGCGCAGTCCTTGCGGGCCGTACTCGGCGGCGAGCACCTGCGTCAGGCCGATCAGTCCGGCCTTGGCTGCGGCGTAGGCAGCCATGCCCGGCATGCCGGCAGTGTAGCCGACGAAGCTCGAGGTGAAGATCAGCGAACCGCCGCCGCGCTCCAGCATGGCCGGAATCTGGTGCCTGGCGGCGAGATAGGCGCTGGTCAGGTTGGTGTCCATCGTCTCCTGCCAGGTCGCCGGCGCCAAGTCGGTGACCGGCCCCATCACGCCAACGGCGCCGGCATTGTTGAAGGCGATGTCGAGGCCGCCGAAGCGAGCCACAGCGAGTTCCACCAACGCCCGCGCATAGGCTTCGTCCCTTACATCGCCCGCAAGTGCGACCGCAGTGCCCCCGGCATCCTCGATCTCGCCGACGAGCGTGTCGAGCTCGGCTTGGCGCCGGGCGGCCACGACCAGGCTCGCGCCTTGCTCGGCAAACAGCCTGGCGGTGGCGCGGCCGATGCCGGAACTGGCGCCAGTGACGATGGCGACTTTGCTTGCCAGGGTGAACATGTCTCAGCATCCTTCCTTTGTGCCGGCTTGCGGCGATGGATGCTTGGTCGCAGATGAGGATTGCCGCGGCCACCCGAAACCTGCAACGGCCGCCATTGCCCTACTGCCGCAACAGCCAACCCAGCCGGTCCAGCGAGAAGGCATAGTTGAAGGCAATCAACAGGGCCATGACGATGCCAATGGCGGCGTGACCGGTCAGATAGAATCCCGTGGCGCCGCCGCACAGGATGACAAGTTCCAGCGCCAGCCTGACGGCGCCGGGCACCGGCACCGGAGCCCGGCCCGACCGGCTCGGATCATCGGGCACGGCGAAAGTACCCCACAACACAGCCGCGACGAGCGGCAAGGCGATTGCGAGAATCCAGCGCCAGAATCCGGCCGAGAGGCTCCAGCCCGCCACGCCGAGACCAAGCAAGGCGGCAAGCTCAAGCAGAAAGCGCAGGATAAGATTCCACCAGGCGTTACCCATCATCGTCTCCGGATTTCGCGCGACGGGAAGTGTCGCCGAAGACCCCTGTCGAAGCCAGATCGGATGCATCATTTTGACCGCGGCGCAAAACGGCAAGCGCCGTCGCAAACAGCGCAAGGATGACATCGCTGTTTCGCTAGTGATACACCTCGCGTGACGGGAGAGGCCCGAACCACATCCGCGATTTTTGGCGCGAGGCTTAACGTGAAGAAATACTCGGTATTCGCCATTGCCCGCGAGGCCATGCGCGGCCACAAGGGCTGGGAAGAGCAGTGGACGTCGCCCGAGCCGAAGAAGGAATACGACGTCATCATCGTTGGCGCCGGCGGGCATGGCCTGGCGACGGCCTATTATCTGGCGAGCGAGCACGGCATCACCAACATCGCGGTGCTGGAAAAGGGCTGGCTCGGCGGCGGCAACACCGGCCGCAACACCACCATCATCCGCTCCAATTACCTCTATGACGAGAGCGCCGGCATCTACGACCATGCGCTGAAGCTGTGGGACGGGCTGAGCCAGGAGCTCAACTACAACGTCATGTATTCGGCGCGCGGCGTCATGATGCTGGCGCACAATGTGCACGACATCCAGGTGTTCAAGCGCCACATCCACGCCAACCGGCTCAACGGCATCGACAATGAGTGGCTGACGCCGGAGCAGGCGAAGGAATTCTGTCCGCCGCTCAACATCTCCAAGGAAGCGCGCTATCCGGTGATGGGCGCGGCGTTGCAGCGGCGCGGTGGCACGGCGCGTCATGACGCGGTTGCCTGGGGCTATGCGCGGGGCGCCTCAGCGCGCGGCGTGCACATCATCCAGAACTGCGAGGTCACGGGCATCAAGCGCGCCGCGAACGGCGCGGTCAGCGGCGTGGAGACGACGCGCGGCTTCATCGGCGCCAAGAAGGTCGGCGTGGTCGCGGCCGGCCATTCCTCCGTCATCATGAACATGGCCGGCGTGCGCATGCCGCTCGAAAGCTATCCGCTGCAGGCACTGGTGTCGGAGCCGATCAAGCCGGTCGTGCCCTGCGTGGTGATGTCCAACACCGTGCACGCCTATATCTCGCAGTCGGACAAGGGCGAGCTCGTCATCGGCGCCGGAACCGACCAGTATGTCTCCTATTCGCAGACCGGCGGCCTGCACATCCTGCAGCACACGCTCGATGCCATCTGCGAGATGTTCCCGATCTTCACGCGCATGAAGATGCTGCGCTCCTGGGGCGGCATCGTCGACGTCACTCCCGACCGGTCGCCGATCCTGGCGAAGACGCCGGTCAAGGGCCTCTACGTCAATTGCGGCTGGGGCACGGGCGGCTTCAAGGCGACACCCGGTTCGGGCAACGTCTTTGCCCATACGATCGCGAAGGACGAGCCGCATCCGATCAACGCGCCCTTCACGCTCGAGCGCTTCCGCACCGGCCGTCTCATCGACGAGGCCGCCGCGGCGGCGGTGGCGCACTGATCCATCGACTACGGCGAATTGTAGGAACAAACAGAATGCTTCTCATCCGCTGCCCCTATTGCGAGGAAGAGCGCCCGGAACTCGAGTTCCGCAATGCCGGCGAGGCGCATATCGCGCGCTCCACCAACATTGCCGCCGAGACCGACGACGATTTCGAGAAATTCTTCTTCATCCGCGCCAATCCGAAGGGCGTCATCTACGAGCGCTGGCGGCACATCCATGGTTGCGCGCGCTTCTTCAACGCGGTGCGCGACACCGTCACCGACAGGTTCGTCATGACCTACAAGGCCGGCGAGCCGAAGCCGGCGAAACTGCCTGGAGCCGCGAAATGAGCGCCGCATTCCGTATCTCCGGCGCCGGCCGCCTGAGCCAGGCGAAGACCGCCTCGTTCAGCTTCGATGACAAGTCCTATACCGGCATCGAGGGCGACACGCTTGCCTCGGCGCTGCTCGCCAATGGCGTGCACCTGGTCGGGCGCTCGTTCAAGTACCACCGGCCGCGCGGCTTCCTCTCGGCCGGCGCGGAAGAGCCCAATGCGCTGGTGCAGATCGTGCGCGACGATGCGCGCAAGACGCCCAATGTGCGCGCCACCGTGCAGGAGCTCTATGACGGGCTGACGGCCAACTCGCAGAACCGCTGGCCCTCGCTCGCCTTCGACATCGGCGCCGTCAACGACATCGCCTCGCCGATGTTCTCGGCCGGCTTCTACTACAAGACCTTCATGTGGCCGAAATGGGCCTGGAAGGATCTCTACGAGCCGAAGATCCGCGCGGCCGCCGGCCTCGGCGTTTCACCCGAGAAGCCGGATCCGGACCACTATGCCGCGCGCTACGCGCATTGCGAGGTGCTGGTGCTGGGCGGCGGCGCCGCCGGCATTGCGGCCGCGCTCGCCGCGGCCGAAACGGGCGTGCGGGTGATCCTCGCCGACGAACAGGCCGAATTCGGCGGCAGCCTGCGCTTCGAGAGCGGCGCCAGGATCGACGGCCAGAGCGGCCATGCGTGGGCGCAAGCCGCAATCGCGAAGCTCAAGGCGATGGACAATGTGCGCGTGCTGTCGCGCACGACTGCCTTCGGCTATTACGCGCAGAATTTCGTCGGCTTGGTCGAGCGGGTCAGCGACCATCTCAAGAGCCCCGGACATGAGCTGGCGCGCGAACGCCTGTGGCAGGTTCGCGCCGGGCGCGTCGTGATCGCCACCGGCGCAATCGAGCGCCATATGGTGTTCGCCAACAACGACCGCCCGGGCGTGATGCTGGCTTCTGCGGCGCGCACATACCTCAACCATTATGGCGTCGCGGTCGGCAGGAATGTCGGCGTCTATACGGCCAACGATTCCGCTTACGCGGCGGCCATCGACCTCAAGAAGGCAGGCGTCAATGTCGCGGCGATCGTCGACCTGCGCGACAACCCGGCCGGACCGGTGATCGACGAGGCGAGGGCGCTCGGTATCGAGATCAATTTCGGCCGTGCGGTGGTCAGCGCCGGCGGCAAGCTGCGCGTGTCCTCCATGACCGTGCAACCGAAGAATGGCGGCGGCGAGCGGACCATTCCGGTGGACGCGATCCTGATGTCGGCCGGCTGGACGCCGTCGGTGCATCTGTTCTCGCAGTCGCGCGGCAAGGTCGCCTTCAACGATGAGACCAAGCGCTTCGTGCCCGGCACCTATGCGCAGGACTGCGTCTCGGTCGGCGCCTGCAACGGCACAGACGGACTGGACGCGACGGTCGACGAGGCCTATGCGGCGGGCGCCAAGGCGGCGAAGGACGCCGGCGGCAAAGCCGGCAAGGGAGCCAAGCCGAAGGTCGACGCCGGCGAGAGCTGGTCGCGCGGCATGCTGGGCGCAGGGCCCGGTGCCGGGCCGGGTACCACGGTCAAGGCCTTCGTCGATTTCCAGAACGACGTCACCGCCAAGGACATCCGCCAGGCGGTGCATGAAGGCATGCACTCTATCGAGCACGTCAAGCGCTTCACCACCAACGGCATGGCGACCGACCAGGGCAAGACGTCGAACATGCACGGGCTGGCGATCGCCGCCGAGGAACTCGGCAAGCCGATCCCGCAGGTCGGCCTCACAACCTTCCGCGCGCCCTACACGCCGGTGACCTTCGGCTCGATCGTCGGGCATGCGCGCGGCGCGCTGTTCGACCCGACCCGCCGCACGGCAACGCATGGCTGGGCTGCGTCGCATGGCGCCGTGTTTGAGGATGTCGGCCACTGGAAGCGCGCGTGGTATTTCCCGAAAGCCGGCGAGGACATGCACAAGGCGGTCGACCGCGAATGCGTGACGGTGCGCAAGGTCGGCGGGCTGTTCGACGCCTCGACGCTCGGCAAGATCGAGGTGGTCGGGCCGGATGCCGCGAAATTCATGGAGCTGCTCTACACCAACCCTTGGGAGAAGCTGGAAACCGGGCGCTGCCGCTATGGCATCATGCTGCGTGAGGACGGCTTCATCTACGATGACGGCGTCGTCGGTCGGCTGGCGCCCGATCGCTTCCATGTGACGACGACGACCGGCGGCGCGCCGCGCGTCATGAACCACATGGAGGATTACCTCCAGACCGAGTTCCCGCATCTCAACGTCTGGCTGACCTCGATCACCGAGCAGTGGGCGGTGATCGCGGTGCAGGGGCCGAAGTCGCGCGAAATCATCGCGCCGCTGGTCGAGGGCATCGACATGTCGGATGAGGGAATGCCGCATATGTCGGTGCGCGAAGGCAAGATCTGCGGCGTGCCGACGAGGCTGTTCCGCATGTCCTTCACCGGCGAGCGCGGGTTCGAGGTCAACGTGCCGGCCGATTACGGTGAGGCGGTCTGGGAAGCGTTGTGGGCCGAAGGCCAGAAACATGGCGCGACCGCCTACGGCACCGAGTCGATGCACGTGCTGCGCGCCGAAAAGGGCTACATCATCGTCGGCCAGGATACCGATGGCACGGTGACGCCGAACGATGCCGGGCTCGACTGGGCGGTCGGCAAGAAGAAGACCGACTTCGTCGGCATCCGCGGCCTGACCCGGACGGATCTGGTGGCCAAGGGCCGCAAGCAACTCGTCGGCCTGAAGACCAGGGATCCAAAGGTCGTGCTGGAAGAGGGCGCGCAGATCGTCGCCGATCCGAAGCAGCCGATCCCGATGAAGATGATCGGCCATGTCACGTCGAGCTACTGGTCGGAGAATTGCGGCCGCTCGATCGCGCTCGCGCTGGTCGCCGGCGGCCGCGACCGCATGGGTGAGACGCTCTACGTGCCGATGCCGAACGGCACGATCGAGGTCGAGGTCACAGGCATGGTGTTCGTCGACGAGAAGGGAGAACGCCTCAATGGCTAAGGCCGCCGCCAAGACAAAAGCCGCTTCCGCTTCCGTCGAGCGGCGCCCAGCGCTTGCCGGTCGCACGCTGTCGGCGCCAGGCGTGAAGGTGGAGATGCTGCCGCCGGCCGAGCGTATTTCGCTGCGCGCGCCGCAGGCTTCGCTTGCCGCGCTATCCAAGGCGCTCGGCGTCACGCTGCCGACAAAGCCGAAGACCTCGGCGACCAAGGACGGGCGCACGGCGCTGTGGCTCGGACCGGACGAATGGCTGATCATCGACGAGGCGGGCAACGATCCGCTCGCCGACTGCGCCAAGGTGACGGCGCTGCATTCGGCGGTCGGCATCTCGCATCGCAATGTCGGGATTTCAGTTGTTGGACCTGCCGCCGCGGTGACGGTCAGTTCGGGCTGTCCGCAAGACCTGTCGCTCGAGGCTTTCCCGGTCGGCGCGGCCTCGCGCACCATTCTCGGCAAATCCGAGATCGTGCTGTTGCGCACGGCGGCCGACGCGTTCCGGGTGGAGTGCTGGCGTTCCTTCTCGGACTATGTCTTTACTCTGCTGTCGGAAGCGGCAAGCGACGCGGCGAACTGATCTTCACGCTGCCCTGTCGGAAAGCCGCGCGGCAGGAACCATCGCCGGTCCTGTCCGTTTCCGCAGCTTGCGAGGGAGGTTGTCGATGCCGTCCAGAACCGCGCCGAAGTCGCCGAAGAAGACAGCGGCGGTGCGTTCGCTGGAGCAGGAGCGCCATCGCGAGGTCGAGGAAGAGGAACTCGAGGAAGGCCTCGAGGACACGTTTCCAGCCAGTGACCCGGTGTCGATCACCAGTAGCGCCATCCCCGGCGCGCCGGCCAAGCCCGGCAAGCCCAAGGCCGTGGCGGGAACGAAACGGCCCAAGAAATAGGCTTCGGGCCGGTCCTCGAAGCTGCAGGCAAAACGAAAAAGGGCGGCCAAGTGCCGCCCATTTTCATTGATCGTCCCGACAGAACTTACAGGCCAGGCACGAACCACGGGCTGACGTCGATGCCGAGGCGCGGGGTCTTGGTCTGGGTCTTGGTGGCGTCCGCCTTTTCGACCGAACCGGTGGCGGTGCAATCGAGAACCACATTGGCCTTGGTCTGGACGCAGGCGGCCGGAGCGTGCTTGACCGACTGGGTCGTGCCGGCAAAAGCGGCGCCCGAGAAAGCCAGCACGGCGGCGAGGGTGAGGATGGTCTTCTTCATTTTCCGTCTCCAGTCATCTCTTTTCGTACATGTACGATACAGCGTACAAATACGGTGAGCGGAAACGGAATTCAAGAGGAAATCTGTACGCGTACGACAACTTTTTTTGAACGTAGGAACTCGCCACGGCGAATCAAGCCGAAGATGGCGCAAAAACAGCTGTGGCGATCAGCAGTCGACCGGGGTTTCGGTGAGCGGCGGGATTTCGTGTTCCGACAGCGAGGCCATCATGAAGTTGCACATGCGCTTCACGTAAGTCTCGGGGTCGCCGAAAGGATAGAAGGGAAAGGTGATCAGCAACGAAATCGTGCCGTGGCCGACCGTCCACAGCATGGTCGCGATGGCGCGCGGATCGCCCTTGAGCTTGCCGGCCGCGACGCAGGCCTCGACGCGTTTGATCAGCACCTTCATGGCCGGATTGCCCTCTTCCATGTCCTCGTGGCTGCGGCCCTCGGGCAGCTTGGTCTTCTCGGTCATGAAGACGGTGCGATACTCATTGGGATTGCCGAGCCCGAAGGCGGCATATTCGGTCATCACCGCCTTGAGCGCCTCGACCGGATCGTCGGCGGGATGGTCCTCGATGCGCCGGGCGAGCGTTTCGAAGGCGTCTTCAGCCAGCGCGAAGAGGATGTCCTGCTTGTCGGCGAAATAGGAATAGACCGACATCGGCGCATAGCCGACCCGCTTGGCCAGCTTGCGGATGGTCAGGCCCTCATAGCCTTCTTCCTGCACCAGCTTGTGAGCCGCCGCGACCAGTTCGGAGCGAAGCTCCGCCTTTTGTTTTTCGCGGCGTTTCTGAACGCTCAGCGTCAATGTCCGCTGCCTTTTTCGTTGGTTGCCTGACGAAATTATATACGCTGTACGGAAACGGACAAGAGAGCGCTCCGGTTCCGCAACGTCCGTTCAAACTCTTCGGTTAACGCGATTGCGGAGCCTAGAACGTTTCACCGTTTCACGGAAACGGCGAAACGCTCTATCTCTTTGTTTTTACGCAATTCCGAACGGAAAACCGATCACACTTTTCCTGGAATTGCTCTAGCCGCTCCCCAGCACGTTCAAATGGCGCCGATGCCGCCGTCGAGCGCCAGCGCATGGCCGGTCATGAAGGAGTTGCCGGGGTCGGCAAGGAACAGGATGCCGGTGGTGATCTCATCGACCTCGCCGACGCGCTTCATCGGCACGCCGCGCGTAAGCTCGGCAAGCGCTTCGGCTTCGGGCGCTCCGGTGAAACGCACGAAACCGTCGACCATCGCCGTGCGGGTGTGGGCCGGGCAGACGGCGTTGATGCGGATCCCTTTGCTGGCATATTCCGCGGCGGCAGAGCGGGTCAGCCCGACGACGCCGTGCTTGGCGGCGGCATAGACCGAAAGCTTCGGCGCGCCGGAGAGACCGGCGACCGAGGCGATGTTGACGATGACGCCGCCCTTGCCGCTTTCCCTGAACTGCCGTTCCAACTGAGGGATCTGGTGCTTCATGGCATAGAAGACGCCGAGCAGGTCGACCTCGACCACGCGGCGCGCTTCCTCCGAGGTCACCTGTGGCAGGCGCACGAAGGCGTGCACGATGCCGGCATTGTTGACGGCGATGTCGAGCCGGCCGAATTTTTGAACGGCAAGCTTCACCAGGTCCTCCGAGAGTTTTTCGTCGGCAATGTTGCCGGCAAGGTGAGCAGTCTCGGCGTCGAGCGTTGCGGCGAAACCGCCGAGCGCAGTCTCGTCGATATCAGAGAGCACGAGCCTCGCCCCTTCGGCGGCGAAGGCCTTTGCCGCGCCGCTGCCGAGGCCGCCGGTCGCGCCGGTGATCAGCACCGTCATCCCATCGAAACGGCCCATCGCTCGGCTCTCCGCTTTCAGCTGTTCTCGTCGATCAGTTCCGCCGCAAGCGCGGCAAGCAGCTTCACCGCCTCGCCATAGGTCTTTGCCTTTTCCGGATTGGAGGCATTGCCGTCCAGCGCGCGGCGGTAGACGCCCTGGCAGATCGCCGCCAGCCGGAAGAACGAGAAGGCGAGGAAGAAGGTCCAGTTGTCGATCTTCTGGATGCCGCGCCGCCTGCAATAGGCCGCGACATAGGCCTCCTCCGACGGCAGGCCGGCAGCGGCGCGGTCGACGCCGTCAAGGCCGCGAAAGCCCGAGGCATGCGGCAGGCGCCATTGCATGCATTGGTAGGCGAGGTCGGCGAAGGGGTGGCCGAGCGTCGACAGCTCCCAGTCGAGCAGCGCGATGACTTTCGGCGCATCGGGCGCGAACATCATGTTGTCCAGCCGATAGTCGCCATGGACAAGCGACACGCGGCCGTCATCGGCCGGCATATGCGTTTCGAGCCATGCAATCAGCCTGTCGATATCGGCTATGGTTTCGGTTTCGGAGGCCCGGTATTGGCCGGCCCAGCGCGCGAGCTGGCGCTCGAAATAGCTGCCGGGCTTGCCGAAATCGCCAAGGCCGACGGCGCCGACATCGACATCGTGCAGGGCGGCAAGCGTCGCGTTCATCGCGTCGTAGATCGCGGCACGCTCTTCATTGCCGGACGCATCCGGCAGCGACGGATCCCAGAAGATGCGGCCGTCGAGATATTCCATGACGTAGAACATGCGGCCGATCGGCGAGTCCTCGCCCGACAGATGCAGCATGCGCGGCACCGGCACAGCCGTGCCCGCAAGCGCCTGCATGACCCGGAATTCGCGGTCGACCTGATGCGCGGATTTCAGCAGTTGTCCCGGCGGCTTGGCGCGCAGCACATAGCGGCCCCTGGCGGCGGTCAAAAGATAGGTCGGATTGGATTGCCCGGATTTGAATTTTTCGATCGCGGCCAGGCCGGCAAAACCCGGGATATGCGCCTCGAGATAGGGCGCTAGCGCCGCCTGGTCTATGGCACCGGCCTCGCTGCTCATGCGTTCTCGGGCTGGCGCTCGATCAGCGTCAAGGTCAGCCAACGCGCCGTCAGCGCCGGCTTCTTCGAGCCTTCGATCTCGATGGTCACGTCATGCGCGGTCTGCACCCAGCCGGACGGCCTCACCTTGACGTCCGCCAGCACGAAATGGGTGCGGATGCGCGAGCCGGTCTTCACCGGCGCCAGGAAGCGCAGCGTATCGAAACCGTGGTTGACGCCCATCTTGCCGTTCTCCAGCGGCGGCATGGTCTCGAAGGTCATTGCCGACAGAAGCGACAGCGACAGGAAACCATGCGCGATGGTGCCGCCGAAAGGCGTCTCGCGCTCGGCGCGCTCCGGATCGCAATGGATGAACTGGTGGTCGTCGGTCGCATCGGCGAACTGGTCGATCATGCGCTGCGTCACCGTTCGCCAGGGCGAGACGCCGACCTCCTTGCCGACGCTTGCCAGAAGCGTATCGAGACTGATCGGTTCCACGCTGATGTCCTCCGCACCCCCGCCCGGACTACGGTTCCTCGAACCGGGCGTCTTATTCCTTGAACAACGTCATTCCATGCTGCACCGACTGGCCGCCGTCGATCGGCAGGATGGCACCGGTGACATAGCTTCCGGCTCGGCTGCACAAATAAAGCGTTGCGCCGGCAATGTCATCCGCCACGCCGATGCGGCCGAGCGGAACATGGTTACCGACATGTTTCGCCTGCTCCTCGGTCGCGGTGGCAAACGCCGTCATCCGGCTCTGGAAAGGACCCGGTGCAAAGGCGTTGACGGTGATGTGGCGGGCGGCGAACTCGATCGCCAGCGTGCGTGTCAAATGATGCACCGCCGCTTTCGAGGCCGCGTAGGAATAGGCATCGTCGGCCAGCGGCTGGGTGCCCATCACCGAGCCGAGATTGATGACGCGGGCAGGATCCTCCTGGCTCGCGGCGGCGTCGAGCAACGGCAACAGCTCCCGCGTCAGGTGGAAGACGGCGGTGACATTGACGCCGAACACCTTGGCCCAGGCGTGGTAAGGGAAATCCTGCAGCGGTGCGCCCCAGGAAATGCCGGCATTGTTGACCAGGATGTGCAGGTGCTCCGTGCGCGCCTTGACCTCGGCGACTAAAGCGGCGATGCCCGCTTCGCTGGACACGTCGCCGGCGAAGCCCTCGGCATGGCCGGAGCCGCCGAGCGCGTTCAAGTCGTTGGCGACTTTCGTGCAATCCTCACCCTTGCGCGAGGCGATCATCACATGAGCGCCGGCGCGGACCAGACCGGTTGCCACCATGCGGCCGATGCCGGTCGCCGCACCCGTCACCAGCGCGGTCTTGCCGGCGACCGAGAACAGCTTGTCCAGATAGCTCATTGCATTCCTCCGCACATCTCGATCAAACCGGCGAGGGACTCGCGTTGACAAGGCTAGCCGAAGTACGGTCATCCTTGCCACGGGTAAAGATCTATCTTCGGAAAGGCCGTAAGCGATGACGGATATGAATCTCGGCATGAGCGAGCGGCTGAAGCCAATCCATCAGCGCGTGGCGGCGATGGTGCGCGACGAGATCGCGCCGCTCGGCGAGGAATTTCTCGCCGAGATCGGCAAGGGTGGCGACCGCTGGTCCTATACGGCGAGGCAAACGGAAATCCTGGAAGGCCTGAAGAAGACGGCGCGGGAGCGCGGGCTGTGGAATTTCTGGCTGACCGACTCCGGGCGCGGCTATGGTCTTTCCACTGTCGAATATGCCTATCTGGCGGAAGAGATGGGCAAGGCGCATCTCGGCGCCGAGACCTTCAACTGCTCGGCGCCCGACACCGGCAACATGGAAGTGCTGGAGCGTTACGGCTCGGAAGCGCACAAGCGAGACTGGCTGGAGCCGCTGCTCGAGGGCAAGATTCGCTCGGCCTATCTGATGACCGAGCCGGACGTCGCCTCCTCGGACGCGACGAACATTTCGATGCGCTGCGAGCGGCAGGGCGACGACTATGTGCTGAACGGCGAGAAATGGTGGGCTTCCGGAGCGGGCGATCCGCGCTGCGCCATCTATATCGTCATGGTCAGGACCGGCTCGGACGCGGAGCCGCAGCATCGACGGCATTCGATGATCCTGGTGCCGGCTGACAGCAAGGGCATCAGAAAGTTGCGGCCAATGCAGGTCTATGGCGACGACGACGCGCCGCACGGCCATATGCATCTCAGATTCGACAATGTGCGGGTGCCGGCGGCAAACCTGATCCTCGGCGAGGGCAGGGGCTTCGAGATCGCGCAAGGCAGGCTCGGTCCCGGCCGCATCCACCATTGCATGCGCGCCATCGGCCAGGCCGAGATGGCGCTGGAAATGTTGTGCCAGCGCTCGGTGCGGCGCGAGGCCTTCGGCCAGCCCCTGGCAAAGCTCGGCGCCAATTTCGACATTATCGCCGAATGCCGGATGGAGATCGAGATGGCGAGGCTGCTCTGCCTCAAGGCGGCCTGGATGATCGACCAGGGAGATGCGCGCGCCGCCGCGCCCTGGATCAGCCAGATCAAGGTGGTGGCGCCGCGCGTCGCGCTGAAGGTCACCGACGAGGCGGTGCAGATGTTCGGCGCGCAAGGCATCAGCCAGGATACGCCGCTCGCCCGCTCCTGGACGCATCTGAGGACGTTGCGGCTGGCCGACGGGCCGGATGCTGTGCACCGGCGGCAGGTGGCGCGCACGGAACTGAGGAAATACACGCAGGAAAAGGTCTGACGATCATGACGCTTCCATCGCAAATGCGGGGCTTGCTGCTTGTCGGCGACGGTTACGCAAGGACGCCCTCGGCGGCCGCGCTGGAGGCAATGGAGCCCTATCTCCAGCCCGGCAGGATCGCGGTGCCGGCGCCCGCTCCGTCGCAGGCCTTGATCAAGGTCAGCCTCGCCTCGATCAACCCGTCCGATATCGCTTTCATCAAGGGCCAGTACGGCCAGCCGCGGGTCAAGGGCCGACCGGCGGGTTTCGAAGGCGTCGGCACCGTCGTCGCCACCGGAGACGACGCCTATGCCAGGAGCCTCGACGGAAAGCGTGTCGCCTTCGCCACCGGCGTGTCGAACTGGGGTGCGTGGGCGGAATATGCGGTTGCCGAGGCGGCTTCCTGCATCCCGCTCATCGACACGGTGCGCGACGAGGACGGCGCCGCGATGATCGTCAATCCGCTGACCGCCTTGGCCATGTTCGACATCGTCAGAGAGGAAGGCGAAAAGGCCTTCATCATGACCGCGGGCGCCAGTCAGCTCTGCAAGCTGATCATCGGGTTGGCGAAGGAGGCGGGTTTCCGGCCGATCGTCACGGTGCGTCGCGACGAGCAGATACCGCTGCTGAAGGAGCTCGGCGCCGCCCACGTGCTCAACGAGAAGGCGGCGGATTTCGAGGCGGCGTTGCGCGAAGCGATGAAGGCAGAGCAGCCGCGCATCTTCCTCGACGCGGTGACCGGGCCGCTGGCTTCCGCCATCTTCAACGCCATGCCGAAACGCGCGCGCTGGATCGTCTACGGCCGGCTCGACGCCGAGCCGACGGTGATCCGCGAGCCCGGCCAGCTGATCTTCCAGCACAAGCGTGTCGAAGGTTTCTGGCTGGCCGAATGGATGCGCCAGTTCCGCGACCGGCTGGGCCCGGCGGTGCTGGAAGCGCAGAAGCGCTTTTCCGACGGACGCTGGTCGACCGACGTCACGGCGGTGGTGCCGCTGGACGCAGCCATGGCGCGGCTTCCGGCCGAGCTCGCCAAGCCCAACGGAAAGGTGTTCATCAGGCCGTAAGCACCCGGGTGCCGATTGCAGGTGTTCAGATCGCGGCCCAAAGCCTCGAACACAAAGCTGTGATCGACAAGGTAACGGCGGAAAAATGCCGCTGTTGCGCCGTCCCTTGCCCCGCGCCGACAGCAGTCACGCTTGGATGTCTTATTCCATTTCGATGTGATATCTCGCCGGCGGTGAAGCCAGGCGGCGATGGGAAAGCCGTCCTGGTCGGAACGCGGGGTGCGCTATGACGGTAACCAAGCCGGTTTTCGACCGTTTGGGGTTTTGGCTATGGGTCGGGTCGTTTCTGATCGTGCTTGGGCTGGCGCTATGGTCGCCCGACACGCGTTCGGTGGTCCATATCTACGGACATGGCAGCGAAGCTTTCCTGAGCCGTGAACCGCTGTATCACGTCCAAGCCGCGATGGGGTATCTTTATGCGCCCGCCTTCGCCGCCCTTTACGTTCCCCTGGTGAAGCTCGGGCCGCATCTGGGCAGCGTTCTTTGGCACGTGCTGGGCTTCGGCGCGCTGACCTTCGCCGCAATGCGTCAGGTGCGCAAGATCGGCGGCCAGGAGCAGACATGGCTGCTGTCCTTCGGCCTGTTCCTTGCCTTGCCGATGGCGCTGGCGGCGCTTCGCAACGGCCAGGCGACGATCCTGCTCACCGGGGCGTGCTGGTTTCTCACGCTGTCGGCGCTCGAGGGGCGCTGGGCTGAGAGCTTCTTCTGGGCCACGCTTGCGATCATCGCCAAGCCGACCGCGATCATCATGCTGCTTCTGGTGGGGGCGCTGCGTCCCAGGCTGATACCGGTGCTGGCGCTGGCGGTCCTTCTCGTGCTCGCCATCCCCTATGGTTTCGCGCCCGCGGACTACATCAACGCCCAGTACCAGGATTTCTTCCGCATGCTGACGTCGATGACGGTCGACCCGACCGGTTCCTTCGTTCCGGCCGACTTCACGGCGCCTTTCACGCGGTTTGGGATGCCGCTTTCGGAATCCCAGGCGACGATCGTGCGCGTCGTCGCGGGTTTGCTTACGCTGTGGGCGGTGCTCCAGTTCGACCGCAGGCTGGACGCCAACATCAGCGGACTGGCCATATTCCTCATTGCGGCGTTCTACATGTGCGTCTTCAATCCGCGGGTCGAGCAGAACACCTATGCCATGGTGGCGGTGCCAGCCGGTCTTTGCATCGCCCTGCTGTGGCGGCAGAGGGGAGCCGGGGCCATGCGCTGGTTTTTGGCAACGCTCCTCTTCGTCACCGGGCTGACCAGTGTCGATCCGCGGCTGCACGATCTTTTCCACCTGTGGTTCCGGCCGATCAGCATCAGCATAATCGCCTGCCTGCTCGTCGGCTGGTTCTGGACGCAAGGCCGACAGAATGTGCCGACCCCCGGAGCTGTAGCGCATGGCTGAGATGCTCGACGTCATCGCGCCCTTCTTCAACGAGGCCGAATCCGCCATCGCCTTCGTCGAGTTGCTCGACAGGCTGGAAGTGGCCGTGGCGGAGCGCTTCGGCATGACCGTCCGCAAGATACTCGTCGACGACGGCAGCCGCGACGGCAGTGCCGAGACATTCGCCGCGTCGTTGTCGGGCTCCTGGGAGATCGTGCGGCTCAGCCGCAATTTCGGCAAGGAAGCGGCGGTGCTCGCGGGCCTTGATCATTCCCGCGGTGACATGGCCCTGATCATGGACTCCGACCTCCAGCATTCCATGGACATCAGCCTGAGGATGATCGGCGAACTGGTCGAGGATCCGGAGATCGATGTCGTCTACGCGCAGAACGACCGGCGCGAGGGGAGCTGGCGGCGCAGCCAGCTGGCGCGGCTTTTCTACAAGCTGATCAACAGCAGCCAGCGTTTCGATATTCCCGAGAATGCCGGGGACTTCCGCGTCATGCGCGGCGCGGTGGCGCGGGCCTTGACCAGCGTGCGCGACAAGCGCCGTTTCAACAAGGGCCTGTTCGCCTGGGCCGGCTTCCGCCAGAAGGCGGTGCTCTACTCGCCGGAGAACCGCGCCGGCGGCACGTCGAAATGGACAAGGTTCAACCTGATCGCGTTCTCGCTCGAAGGGTTCACCTCGTTCTCCGTGATCCCGCTGCGCGTCATCAGCCTCATCGGATTGCTGGGGGCATTTGCCGGTCTCGCCTATGGCGTGAAAGTGCTCTTCGAGGTGCTGTTCTACGGCATCGCCGTGCCTGGCTACCCCAGCATCATGGTCGCCGTCGTGCTTCTGGGCGGCCTCAACCTGGCGCTGCTCGGCCTGATCGGCGAGTATGTCTGGGTGACGCTCAGCGAAAGCAAGGACCGGCCCGTCTACATCGTGCGCGACGTCCTGCATGGCAATGCCGCCGAGCGGGTTGCCGCCGACAAATGACCAGGTCGATCCGCCTGATCGCCGACGACTACGGCCTGGCGCCGGGGGTATCGAGCGCGATCCTCGACCTCATCGAGCGCGGCCGCCTGACCGGCACCAGTTGCATGACCGGCTTTGCCGAATGGGAGGAGGCGGCGGCGCGTATCAGGCCGTTGCGTCAACAGGCGGCCGTCGGGCTGCACCTCACCCTCACCGATCAGATCGCGGTGACCGGTTCGTCCAGCCTGGCGCCGGAAGGCAAATTGCCCGGACTTGCCTCGCTTGCGCTGCCGGTGCGGCGGGGGCGCATCGACGAGCGGGACGTTCATGCCGAGCTCGACGCCCAGTACGACCGCTTCACCGAAGCGCTGGCCGGCCCGCCCGACCACATCGACGGGCACCAGCATGTGCATTTCCTTCCCGTGGTACGACATTGGCTGCTCGCGCGTTTTGGAGAAAGCGCACGCAGGCCCGCGCTACGAGGCGCGCCAGGGCTTTCCGGCCTGGACGCGGCGGCCAAGGTCGCGGCGATCGCCACTCTGGCCGCGGGCTTCAACAGAGCGATGCAACGGGCGGGCTTCAGCCTCATGACGCCGCTTTCCGGCATCTATGACTGGCGACAGCCGGAGAAATTCGCTTCGACGCTGCGCGCCGCGCTCGACACCTTGCCAGAACAAGGGGTGTTCATGTGCCATCCGGGCCATGTCGATGACGTGTTGCGCGCTCGCGACCCGATGCAGGGCGCACGTGAGGCCGAGTTCACGGTTCTTTCCTCGCAGGATTTCGGCGTCAGCCTCGACAAGGCCGGAACTCGCGTCATGGACGGCCGCGCATGAGCCGGGCCGGCCAGCCGCAGCGTTCGACCGGCAACAAGATCGTCCGCTTCGCCATGGTCGGGTTGGCCAACACCGGCATCGACCTCGCCGCTTTCTTCCTGCTGCTCAAGCTCGCGGTGCCGGCTTTGGCCGCCAATGTCGGCGCCTGGTTCGTCGCCGTGCTCTTCTCCTTCGTGGCGAACGGCTTCTGGTCGTTCGAGCGGGACCCGAACATCCGGCTGCACCACTCCTTCCTGCGCTTCGTCTCGCTGGGAGCGCTGATTTCGCTTGGCGTCTCCAGCCTCTCGATCGCCGTCCTGGCCGGGACCGTCGGCGTGTGGCCGGCCAAGATCATCGGCGTCGTGGTGGCGGCTGTGCTGAACTTCCTGGCGGCGCGCTGGTCGATCGAGGGCCGGCTGCTGAAATAGTCTACGCGGCCGGCTCCGCGTCAGGACCTGATCCAACCATGATCTTTCCGAAAATCGGGTCCCACTTTTCGGGATCATGGTCGATGTAGAGCCGGATGCCGCCGCGGTCCCGATCCTTGCCGCGTTTTCGCGGGGGCCGGACGTGCTAAAGCGTGTCACACTGAAACGAATTTTGGGCGACGCGCTTCAGGTCTTTAGTTTTGATGCATGTCGTCGTCCCGGAACCGTTGCGCGCTTCTGGGCAACTGCATTAGCGCAAGCTCTCCAGGTCGCGGATGCGCTTGGCGCCGGCGGCTTCCAGCTGCCTGGTCACAGCTCCGATCAGCGTCTCAACGACAACGAACAGGGCGGCGGACGAATCCCAGGCCGAAGGCACGGCGGTGCGCCCGGCGATCACATGGCGGGCGAAGCGGGCAATCGGCGAAAGCCATTGGTCGGTGAACAGAATGATCTGCACGCCGCGGTGATGCGCCTTCTCGGCAAAGCGGACGAGACTTTCCTGGTAGCGGCGGATGTCGAAGATCACCAGAACGTCGCGCTTGCCCATGTCGATCAGGCGGTCGCGCCAGATGCTCTCCTGGCCGGCGAGATGATAGACGTCCGGCTGGATGATGGCCAGGTGGGCGGCCATGTAGCGCGCCAGCGGATCGGTGAAGCGACCACCGATGAGGAAGGTCTTGCCGCGCCGCTCGGCGAGCCGCGCGGCGATGTCGGCGAGCTGCTTGTCGGTGAGATGCCGGAAGGTCTCGCGCATGTTGTCGAGCGTCGCCTCGAGCATCGGCGAGGCGGCGCCGCCGGCCGAGGACGGATTGAGCGTGCGCGAAGCGGGCGACTGCAATTGCGCCGCCAGCTCATCCTGCAGCGCCGACTGGAATTCAGGATAGTTCTGGAAACCGAGCCTGGCGACGAAGCGCAAGATCGTCGGCGAGGACACGCCGGCCGCGGTCGAGAATTCGGCGACGGTCTTCAGCCCGGTCAAAGGATAGTTGGCAATCAGCGTCTGCGCGGCGCGGCGCTCGCCGGCCGGCATCGTGCCGATGCGGTCCGAGATCAGTTCGGCAATGCTGGAAATCATCGTTTTCCCCCGCCTGTTGGCCCGCCGACGCCGTTTTCCCGAATTCGCGTTTGACAAAGCCGGTCAAACTGTATGAAATCATTCACAGGGACGCAATGAGGCAAAATACGTAACATACGATACAGCGCTCCCCAGGGGACGGCAGTATGGAGAACGCACGGCCCGCCAGCCTTGCACCGTATGAAACCGTAAGGGTGACCAACCCTGGCGGACTCAGTCCTTTCGTCTTCACCTGCGACCACGCTTCCAACGTCCTGCCCGCCGAGTTCGGAACGCTTGGCCTGCCGGCTGCGGACCTTTCGCGCCATATCGCCTGGGACCCGGGCGCGCTTCCTGTCGCACTCCGCATGGCCGAGGCGCTGGACGCGACCTTGATAGAGACCCGTGTGTCGCGGCTGGTCATCGATTGCAACCGGCCGCTCGACGCGCCGGACCTCGTTCCGCCGGTCAGCGAAACGACAGCCATTCCCGGAAATTCTGGCTTGTCCGACAAGCAGCGCGCAGCGCGCATCGACCTTGCCTGGCGCCCGTTCCACGACACGATTGCCCAAATCGTCGAACGGCGGCTGGCGCGCGGCCAGGAGACGCGGCTGGTGTCGGTCCACTCCTTCACGCCGATCTACAAGGGCAAAAGCCGGCCATGGCATATCGGCATCATCCATGACGAGGATCGCCGCCTGGCTGCGCCGCTGATATCGGCGCTGCGGCGGCTCTCCGGCGTCACAGTAGGCGTCAACGAACCCTATTCGCCGGCCGACCGCGTCTATTTCACGCTGGAACGGCATGCGCGCTCGCGCGGGCTGCCCTGCGCGATGATCGAAATCCGCAACGACGAAATCGCCGGCGAGACCGGACAGCGGAAATGGGCGGATCTGCTCACCGGCATCTTTTCTAACCTGGAGCCTGAGGAGGCCAGGGGCTCCCGACAACGCACAATGGGAAAGTCAGTACAATCGGCCAGCTAAAAACCAATAGGGGACTTCCAACATGACAACACCGGATCACAAGTCGGAGGACGTAAAAATCCTTCACAGCATGGGTTACGCCCAGGAATTGGCGCGCCGCATGGGCGGCTTCTCCAACTTTGCCATTTCCTTTTCGATCATTTGCATCCTGGCTGGCGGCATCACATCGTTCCCGCTGGCCATGGCCACCGGCAGCGGTTTTGAGGCGACCATCGGCTGGCTCGTAGGTGGCCTGTTCGCCCTTGTCGTCGCCGCTTCGCTCGGCCAGATCGGCTCGGCCTATCCTACCGCCGGCGGTTTATACCACTGGTCCTCGATTCTCGGTGGGCGCGGCTGGGGCTGGGCCACGGCCTGGATCAATCTGCTCGGCCTGATCTTCGTCGTCGCTTCGGTCAATGTCGGTGTCTATCTGTTGTTCCAAGGGCTGGTCGCTGGTCCGATCCTCGGCCTGGACACCTCGACCTGGGGCTTCTGGCAACAGACGGCGGCGGTCGTCATCATTACCGTCACCCAAGGCCTGTTCAATCATCTAGGCATCAAGACGACGACGAGGCTGACCGACTTTTCCGGCTATCTCATCCTCGTCGTCGCGGTGGTGCTGACGCTGACCTTCCTGATCTGGGGCGCGCATGGCTTCGATCTTTCGCGGTTGACGACTTTCGTCAACACGACCGGCGATCTGGGCGGCGGCTATGTTCCGACGGCCCGAACCGCGTTCGTGGCCTTCCTGATCGGCCTTCTCTATCCGCTCTATACGATCACCGGCTTCGACGCCTCGGCGCATACCGCCGAGGAAACCCACAACGCCCGCGTCGCGGTGCCGAGAGGCATGATCCATGCAGTGCTGTGGTCGCTCATCTTCGGCTTCGTCATGGCCGTCTCCTTCGTGCTGGCCAGCCCAGATCTGGCGGCGACCGCAAAGGACGGCGGCAATGCCTGGTTCAACCTGTTCAACAACCTGCCGGCGCCGACCTGGTTGAAAGACCTGCTCGGCATCTCAATCGTGCTGTCGAACTATCTGTGCGCGCTGGCCGGGCTCACGTCGACCTCACGCATGATCTTCGCCTTTTCGCGCGACGGAGGCCTGCCGGGGTCGTCACTGTGGAAGCAGGTTTCGCCGACCTGGCGCACGCCCGTCCCGGCCATCTGGCTCGGCGTCGTGCTGTCGATCGCCGCCACGCTTTACTCGCCGGCTTTCGCAGCGTTGGCGGCCGGCTGCGCCCTGTTCCTCTATGTGTCTTATGCGATGCCGGTGGCGGCTGGCCTTCTTGCGGAAGGCAAGACCTGGACCGAATTCGGTCCGTTCCGTCTGGGCATGTGGTCCAAGCCGTTCGCCATTATCACCGTCCTTGGCGTTCTGGTCCTGATGTATGCCGGTATCCAACCGCCCTTCGATATCTTGATCAACTATGCCATCGGTTTGATCATCCTTCTCGCGGTGCTGTGGTTCGGCCTCGAATCCCGGCGGTTCAAGGGCCCGCCGATCGGCGCCGATATTGCTCGTCGTCAGGCGGAAATTGCGGCAGCCGAAGTGGCAGTAGGCGAAACCGGTCAGTGAAATCGACCATCGAGCCATGGCCGGCATCGCGCCGGCCATGGTTTTCTTAATGTTCCTCATCTGACAAGCCCGAAAAGACAAGCACTGGAGCGCCAAAGGAATGGCCGGAAATTTCTCGTTCGATCAGTTGAAGAAAGCGGTCTCGAACGGCGAGATCGACACGGTGCTGGCCTGCATCGTCGATATGCAGGGCCGGCTCGCGGGAAAACGCTTCCTGGCCCAGTATTTCGTCGATTCCGCGCATGGCGAGACGCATGGCTGCAACTATCTCTTGGCCTGCGACATCGATATGGAGCCGGTGCCGGGCTACAAGGCGGCAAGCTGGTCGAAGGGCTATGGCGACTTCGTCATGAAGCCGGACCTGTCGACGCTGCGTCGCATTCCGTGGCTGGAAAAGACGGCGCTGGTCATCTGCGACGTGCTCGACCATCACACGCATGACGATTTGGCACACTCCCCCCGCGCGATCCTGAAGAAGCAGGTCAAGCGCCTGCAGGAGCGCGGCTATATCGGCTATTTCGCCTCCGAGCTCGAATTCTACCTGTTCAGCGAAACCTACGATTCGGCGCGCAAGAAGCACTGGCAGGGGCTCGATAGCGCGTCGCCCTATATCGGCGATTACCAGATCGGCATCACCAGCAAGGAAGAAGGCGTCATGCGCCGGCTTCGCAACGAGATGGAAGCTGCCGGCATTCCAATCGAGAACTCCAAGGGCGAGTGGGGACCGGGCCAGGAAGAGATCAATGTGCGCTACGCCGAGGCGCTCGACATGGCCGACCGCCACGTCATCCTGAAGAACGGCGCCAAGGAGATCGCCGATTCCGAGGGCAAGGCCATCTCCTTCATGGCCAAGTACAATTACGGCCTCGCCGGCAATTCCAGCCACATCCACAATTCGCTGTGGAGCGCCGACGGCAAGACGCCGCTGTTCTTCGACAGACAAGCCGACTGGACGCTGTCGAGCCTCGGCCAACAATGGGCCGCCGGCCAGCTCAAATACGCCAAGGAATTCACCTGGTTCCTGGCGCCCTACATCAATTCCTACAAGCGCTTCCAGGCCGGCACCTTCGCGCCGACCAAGATCATGTGGAGCGAGGACAACCGTACCGCCGGCTTCCGGCTCTGCGGCGAGGGCACCAAGGGCATCCGCATGGAATGCCGCATCGGCGGCGCCGATCTCAATCCGTATCTCGCCTTCGCCGCCCTGATCGCGTCCGGCCTCGCCGGCATCGACGAGAAGCTGGAGTTGCAGAAGCCGTTCGTCGGCGACGCCTATCAGGCCTCGCGCCTGCCCGAGATCCCGAAGACATTGCGCGACGCCACCGAGACGCTGGCCAAGTCGAAAATGCTGAAGCAGGCCTTCGGCGACGACGTGATCGAGCACTATGTGCACACCGCCCGCTGGGAGCAGTTCGAATACGACCGCCGCATCACGGATTGGGAACTGCACAGAGGGTTCGAGCGGTACTAAAGCTGTAATAGGCGTTGACTGAACCTAACTAAAGCTGTAGTTCCAGCTTAGTTAGGTTCGGGAGCGTAAAAAATGGGAAAATACTCGCCTTTGCGTTCGTATCTTATGGCTCAAGCCGGTGAGCGGGTCCCAATGTCGTTCAGCGACATCGAGAAGCTGCTGGGTGAAAGGCTACCGGCGTCCAAGCAGTATCCCGCTTGGTGGAGCAACAATCCCAGCAACAATCCGATGACCAAGGAGTGGCTGGCCGCGGGCTTCCAGACGGAGTCGGTCAATATCGCCGGCGAAAAACTGGTGTTTCGGCGTTCTCCGCAAGGAACGGCAGGCGGGCAAGCCGGGGAAGGAGGTTCGGGGCGCCGCTCAGGCTTCATGGAGGATAAGGTGGGTTTCAAGAATGCACCGGACATGAGCGGCAAGAGCCAAGACTATATCGTACCGCCTCGGGGCGCCGATCCGCTGTTTGGATGCATGGCCGGGACTCTCACGCTTCTTCCCGACGTCGACTACACCGCCCCTGCGGATCCCGACTGGGGCAAAGTGTATGACGACTGATGGGATATTGCTGGACACGTGCTTCATGCTGTGGCTGTCGACCGAACAGCCGGTCGCAAGAGCGGCTGTTGATAAGGTGGCCAGCACGCGAAAGAACGGTGGCGTGATCGCTGTTTCGGTCATGTCGGCCTGGGAAATCGGAATGCTCGTCTCCAAGGGCCGGCTTCCGTTCATCAAGTCGCCGCTTGCATGGTTCGAAGGGTTCGTGAAAGCCGGTGCCACCAGCGTCGAGGGGATCGACAGCGAGCTCTTGGTCGAATCGTCGTTTCTGCCCGGCGCCGTTCACAATGACCCGACGGACCGGATCATCATAGCGACGGCCCGTTCGAGGAACCTGGAAATCATCACCCGCGATCGCGCCATCCTCGCCTATGGCGCGGCCGGCTTCGTCAAAACAGTACCTTGTTGATTGGAGACGTCTTCTTGGAAACGGTAAAACTCAAATCCCCCATCGACGGCTCGATCTATGCCGAGCGGCCGGTCGCGACCGACCAGGCGATCAACGCGGTGGTCGAGCGCGCCAGGGCGGCGCAGGAGAAATGGGCCGAGACGCCGGTCGTCGAACGCGGCAAGTACATGCTGGCGATGCTCGAGGCGCTGGTCGCCATGACCGACGAGATCGTGCCCGAGATCGCCTGGCAGATGGGACGGCCGGTGCGCTATGGCGGCGAGTTCGGCGGCGTCAAGGAACGCACCAGCTACATGGTCGAGATCGCCGAAGCCGCGCTGAAGCCGGTCCTGGCCTCCAATCCGAAGGACGGCTTCCGCCGCTATGTGAAGAAGGTGCCGCTCGGCGTCGTGCTGGTGATCGCGCCTTGGAACTATCCCTATCTCACCGCGGTCAACACCATCGTGCCGGCATTGATGGCGGGCAGCGCCGTCATCCTCAAGCATGCCGCGCAGACGTTGCTGGTCGGCGAGCGCTTCCAGCAGGCTTTCGACAAGGCCGGCCTGCCCAAGGGGCTGTTCCAGAACCTGGTCATGAACCACGCCCAGACCGAAAAGCTGCTCGGCTCCGGCAAGATCGATCATGTCAACTTCACCGGCTCGGTCGGCGGCGGCCGCGCCATCGAGAAGGCCGCGGCCGGCACTTTCATGACGCTCGGCCTCGAGCTCGGCGGCAAGGACCCGGCCTATGTGCTGCCCGACGCCAAGATGGACCATGCGGTCGCCAATCTGGTCGATGGCGCTTTCTTCAATTCCGGCCAGTGCTGCTGCGGCATCGAGCGCGTCTATGTGCATGAGAAGGTCTATGACGAATTCGTCGAGGGCTTTGTCGCCGAGACCAGGAACTATGTCGTCGGCAATCCGCTGGAGCAGGCGACCACAATGGGGCCGATGGCGCAGGCGCGCTTCGCCGACCTGATCCGCGAGCAGAAGGCCGAGGCACTGCGCAAGGGCGCCAGGGCGCATATCGACATGAAGGTCGAGAACGACAGGGCCGGCTCGCCCTATCTGGCGCCCGAGGTGCTGACCGAGGTCGACCACCAAATGAGCGTCATGCGCGAGGAAAGTTTTGGGCCGATCGTCGGCATCATGAAGGTGCGCAACGACGAGGAGGCGATCGCGCTGATGAACGACAGCCCCTATGGGCTGACGGCCTCGATCTGGACCCGCGACACCGAGCGCGCGGTGGCGATCGGCGACCGCGTCGAAACCGGCACGGTGTTCATGAACCGCTGCGACTATCTCGACCCGGCGCTGGTCTGGACCGGCGTCAAGGACACCGGCAAGGGCGCAGCCCTTTCGGCCATCGGCTACGACAATCTGACCCGGCCGAAATCCTATCACCTGCGCGAAGCAATCTGACTTTTTGAAAGACAAGACATGTCCAAGCTGATCTCCAAATGGAACTACCCCACCACCGTCCGTTTCGGCGCCGGGCGTATCAAGGAACTGCCGGACGTACTGGCTGCCACGGGCATCAAGCGCCCGCTCTTCGTCACCGACCCGGGCCTGGCGAAACTTCCGGTCGTCGCCTCGACGCTGAAAATCCTCGACGACGCCAAGGTTCCCTATGGCGTGTTTTCGGAGGTGAAGCCGAATCCGGTCGAGTCCAACCTCACCGCCGGCATCGCCGTGTTCAAGAAGGGCAAGCATGACGGCGTCATCGCCTTCGGCGGCGGCTCGGCGCTCGACCTCGGCAAGCTGATCGCCTTCCAGGCCGGGCAGACACGGCCCGTATGGGATTTCGAGGACGTCGGCGACTGGTGGACCAGGGCCAACTCGGACGCGATCGCGCCGATCATCGCCGTGCCGACCACCGCGGGAACCGGCTCCGAGGTCGGCCGCGCCGGCGTCATCACCAATGAGGCGACCCACACCAAGAAGGTCATCTTCCATCCGAAGCTTCTGCCGGCGATCGTCATTGCCGATCCGGAGCTGTCGGTCGGCATGCCGGCCTTCATCACCGCCGGCACCGGCATGGACGCGCTGGCGCATTGCCTCGAGGCCTATTGCGCGCCGGGCTACCATCCGATGGCCGACGGCATTGCGGTGGAAGGCATCCGGCTGGTGTTCGAGAACCTGCCCAAGGCCTTTGCCAACGGAAAGGACCTGGTTGCCCGCGCCCATATGATGAGCGCCGCCGCCATGGGCGCCGCCGCCTTCCAGAAGGGGTTGGGCGCCATCCATTCGCTGTCGCATCCGATCGGCGCGCTCTACGACACCCATCACGGCATGACCAATGCCGTGTTCATGCCCTATGTGCTCGCCTTCAACAGGGAGAGCATCGAGGAGCGCATCGCCCGGCTCGCAGCCTATTGCGGTATCAAGGGCGGCTTCGACGGCTTCGCCAAGGCGATCATCAAATTGCGCAAGGAGCTCAAGGTGCCGCATGCGCTGCCCGGCCTGATCAAGGGCCTCGACATGGACAAGAAGCGAAAAGGCCTGATCGCCGACATGGCGGTGGTCGACCCCACCGCCGGCGGCAATCCGGTCAAGCTCACCAAGAAAGCGGCGCTGACGCTGCTCGAAAATGCGATCGCCGGCTCCGTCTGAGAGCCGGCTTTCAATGCCGAAGAGTTGAATGAAGGGGCGTTCCAGAGCGGGAGGGAGAGGGCAAAAGGCAAGGTGACTAACCATTAGCCGGAAAATTAAGTGCGGGCTAATTGCTACAGTCTGTTAAAAAGAGTTAACTTTTTTGGCCGCGGGGCTCGGGTTTCAAAAAGCCTTCATCTGGCTGTCACACGAAAACGATACCCGCATCGCAGGCGCTTAAGCGCGCCAGTTCAACGGAGAGAACACATGTTCAAGTTCACGGGGAAAGTGCTTTCCCTCTCGGCCGCGACGCTCTTCGCGTCGACGGTGATTTCGTCCGCTGCTTCGATGGACGATCTCGTCAAGGCCGCGAAGGCTGAAGGCCAGCTCACTGTCATCGCGCTCCCGCATGACTGGTGCGGCTACGGGGCAGTGATCGACGCTTTCAAGGCTAAATATCCGGAAATCAAGGTCAACGAACTCAACCCGGACGCCGGTTCGGGCGACGAGGTCGAGGCGATCAAAGCCAACAAGGACAACAAGGGCCCGCAGGCGCCTGACGTGATCGACGTCGGCCTCTCCTTCGGCCCGACCGCCAAGAAAGACGGCCTGCTGATGCCTTACAAGGTGTCGACCTGGGACTCGATCCCGGACAGCGCCAAGGATGCCGACGGCGCCTGGACAGGCGACTACTACGGCGTGCTTTCCTTCGAAGTGAACAAGGATCTGGTCAAGCAATCGCCGGCCGATTGGGCCGACCTGCTGAAGCCGGAATTCGCCAACACCGTCGCGCTCGCCGGTGATCCGCGTGCTTCGAACCAGGCCATCCAGGGCGTCTATGCCGCCGGCCTTTCGACGGGTGCGGCCGCTGGCGAAGCCGCCGGCACCGCCGGTCTCGACTTCTTCAAGAAGCTCAATGCCGCCGGCAATTTCGTTCCGGTCGTCGGCAAGTCCGCGACGCTGGCGCAGGGCCAGACGCCGATCCTGATCACCTGGGACTACAACGCGCTCGCCGGCCGCGACACGCTGAAGGGCAACCCGCCGGTCGACGTCATCGTGCCGAAGACGGGCGTCGTCGCCGGTGTCTACGTGCAGGCGATCAGCGCCTTCGCGCCGCATCCGAATGCCGCCAAGCTGTGGTTGGAGTATCTCTACTCCGACGAAGGCCAGATCGGCTGGCTGAAGGGCTACTGCCACCCGATCCGCTTCAACGACCTCGCCAAGAACGGCAAGATCCCGGCGGACGTGCTGGGCAAGCTGCCGCCGGCCGAGTCCTATGCCGCGGCCGTGTTCCCGACGCTCGATGAGCAGGCCAAGGCCAAGGAAGTCATCAGCAAGAACTGGGACGCCACCGTCGGCGCCAACGTCAAGTAAGACTTGAAATGCACCGGGCGGCCAAACGGCCGCCCGGCTTTCTCTCGAAGACGGTGCCGGCGCATGACCGATCTCTCGCTTTCAAATCAGTCGATTGCCACCAAATCCGCGCCGCCAAGTCAGGCAACGGCCTTTCGGCTGCCGACGCAGTGGATTGGTGTCGCGCCTTTCTTCGTTTTTGTGCTGATGTTCCTGATCCTGCCGACGATCTATCTCGTCATCGGCGCGTTCGAGACCGGCGAAGGCGGGTTCACGCTGGACAACATCCTGCAGCTGGTGAGCGATCCTTCGATCAGCAATTCCTACTGGGTTTCGATCAAGATCAGCTTCTGGTCGGCCATCATCGGCGCGTTCGCCGGGCTCGCGATAGCGATCGCCATCGTGCGCGGCGGCCTGCCCAGCTGGGTCCGTTCCGCGACGCTGACCTTCTCCGGCGTTGCCTCCAATTTTGCCGGCTTGCCGCTGGCCTTCGCCTTCATCGCGACGCTCGGCCGCGTTGGCATCGTGACCGTGCTGCTGCGCGACATATTCAATCTGAACATCTATGCGATGGGGTTCAACTTCCTCACCACATGGGGCCTTATCGTGGTCTATCTGTTCTTCCAGATCCCACTGATGGTGGTCATCATCGTGCCGGCGATCGACGGCTTGAAGAAGGAATGGAACGAGGCAGCGGCCACGCTTGGCGCCACGCAGTGGCAGTACTGGCGGATGGTGGTGATACCGGTGTTGTTCCCAAGCTTCCTCGGCACCGTCATCCTGTTGTTCGCCAATGCCTTCGGCGCCATCGCGACGGCCTATGCGTTCTCCGGCCCGCAGCTCAACATCGTGCCCATCAAGCTCTACTCGCAGATCAACGGCGACGTGCTGCACAACCCGCAGCTCGGCTATGCGATCGCCTTCGGCATGATCGTCATCACCGGACTCGCCAATGTCTTCTACATCTGGTTCCGGACCCGTTCCGAGAGGTGGCTGAAATGAAGTCGGGCAAATTCTGGGCCTGGGTCGTCTTCGGTATAGGCACGGCCTATTTCTTCATTCCGCTGCTCGCGACATTCGAGTTTTCGATGCGCATGCGGCGCGGTGTCCATTCCTTCGACGCCTATCAGGTCGTGCTCGGCGACCCACGCTTCCAGGCGACGTTCCTGTATTCGGTCATCGCTGCGATCTTCACCATCGTCCTCGGTGTGCTGGTCGTGGTGCCGGCGGCCTACTGGATCCGCCTGCGCCTGCCTCAAATCAGGCCGATCGTCGAGTTCATCACACTGCTGCCTTTGGTCATTCCAGCGATCGTCATCGTGTTCGGCTATATTCGCATGTACGGCTCGAACTCGCCTCTGCCTTTCCTGTCCACCGACTTGGGCGCCAGCGCCCTGCTGGTGATTGGCTATGCGACGCTGGCGCTGCCTTATATGTACCGTGCCGTCGACACTGGCCTTCGCACCATCGATGTCAGGACGTTGACCGAAGCAGCGCAGATTCTAGGCGCCGGCTGGACCACGATCATAACCCGCGTTATTCTGCCCAATGTACTGATCGCGGTGCTGTCGGGCGCGTTCCTGACCTTCGCCATCGTCATCGGCGAATTCACGATGGCGAGCCTGCTCAACCGTCCGGCGTTCGGGCCGTATCTGCAGAACATCGGCGCCAACCGCGCCTATGAGCCGGCAGCCCTTGCCATCATCGCCTTCGCGATTACCTGGGGCTGCATGTCGCTGATCCAGATCCTGTCCCGTTTCGCGCCGAAATCGGCGAACCGACCGAATTGACCTGAGAGAAAAGCCATGGCCGAGCCATTCCTGTCCATCCAGCATGTGCGAAAGTCCTACGGCGCCAACACCGTGGTGCAGGATTTCAACCTCGATGTGGAGCCCGGCGAGTTCGTCTCCTTCCTCGGCCCGTCCGGCTGCGGCAAGACGACGGTGCTGCGCATGGTCGCCGGTTTCGAAGAGCCCTCGGCCGGCAAGATCGTCGTCGCCGGCAAGGACATCACCCGGCTGAAGCCCAACCAGCGCAATGTCGGCATGGTGTTTCAGGCCTACGCGCTGTTCCCGAACCTGACCGTGGCGCAGAACATCGCCTTCGGCCTGAAGGTCGCCGGCATGCCCAGGGCGGATTGCGACAGGCGCGTCGCCGAGATGCTCGACATCATCAAGCTGCCGCAGATGGCCGACCGCTATCCCTACCAGTTGTCCGGCGGCCAGCAGCAGCGCATCGCGCTGGCGCGGGCGATTGCCCCGAAACCCAAACTGCTTCTGCTCGACGAGCCGCTGTCGGCGCTCGACGCCAAGGTGCGCGTGTCGCTGCGCGAGGAAATCCGCTCGATCCAGAAGAAGCTCGGCATCACCACCATCTTCGTCACGCATGACCAGGAAGAGGCGCTGTCGATCTCCGACCGCATCGCGGTGATGTATGGCGGCAAGGCCGAGCAGGTCGGCACGCCGTTCGAGATCTACAACCGACCGGCGACCAAGTTCGTCGCCAATTTCGTCGGCACGCTCAATGTGCTCGAAGGCAAGGTCACCGACGCCTCTACGGGCAAGGTGCAGGTCAACGCCCAGGAAGTCTCGCTCAAGGGCAAGCTCAACGGCTCGAAGTCTGGCGATACGCTGTCGCTGGCGTTGCGGCCGGAAGCGATTTCGCTGGCCCGCCAGCCCGGGCACGACACCAGCCTGTCGGGCGAGATCGCCGAAGTGCATTTCCTCGGCTCGGTCATCCGCGTGCGCGTCGGCATCGGCGGCAACACGGTGTCGCTCGACACCTTCAACAACTCGACGACTCCGCCGCCGGTCGTCGGCGACAAGGCGGATATCTCGTTTTCGTCAGGCGATATGCTGGTTTTGCATTAGGGAAAGAGTGAATGGTGAATAGTAAATGGTGAATGGCAATCAGCACTTTACGTGCTCGAGATCTTCTGATGATGCCCATTCACCATTCACCATTCACCATTCACCATTCACCATTCACTTTTGCAGTGCCCAACGTCTGGTTCCATGGCTACGATGAGCCATGGCGCTTTTCGAGATCACCCTGATCCTGCTTCTCATTGCCGTTGCGCTGACGGCCGTATCGCGATGGCTTGAGGTGCCTTACCCCTCGCTGCTTGCGCTTGCCGGCGTCGGGATCGCCTTCGTGCCGGGCGCGCCGGTGATCGAAATCGATCCGGAACTGGCGCTGGCGCTGTTCATCGCGCCGGTGCTGCTCGATGCTGCCTATGACACCTCGCTGCGCGACCTGAAGCGCTACCGGCTGTCGCTGGTGCTGCTGGCGCTTGGCGCCGTCGTCTTCACCACTGTGGTCGTTGCCTTTGTCGGCTGGAAGATGGCCGGGCTGCCGATCGCGGCGGCGATCGCGCTCGGCGCCATCGTAGCGCCGCCGGATGCGGTCGCGGCAAGTGCTGTGCTCAATCAGTTCAAGGTGCCGCACCGTCTGACCGCGATCCTGCAGGGCGAGAGCCTGCTCAACGACGCCACGGCGCTGTTGATCTACCGGATATCGGTTGCGGCCGCCATCGGCTCGCTCATGCTGAAGGACGCAGTGCCCGTCATCCTGCTTGCAACGGTCGGCAGCGTTGTCGCGGGCTACCTGTTCGGCCGGGTGTCGCTGCTCACGCTGACGCGCATCGAGGATGCGGCAAGCAGCACTGTCGTGCAGTTCGCCGGAACCTTCGCCGTCTGGATCATTGCCGACAAGCTCGGCCTTTCCGCCATCATCACCATCGTCGTCTATGCCATCACCATCGCGCGCACCGGGCCACGCCGCATGTCGGCGAGACGCCGCGTCAGCACCTATTCGGTCTGGGAATCGGCCGTGTTCGTGCTCAACGTGCTGGCCTTCGTGCTGATGGGCCTGCAGGCGCGGTCGATCGTCGGACGTCTCTCCGGCGACGGGCAGGGCGAGGCCTTTCTCTTCGCCGCAATTGTGCTGGCCGTCGTCATCGCGGCGCGTTTCGTCTGGGTGATGGGCTACGTCGCGGTCATACGCTGGCTTGCCCGCTTCGACAGCGATGAGCAGAAGCGGGATAGGCCGACATTCCGCGGCGCCGTGCTGGTCGGCTGGTGCGGCATGCGCGGTCTGGTGACGCTGGTGGTGGCAATTGCCTTGCCGGCCAATTTTCCCGGGCGTGATCCGATCGTGCTTGCCGCGTTCGCTGTCGTGCTCGGCACGCTGGTCCTGCAAGGGATGAGCTTGAAGCCGCTGCTGCGCTGGCTCAATTTCGACCGGGATACGACGATCGATCGCGAGGTGGCCGAGGCGCGCGTCGCCATCATGCAGGCCGCGCTCGACGTGCTGAACCGCAAGACATCGGCCGCTGCCGCCGTCGTGCGGGAGCAGTACGAGGCTCAACGCCGGATCGCCGAAAATCCCGAGGACGCGCAAGCCGCGACGGAATACGACCGGCTGCGCCTCTACGCCATCAAACGGCAGCGCGACAGGCTGGAGGAACTGCGCAGCAACGGCACGATCGGCGACGAAGCCTATCACCGGCTGGAAGAGGAGATCGACTGGTCGGAACTGGCGGCATCACCGGCCGGAAGCTTTCAGCCGCTGACGACCTATTAGAGCGGGCAGTTCGGTCGTCATTCGTTGGACTATTCCGCTTGCCCTCGCGGTCCATTGCAACGCGGTGGGTGGAGCGCTACTGCGATCACCAGAAGTGAGCCGGTTAATCAATGAAGCTGATCAGCTACAACATCCAGTACGGCTACGGCAGCGACGGGCGCTACGATCTCACGCGAGCCGCCAGGCTGGTGGACGGCGCCGACATCATCGCGCTGCAGGAGGTCGAGCGGCATTGGCAGCGCAGCAATGAGGACGACCAGCCGGCGATCCTGTCCGGGCTGCTGCCCGACTATTACTGGGCCTATGGCCCCGCCTTCGACATGGATGCCAGCGAGAGGCGCGACGACCGCATCGTCAATCGCCGGCGGCAGTTCGGCACGATGATCCTTTCGAGGCTGCCGATCGTCTGGTCGAGGCTGCACACGCTGCCGCTGCGGCGCACGGCAAGGCCGCTCAACACCCGCAACGCGGCACTCGAATGCATGATCCGCACGCCGGCAGGGCCAGTGCGGGTGCTCTCGCTGCATCTTGCCCATATCGCGGCGGAGGAGCGGCTGGAGCAGATCGATTACCTCAATGCCGAGCATCGCCGCGCGCCGTCCGATGGCGGCCCCTGGAGCGGCGTCGACGACGAGCCGCAGCGCAACTGGTCGAACGGCCAGCCGGAACCGGAAAATCCGCTGGCGGCGATCTGGCTGGGCGACTTCAACATGGAGCCGGGCAGCGCCGAATACCGGCGTATCGTCGGCAATACGCCCTACCACCGGGGCGCCGCTTACATCGACGGGTTCGTCGATGCCGCGGCCGTCGCCAGCGAGTCCGGGCTGGACTTCCATACGCACGAAAAGATCATCGACGGCAGGCTCGCCAAACGACGGCTCGACCATTGCTTCGTCGGCGGCGGTTTGGCGGATCGCGTGCGCTCGATCCGGGCCGATATCGGCGAGGTCGCTTCGGATCATTTCCCGCTCAGGATCGACATCGATCTCGAAACGCCTTTCGGCTCGACAAGGTCTATGAAACCGGGGTCGATGAAACCGACATGACGCTGTTCGTCTTCCTGGCCGTGCTCTCGGCGGCGGCCATGCACGCGATCTGGAACGCGCTGGTCAAGGTGCATCTAGACCGCTTCCTGTCGATCACGCTGATGACGCTCGGCATGGGGTTCGCGGCGCTGGTGGTGCTGCCTTTCGTCGAGGTGCCGAAGGCCGAGGTCTGGCCGTTCATCCTCGCCTCGGTCTTGTTCCATATGGGCTATCGCACCTTCCTGGTCGGCGCCTACAAGGCAGGCGATTTCGCCCAGACCTATCCGCTTGCGCGCGGCACCGCGCCGCTGCTCTCGGCGCTCGGCGCCATCGTCGTGGTAGGCGAGGTGCCGGCACCGTTCGCCATCCTCGGCATCGTGCTTTTGTCGGCAGGCACGCTGGTCATGTCGTTTCGCGGCGGGGCGCATCTGGAGAAGCTCAATCTGCGCGCGGTCGGCTTTGCGCTCGGCACCTCGATCTTCATCGCCAGCTACACGCTCTCCGACGGCAGCGGCGCGCGGCTTGCGGCAACCGCGCAAAGCTACGCGGCCTGGCTCTTCGTCTGCGATGCGGCGTGGGCGCTCGTGCTTTGCATCGTCTTTCGCGGACCGCAGTCGCTTCCGATGCTGGCGCGCGACTGGAAGGCCGGGCTGTTCACCGGCACGCTCAGCGGCGCGGCCTACTGGATCGTGATGTGGGCTATGACCAAGGCGCCGATCGCCTCGGTGGCGTCGCTGCGCGAGACCTCGATCCTGTTCGCCATGCTGATCTCGGTGCTGGCGCTGGGCGAGAAGATGACGGCCTGGCGCGCAGCCGCGGCGCTCGGCATCGTTGCCGGCGTCGCGGCGCTCAGACTCGGATAGGGCAGATCCCCGTCTCACTGAAGCGGCGATCCGCCCTATCCCTTTGTTTTTGAGCCAATTCAGACGGAGGCTCCGGCGATGTCGCCGAGCGTGACCGTTCACACTTTTCTCGGAATTGCTCCAACCTCATGGTCCAACACGGTCATCACCTGGCCGCGCTTTTCCGGGCTGAAGCGGATGACGATGATGATGCAGACGGCGACCACGCCGGCGAACAGCGCCAGCGCGTAGCCATAGCTGCTGCCGGGCGCCTCGGCGATGCCCGCCTGATACGGACCACCATAGGACGCCGCGAGATTGCCGGCCTGATAGATGAAGCCGGGTAAGGTCGCGCGCACCGCACCGGGTGAGAGCTCGTTGAGATGCACCGGGATGACGCCCCAGGCGCCTTGCACCGCGATCTGCATGACAAAGGCGCCGACCGCCAGCATGAAGGGCGTGGTCGAATAGGCCCATAGCGGCAGCGCCGGCAAGGCGATCAGGCAGGCGAGCGTGATGGCATTGACGCGGCCGATCCTTTCCGACAGGGCGCCGAAGGCCAGTCCGCCGACAATCGCGCCGATGTTGGCGACGATGGTGATCCAGCTCACCGTGTGCGGATCAAAGCCATGCTGTTTCTTCAGGAAGGTGGGATAGAGATCCTGCGTGCCATGGCTGAAGAAGTTGAAGAACATCATCAGCACCACGGCATAGAGCGCGATGCCCCAGTGCTTCTGCAGCGTTTCGAGCAATCCTGGCTTCACGTGCTGGCGAGCCTCGGCGAAGGCGGGCGATTCCGGCACATGCGAGCGGATGAAAAGCACGATCAGCGCCGGCAGAAAGCTCAAGAGGAACATGGCGCGCCAGCCGAAGGTGAAGTCGCCGATCTTCTGGCCATAGAGCAGCCCGTAGACCACCGCCGCCAGCAGGTAGCCGGCCGGATAACCGCATTGCAGGATGCCCGAGACCATGCCGCGAGCGCTCGGCGGAATGGATTCCATGGCAAGCGAGCTGCCCAGGCCCCACTCGCCGCCCATGGCGATGCCAAACAGGGCGCGCAGCGCCAGGAATATGCCGAGATTTGGCGAGAAGGCGGCCAAGGCGCCGATCACCGAATAGCTGACGATATTCAGCATCAGAATGGGCTTACGGCCGTATTTGTCGGCAAGCATGCCGAAGAAGAACGCACCGATGAAGCGCGTCGCCAGTGTTAGGAACAGCGCTTTGGAGACCGCCGGCACGTCGGTCTGGAATTCAGCGGCAATATCGGTCAGCAGGAAAGTCAAAAGGAAGAAATCAAAAGCATCAAGCGTCCAGCCGAGGAACGATGCGGTTACGGTTTTCTTCTGTTCGCTGGTGAGGTTCAAGGCGGTCCTCCTTTGCATCCCCCAAGGAACGATATGTTCCATAAGGTGCAAAAGAGAACGGGACAGCTGCCGGTTTTAAGCCGGCGAGCGGTCACATTTGCGTCACCTCGAGGTCGATGACCATCAGCCCGTCAGTGCCGCCCTTGAGCGCGGCGACCAGGCGGGCGCCTGCGCGCTGATGCGCCTCGTGAACCAGATAGGCGTCACGGGCCGCGGCATCGTCAAAGTCGATGGTGAAGCCATGGTCGAAACCGCGCGCAAAGGGTTCGGGACTGACATTGGCGCTGAAATGCACCTTGCCCATGCCGTCGACGACGGTGCGCAGCGCTTCGAGATCGGCATGGATCGCCGCGCGCTCGGTTGCAGGAACGTCGTCGCGAAAGCGGACGAAGACGCAATGCCGGATCATCGTTGATGCCTCACGCCGCCTGGTTGCCCTTGAACACGGCCGGCGGCAGCGGCTCGCGGCCGAGGATGAGGTCGGCGCCTTTTTCACCGACCATGATGGTTGGCGCATTGGTGTTGGAGGAAGGCACGCGCGGCATCACCGAGGCGTCGCAGACGCGTAAGGCGTCGATGCCGCGCAGCCTGAGATCGGGCGTCACCACGGCCATCGCATCATGGCCCATGCGGCAGGTACCGACCGGGTGGTGGTCGGTCTTGGACGTGCGGCAAGCATAGTCGAAAAGGTCCGCGTCGCTTTGCAGGTTCGGCCCAGGCAGCACCTCGCGCAGCACATAGGGCTGCAACGCCTTCTGGCGCATGATCTCGCGGGCCAGCCTAAGCCCCTTGATCGACATGTCGCGGTCGTAAGGATCGGACCAGTAGTTGGGATCGATCAGCGGGTGGTCGGCCGGGTCGGCGCTCTTCAATCGCACCGTGCCGCGCGAGCGCGGGCGCAGGAAGGCCGAGTTCAACGTGACCCCCGGATTCTTCAGTTTTTCCACGCCGGCCTCGATGCCGGAGCCGAGACCGAGGTGGAACTGGATGTCGGGCGAGGCGGCCGTCGGGTCGGCGTACCAGAAGCCGCCGGTCTCGAACAGGCTCGAGGCGACCGGACCCTTCTTGAGCAAGAGGTATTGCAGCCCGGCCCAGAGGGTGCGGTGCAACTTGGCATAATTGTCATAGGTGTGGTCGCCGGTGCATTCGGCGATCACGAACAGGTCGAGATGGTCCTGCATGTTGGAGCCGACGCCGGGCAGGTCATGCACCGGTGTCACGCCAACCGATTTCAGATGATCGGCCGGGCCGATGCCCGATTGCATGAGGAGCTTAGGCGAGCCGATCGCGCCCGACGAGACGATCACCTCGCGTCCGGCGCGCAGGATCGTCTTCTCGCCACCGGGTCTGTCGACCACCTCGACGCCGATGGCGCGGCCGTTCTCGACGACGACCCGGCTGACCAGCACATCGGTCCTGACCGTCAGATTCCTGCGGGCGCCGATCGGCTTCAGATAAGCGACGGAGGCCGATGAGCGCCGCGCATTCTTCTGAGTGAGCTGATAGTAGCCGACGCCTTCCTGGCTGGCGCCATTGAAGTCCGGATTGAACGGGATGCCCATTTCCTGGCCGGCGCGGAAATAAGCTTCGCAGATCGGCAGCGGCGAGATCGGGTTCGACACCCCGAGCGGACCCTGGTCGCCATGGAAATCGTTGGCGAAGCGCTGGTTGTTTTCGGCGCGCTTGAAATAGGGCAGCACGTCGCGATAGCCCCAGCCGGTCAGCCCCTCTTCCTTCTCCCAGGCATCGTAGTCGCGGGCGTTGCCGCGCGTGTAGATCTGCGCGTTGATCGAAGAGCCGCCGCCGACCACCTTGGCCTGCGTGTACCAGAAGACGCGGTCCTTCATGTTTCTCTGCGGCACGGTCGACCAGCCCCAGGAGGCGATGCCCTTGGTCATCTTGGCGAAGCCCGCCGGCATATGGATCAGCGGATGCCAGTCCTTGCCGCCGGCTTCGAGGAGCAGGACGGAATTGGACGGATCCTCGCTCAGCCGGTTGGCGAGAACGCAGCCGGCCGGACCGGCGCCAACAATGATGTAATCAGCCATTGTTCCTCACAAGCGTGGCACCGAGAGCGCGCCATCGACATCGATGACCGACCCGGTCGAAAAGCCGAATTTTCCGGAGGCAAGTGCTGCGACGACGGCGCCGATGTCGCCGGCCTCGCCCCAGCGTTTTGCCGGCACCAGCCCGCCCTCGATCAGCGCGTCATATTTGGCGGAAACCCCTGATGTCATGTCGGTGCGGATGATGCCCGGCCGCACTTCGAACACGCCGATGTTCTCGGCGGCGAGCCGCAGCGCCAGGTTCTTCACCCACATCGAAAGACCGGCCTTGGAAATGCAGTAGTCCGCACGCTCCGGCGAGGCCATCGCTGCGCTGACCGAGGTGATGGTGATGATCGATCTGGCTGGGCCGGCAGGCGTCGCCAGCATGGCCTTGGCGACGGCCTGGCTTAGGAACACCGTGCCGCGCAGGTTGATGTTCAAGGCGCGGTCGAAATTCTCCGGCTTCAGCTCCAACAGGTCGCCGCGCACCACGGCCCCGACGCCGGCATTGTTGACCACGCAGTCGATGCGGCCGAAGGCGGCGATCGCGGCGTCGACCAGTCTTTGATGGGCGGCAAGGTCGGCAATATCGCATCGGGCATAGGCGAACTTCGCGCCGCGTGCCGCGATATTCTCTGCCAGTCCGTGCGCAGGTTTCTCGGCAAGGTCGGCAACGAGGGTGTCGAAGCCGGCATCGGCCAGCGCCTCGGCGCAGGCGAGCCCGATGCCGCGCGCGCCTCCCGTGACGATGGCTGCCGGGCGGCTCATGCGGCAAGCTCCGTCTTGCGGATGTGATCGGCGACGCGCAACGCTTGCGCTGCGATCGACAGTGCGGGATTGACCGCGGCCGATGTCGGCAGGAAGCCGCCATCGACGACGTAGAGGTTCCGGTGGTCATAGGCGCGGCAGAGCGGATCGAGCGGCGAGGTGGCCGGGTCGTTGCCCATCTTCACCGTGCCGCACTGATGCGAGGGGGTGCGCTTGTCGAAGGGGCGCGACAGCACGATCGGATAACCGCAGGCGCGAAGGTTCTCGCGCATGACCCTGGTCAGACCTTCCAGCGACTGCATGTTGGAGCGCCGCCACTGCATGACGATGTCCTTGCCGTCGACCATGATGCGGCTTTCGGGGTCGGGCAGGTCCTCGCACATCAGGTACCAGTCGACGGCGTGGCCGGCCATGTAGTCGAGCACGAATTTCGGCATCGACTTCACATTGGCCTTCAGCATGTTGCCGTCGATCTTGCCGAGCAGCTGCACATTGCCGAGCGGCTTGCCGCCCTTGCCGTCCGACAGATAGTAATCGTTGAGCATCAGCGTCTTCTGGTAGACGCTGTCGTTGCGGCGGCGCGGGTCGATCGCCAGCATCGCGCTCGAATTGTGGTTCATGAAATTGCGCCCGACTTGGTCGGAGCTGTTGGCGAGGCCTTGGCCATTCGCCGACGGCGAGCGCAGCAGGATGGCGGCCGAGTTGATCGCGCCGGCGGACAGGATGACGAGCTTCGGCGACAGCGTCTTTTGCGTGCCGTTCTGGGTGTAGTGTATGGCGGCGATCGTCTTGCCGTCCGGCGCGGTTTCCAGCCAGTCGACATGGGCGCTGGTTTCAAGCCGGATGTCTGGATCTTTCAGCGCCGCCGTCAGCGGGCCGGTCTGGGCGTCGATCTTGCCCTGGCCGGTGTTGGGGAACGCGTCCCAGCCGGTCTTGCCTTCCTTCAGCCAGGTCTCGATGTCGACGCCGAGCGGCAGCGAAGCGGGATGCAGGCCGAGGCTTTTCAGCTCGGCGCGGGCGCGCGCGATCGGCGGCTCGTCCGGGACCGGCTTGAAGGGGTAGGGGATCGAATGGAACGGTTCGGTCGGGTCCTCGCCGAGCGTGCCGCGCACGCGAAACAACTGCTCGGCCTTCGAATACCATGGTTCGAATTCGTCATAGGAAAACGGCCACGCCGGCGAGACGCCGCCGAAATGCTCAAGCTCGGAAAAGTCCTCCTTGCGGTAGCGGATCAGCACCGCGCCGAAGAATTTCGAATTGCCGCCGACATAGTAATAGTTGCCGGGATTGAAGGCGGCGCCTCCGGCCTCGCGCCACATCTCCTTCGGCCGGTAGTGCTCTTCGACGAAGATCGAGCGCGTCGAGCGCGCATGCGGCGTCGCGGGCAGCGGCTCGCCGCGCTCCAGGATCAGGATCGAGGCGCCGCTGCCGGCCAAGCCGGAGGCGATCGTGGCGCCGCCGATGCCGGAGCCGATGATGACAATATCCGGGTTTGCCATGGTCTAAGGGTCTTTATTTTGATGCATGTCGTTGCCCCAAAACTGGAGCCACTTTTGGGCGACATGCATCAGAGGATGCGCTTCTCGGTCGCCGGATCGAAGAACACGGCCTTGCTGAGGTTGAAGGCAAGCGGCGTGCTGGTGTTAGGCTGGATCCTTGCATCGGCGCGCAACCGGGCCACCACGCCCTTGCCGCCCAGATTGGTGACGGCGAAAGTGTCCGACCCCGCCGGCTCGACCACTTCGATGTGGCAGTCGGCTGTGGCGATCTCGGATCCGTTGCGCTCGGCGCCTTCCGGATCGGTCAGCGCTTCGGGGCGGACGCCGAAGATCACCGGCTTGTCCTTGAAGGCGGCAAGGCCGGCCGGGGCGCCGGGCACCGCCAGCGTGATCGGCTGGCGGGCTTCGCGTTCCAGCACCACCGACAGCCCGCTGCCATTGCCGTCGATCCTGGCGGGGATCAGGTTCATCGCCGGCGAGCCCATGAAGTCGGCGACGAAGATGTTGGTCGGGTTGTTGTAGATCTCGGCCGGCGTGCCGAACTGCTGCACCTCGCCGTCGCGCATCACGGCGATCTTGGTCGCCAGCGTCATCGCCTCGATCTGGTCGTGGGTGACATAGACGATCGTCGTGCCGGTGGTCGCGTGCAGGCGCTTGATCTCGATGCGCATGTCGACGCGCAGCTTGGCGTCGAGGTTGGAGAGCGGCTCGTCGAACAGGAAGAGCTTTGGGTCGCGCACCAGCGCCCGGCCCATGGCGACGCGCTGGCGCTGGCCGCCGGAAAGCTGGCTGGGCTTGCGACCGAGGAGGTGACCGATCTGCAGGATCTTGGCCACCTTGTCGATCGCCGCCTGACGCTCGGCGGCAGGCACGCCGCGCATCTCCATGCCGAAGGCGATGTTGCCGGCGACCGTCATGTTCGGATAGAGCGCGTAGCTCTGGAAGACCATGGCGATATCGCGCTTCGAAGGATGCAGATCGTTGATCGCCCGGCCTTCGACGCGGATCTCGCCCTCGGTGATGTTCTCGAGACCGGCAATGGTGTTGAGCAGCGTGGACTTGCCGCAGCCGGACGGGCCGACCAGCACGAGGAAGCCGCCCTTTTCGAGCTCGACATCGATGCCCTTCAGGATCTCGACATTCCCGAAGCGCTTCTTCAGCCCATCAATTTCCAGAAAAGCCATGATCGTTCCTTCAGAAAACAGGGTCAGCCCTTGACCGCGCCAGCCATCAGCCCGCGCACGAAATAACGGCCGGCGACGACATAGACGATCAAGGTGGGGAGCGCGGCAATCATCGCCGCCGCCATGTTGACGTTGTATTCGACGACGCCGGTCGAAGTGTTGACGACGTTGTTCAGCGCCACCGTCATCGGCATCACGTCGCCGGACCCGGCATAGGCGGAGGCGAACAGGAAGTCGTTCCAGATGTTGGTGAACTGGTAGATCACCGTCACCACGATGATCGGCAGCGAATTGGGCAGCATGATGCGCCGAAATATCTGGAAGAAGGAGGCGCCGTCGACCTGTGCCGCCTTGATCAACTCGGTGGGGAAGGCTTCGTAATAGTTGCGGAAGAAGAGTGTGGTGAAGCCAAGGCCGTAGACCACATGGACGAAGACGAGATTGACGGTCGAATTGCCGAGGCCGAAGTTGAAGCCGGTGGCGTTCTGCAGGGTGACACCGAAGCGGCCGAGGCTGCCGAGGATCGTTGCCATCGGCAACAGCACCGACTGGAACGGAATGAAGCAGGCAAACAGCATCATCGCGAAGACCAGCGTGTGGCCGCGGAAGCGCCATTTGGTCAGCACATAACCGTTCAAAGCGCCGAGCAGCGTCGAGATCAGCACCGCCGGCACGACCATCTTGATGGAGTTCCAGAAGTAGCCCTTCATGCCGACGCAAGTCAGGCCCGAGCAAACTTCGCTCCACGCCTTTATCCATGGTGCGAAGGTCGGCGCATGCGGCAGCGACAGCATGTTGCCGTTCTGGATCTCTTCCATGGTCTTGAACGAGGTGACCAGCATGACGAAGAGCGGCATCAGATAGAAGATCGCGAACAGCGCGAGCAGCCCGTAGATCACGATGCGGTTGAACGTTCTGGCGCGGACGCCGCTTGAGGCCTGGCGGGCGGGTGAAGCGACGGCGCTCATCGCGACTTCTCCCTGAGCTCGGAATAGAGATACGGAACGATGATGGCCGTGATGGTCATCAGCATGATCACCGCGCTTGCCGAGCCGACCGCCATTTCGTTGCGCTTGAACGTGAACTCATACATGAAGTTGGAGGGCAGCCAGGCCGAGCCGCCGGGGCCGCCGCTGGTCAGCGCCACCACCAAGTCATAGGACTTGATGGCGAGGTGCGCGAGCACGATGAAGGCCGACAGAAACACGGGCCTGAGCAGCGGAATGACGATGCGGCGGTAGAGCTGGAAGGTGGATGCGCCGTCGATCTGCGCGGCCTTCATGATCTCGCCGTCGATGCCGCGAAGCCCGGCCAAAAACATCGCCATGATGAAGCCGGATGCCTGCCAGACGCCGGCGATGACCACCGTGTAGATGACGAAATCCTTGTTCTTGATCCAGTCGAAGTGGAAGCTCGTCCAGCCCCATTGATGCAGCGTCTGCTCCAGCCCGAGGCCGGGGTCGAGGAACCATTTCCAGGCGACGCCGGTGACGATGAAGGAGAGCGCCATCGGGTAGAGATAGATCGGCCTCAAGACGCCTTCGCCGCGGATCTTCTGGTCGAGCAAGATGGCCAGGAACAGGCCGAGCGCCAGGCAGATGGCGATGTAGAGGAAACCGAAAATGCCCATGTTGGTGATCGAGGTGTACCAGCTCGACGGCGGGTCGCTTTCGAAGGTCCAGCGCCACAGCCGCTGATAGGCCCGGGCGCCGGTGATGTCGTAGGACGGGAAGGTCTTGGAGTTGGTGAAGGACAGATAGATCGTCCACAGGATGAAGCCGTAGACGAAGACGATCGTCGCCGCGAAGCTTGGCGCCAATACGATCTTCGGCAGCAGGTCCTGCAGCCGCGAACGGACCGACGCGCCAGGGCGGGCGTCGTGCTCCGGTGTCAGCTTGATCTGGGTCTCGGCGACTGTGCTCATCGGCTCATCCAGTACCGGTTGGTCGGAAACAGCCCAGCGCGAAATCGCACCAGGGTTTTGTCCCACACCTTTTGTCGACAGGAGACCTCCCCCGCCGAAGCGGGGGAGATTTGGTTCAAGTGAACCTCACTTGGCGTCGTCGATCGCCTTGACCAGTTCGGTCACGGCTTCGTCGGAGGTCTTGATCTGACCATGGACGAATTTCGACACGACATCCTTGTAGGCGTTGGCGACGGCCGGCGGGGCGCCATAGCCCTGGGCCAGCGAGCCGAACAGCGTGCCGCCGTCATTGGCCTTCTTCAGGTCTGCGATGCCCTTCTTGCCGCAGGCGTCGAAGTCGGTGTCAGGCACGTCGGTGCGGGCCGGGACCGAACCCTTCACCACGTTGAAGGCCGACTGGAAGCTCTTCGACAGGGTGGCGGTGGCCAGAGCGATCTGGGCGGCCTTGCGGTCGTCCGGAACGTTGAACATGCCGAACATGTCGGAGTTGTAAATCACCGAGCCGTCGGTGCCCGGGAAGCGGTAGCAAAGGAAGTCGGTGCCCGGGGTCTTCTTGGCGGCGTGGAACTCGCCCTTGGCCCAGTCGCCCATGACCTGAACCAGCGCGTCGCCCTTGATGACCATGGCGGTGGCAAGGTTCCAGTCGCGGCCCGAGAAGTTCGGGTCGACATATTTGACGAGCTTGGCGAGGTTGTCGAACGACTTCTTCATCGTATCGGACTTGAGCGACTCCTCATCGAGATCGTTCATCGCCTTCTTGTAAAATTCCGGCCCGCCGGTCGACAGCACGACGGAGTCGAACATGGTGGCTTCCTGCCAGTTCTGGCCACCCAGAGCGAGCGGGGTGACGCCGGCAGCCTTGGCCTTGTCGAGCAGGGCGATGAAGTCGTCGAAGGTCTTAGGCTCGGTGCCGCCGATCTTGTCCATCACCGCCTTGTTGATCCACAGCCAGTTGACCGAGTGGACGTTGACCGGAGCCGCGACCCACTTGCCATCATAGACGGAGAACTTCTGCAGCGCCGCCGGAACCGACTTGTCCCAGCCTTCCTTCTTGGCGGTCTCGGTCAGGTCGCCCATGACGCCGGCGGCGGCATAGTCGAGCACGGTGTAGCCAAGCATCTGCGATGCGGTCGGATAGTTGCCGGCCGCGACCATAGCCTTCAGCGCGGTCATGGCGGCGTCGCCGCCGCCGCCGGCTACCGGCACGTCCTTCCAGGCATAGCCTTCCTTGGCCAGATCCTGCTTCAGCACGTTCAGAGCAGCCGCTTCGCCGCCCGACGTCCACCAATGCAGCATCTGCACTTCCTTGACGTCCGCGGCATGCGCCGAGAACGCAAAGCTCGTTGCAAGAGCCGTTCCGATAAGCAGTTTGCGCAACATGTACTACCTCCCTTGTTGCATGCACATAACCGGCGGGTGTCCGCCGGGGTCTCCCAACTCAGCCGACCCACCGACCGGTGCGCTGGCCGCGATGAAACTGGATAGTCTTTTCCTCGGTATAATCCTCGACGGCGCGTTTGCCGAGTTCACGTCCCAGACCGGACTGCTTGTAGCCGCCGAAGGGCAGTTCGGGATAACCTTCCATGAACGTATTCACCCAAACCGTCCCCGAACGCACACCGCGCGCCACCGACATGCACGTATCGATGCTGGCGCTCCATACCCCTGCAGACAGACCATAGGGCGTGTTGTTGGCAATGCGCAATGCCTTTTCAATCGTTTCAAAAGTGAGCACGGACAGCACCGGCCCGAACACTTCCTCGCGCGCGATCGCCATATCCTCGGTGACATTGCGGATGATGGTCGGATCGAGATATTGGCCGGCATTGGAGGCAAGCCGGGCGCCGCCGGCGAAAACGCTGCCGCCGTCGGTTTCCGCCGCCGTCACATAGCCGGCTACCTTTTCCATATGGTCGGCCGAGATCATCGCGCCGACCTTGGTGCGATCGTCGAGCGGATCGCCGACGCGGACCTTCCGGGACAGCGCCTTGACCGCGTTGAGGAAGTCGTCGGCGATCGCCTCATGCACGATCAGGCGGCTGCCGGCATTGCAGCATTCGCCGGCGTTGAAGAAGCCGCCGAACACCGCGGCATCCGCCGCCGCCTCGAGGTCGGCGTCGGGAAAGACGATCTGGCCGTTCTTGCCGCCGAGTTCCATCGAGACCTTCTTCAAGGAATCGGAAGCGGCGGCCATGGTCGTCTTGCCAACACGGGTCGAGCCGGTGAAGGAGACCATCTCGACCAGCGGATGGCTGACCATCGGCGCGCCGACATCGGCGCCGAAGCCGGCGAGGATGTTGACGACGCCGGCCGGCAATCCAGCCTCGAGCAGGATTTCGCCGATCACGAAGGTCGAGGCCGACGTCATCTCGCTCGGCTTCACCACCGCCGTGCAGCCGGCGGCGAGCGCGAAAGGCAGTTTCTGGCTGACGATCAGGAAGGGGAAATTCCACGGCGTGATGATCGAGACGACGCCGATCGGCTCGCGGAGCACGACGCCGAGCATATCGTCGCCCAGATTGGCATAGCTTTCGCCATGCAGCGTGCGGGCAAGCGAAGCGGCATAGCGCCAGATGTCCACCGCGCCGCCGATCTCGCCGCGCGCCTGGGCGATCGGCTTGCCGGATTCCAGCACGTCGAGGCGCGCGATCTCTGCCAGCCGGGTCTCGATCAGGTCGGCGGCCTTCAGCAGAACCGCCGCGCGTTCCGACGCCTTCATGCGCGGCCATGGACCGATCTCGAAAGCCTTGTGCGCGGCCTGTACCGCCGCCTCGACGTCCGCAGCGCTCGCCTGGGCATAGCGCGAGACGACAAAACCGTGGCCAGGGCTGGCGCGCTCGATGCTGCGGCCGTCGCGGGCGTCGACATGCTTGCCGTCGATCAAAAGCTTGTAGGCCTTCGGTGCCTGGGACGCCTCGACCGGCATGGAGATGTTGAGCGGTGCGTTCATCGTTTCTTCTCTAGGATCTCGAAAAGGCCGGCTTCTGCTTGGCCTTGAAGGCGCCGACGCCGGCTTTGAGGTCGGCCGTGAGCGCTATGAAGCCGCTGGCCAGCGCCTCGGTCGCGGCGGCGTTTTCCTCGCCCTCGGCAACGCCGATCATCAGCTTGGCGGCTTCGGTCGCCAGCGGCCCGCGTTCGGCGATTTTTTCAGCCCAGGCTTTCGCTTCATCGAAGGCCTTGCCGGTCTCGACGACGCGGTCGACGACGTCGAGAGCAAGCGCGTCTGTCGCCAGGAAAATCTCGCCACCCAGCGCCATGCGTCGCACGATTTGCGCGCCGAAGCGGCGCACCGCGCGCTGGGTGCCGGACCATCCGGGCACGACGCCGATGGAGGTTTCCGGGAAGCCGAGCTTCACCTGGGTTTCGGCGACGCGGAAATCGCAGGCCGCGGCCAGTTCCAGTCCGCCGCCCAAAGCATGACCGGACAGCACGGCGATGGTCGGCTGCCTGAGCCGCGCCAGCCGGTCGAAGACACGGTGGCCGTAGCGCACCCATTGTACCTGGAAGTCGGCGGCGCTTAATTGTGCCCAGGCTTCGACGTCGCCGCCGGCGCAAAAGCCTTTGCCTTCGCCACGGATGAGCACGACGCGCACGCCCTCGGCCAGCTCCGCCTCGTCGAGCGCCGCTTCGAGGGCACGCAGCATCGGAATGTCGAGCGCGTTGAACTTTTCCGGCCGGCGCAATGTGACGACACCGATGGCGCCGTCCTGCTCGAAAGTGACGAGACGCTCAGCCATGCGTGCCTCCGAGCGAAGCGCCGCCATTGAGCGACAGGCCGATCGGCCGGTCCTGGTAGAGCGAGGCGGGCGTGACTTTGAGGTCGTTGGCGACGCCAAGCGGGATCTCGGCCTGCGCCAGCACGTCACGTTCGAGGTCGATGCCCGGCGCCAGTTCCGTGACCATCAGCCCGTCCGGCGTCAGCTTCATCACGCAGCGCTCGGTGACATAGGTGATGTCTTGGCCCTGGGCGACGGCGCGTTTTCCCGAGAAGGAGATGTGCTCGACCTCCTCGACCACCTTCTTGACCTTGCCTTCCTGGTCGATGCGGATGGCACCGTCAGCCAGCGAGAGCTTGGCGCCGGCGTTGAAGAAACCGGAGAAGACGATCTTCTTCGCCCGCGACGTGATGTCGACGAAGCCGCCCGCGCCGGCCGTCACATGCGGCCGCGCCGAAAGCTTCGACACGTTGACCGAGCCATGGCGATCGATCTGCAGGAAGGAGAGCAGCGAGGCGTCGAAGCCGCCGGCCTGGAAGTAGATGAACTGGTGTGGCGAGGGCATGATCGCCTCCGCGTTCGAGGCGCAGCCGAACTTGAAGTCGAGCAACGGCACGCCGCCGACCGCGCCCTGCTCGATCACCCAGGTGACCTTGCCGTGCTGGCCTTCCTCGAGAAGGATGCGCGGCACGTTGGCGGAGATGCCGAAGCCGATGTTGACGGCCATGCCGTCGCGCAATTCCATGGCGACGCGGCGCGCGATGACCTTCTGGACGTTCATCTCCGGCGTGCGGAAGCTCGACAGCGGCCGGAAGATCTCGCCCGAGATCGCCGGGTCATAAGGTGTCTGCGTCGTCTGCAATTGGTCGGGCGCCACCACGATATGGTCGACCAGGACGGCCGGAACGCGCACGTCATGCGGCTTCAGCGTGCCGTTCTCGACGACGCGCTTCACCTGCGCGATGACGATGCCGCCATTGTTGCGGGCCGCCAGCGCCTGCTCCAGGCCGCCGAGATAGGCGCCTTCGTGCTCATAGGTCAGGTTGCCGCGCTCGTCGGCCGTGGTGGCGCGGATGATCGAGATGTTCGGCACGATGGCGCGGAAATAGAGCCATTCCTCGCCGTCGAACTGCTGTACCGAAACGATCGGCTCACTGGCCGCCGCGTTCATGGCACAGCCCTGGTGGCGCGGGTCGGCGAAGGTGTCGAGGCCGACCTTGGTCAGCACGCCCGGCCGTTTTGCGGCGGCCTCGCGATGCATGTCGAACAGGATGCCCGAAGGCACGTTGTAGGCGGCGACCGAATTGTCGCCGATCATCTTCCAGATCTGCGGCGGCTCGGCGGAGGAGGGGCCCGATGGGTAGGAGCCGCAGAGCGTGCGCTTCAACAGACCCGGCTTGGCGAGATGGTCGATGCCCTTGATGCCGTACATGTCGCCGGCGGCGATCGGATGCAGCGTGGTGATCGCCTTCGGATGGCCTTGCGTGTCGAAACGCTCGCCAATCGCGGCAAGCACGGCGTCCGGGCAGCCGAGGCCGCTCGACGACGACACCGAGACGACCATGCCGTCCTTGATCAGGCTGGCGGCATGCGCCGCGGAAACGACCTTGCTCAATTTCCGCTCCCGAGTTTCGGATCGATTGAAACAGTCTTGCCGGTCTTCGCCGACTGCAAAGCCGCCTCGGCAGAGGCCAGCGACCAGATGCCGTCCTCGCCGGTGGCGGAGGGCTGGCCTTTGCCGCGGATCGCGGCATGGAACTGACGCAGCGAACGGGTGTAGAGATCCTCGCGGTCGAAGCTCAATTCTTCTTCCCCGCTCGCGGTGCGCAGCAGCACAGAGCCGACCGGCTTTTGCGTCATCACATCGGTGGCGATCAGCGAGCCTTCCGATCCGTGCACCTCGAAGCCGGTGCCGGCGAATTTCGTCGTGAACCCCTCATGCGACTGCGCAATGACGCCGGACTTGAAGCGCCAGATGCACATGGCGCCGTCCTCCAGCCCGCCGCCGGCCATGCCGGCCGACTGGGTGAAGGCCGAGATCTCGACCGGATCGTCGCCGAGCACGAAGCGCAGCGTGTCGGCATCGTGCACGGTGATATCGAGCACCACGCCGCCGCCGGCTTCCGGCCTGGTGATGCGCCAGCCCTGAAGGTTCTCCGGCAGGAAAACCGAATGGAAGACGCGCGCCGCGACCGGCTTGCCGATGCGGCCGGCGGCAATCGCCTCGCGCATGGCACGGTGGGCGCCGGCATTGCGCAAATGATGATTGGTGCCGAAGACGATGCGGGCCGCTTTCGCCGCGGCGACCATCTTTCTGGCATCGTCGCTGGTCAGCGCCAGCGGCTTCTCGCACAGCACATGCTTGCCGGCCTTGATGGCGGCAAGCCCCTGTTCGAGATGCAATTCGTTGGTTGTGGAGATGTAGACGGCGTCGATATCGGCGCCGAGCAGCGCATCGAGGGTCGAGACGGCGGCCGGAATGCCGTTCTCGTGGGCGTAGGCCTTCGCGCGCTCGGAATTCGAGCTCATCACGGCAGCGACCTCGCCATCGGCCTGCGCGCGGATGGCATCGATCATGAACTGTCTGGCGATCGTGCTGGCGCCGATCAGTCCCCATCGCACGCTCATGCCGCGTCTCCCACTTGGCTGTTGCGGTCCGGTCCGCAGCTTTCCCGCACGACCAGGCTGACGGCGCCGGTATGGTCCTCGGCGCGCGTGGTGCGAGACTGGATCATCTTCAGCATGACATGGGCCGCGCGCTCGCCGAGGCCCGCTGTGTCGACGGCAACGCTGGTCAGCGCCGGACTATAGTGCTCGGCCTCGGTGACGTCGTCGAAGCCGACGACGGCAAAGTCCACTCCCGCCTCCAGATTGCGCCGGCGCAGCGCCAGCATGACGCCGAAGGCGACCGCGTCGTTGAAGCAGAGTGCGGCCGTCGGCGGTTCGGCCGCGGCAAGCGCCGTCTCCAGGCAAGCCATGCCGCCCTTGCGGCTGGTCTCGCCCTCGACGATCAGCCGATCGGAGGCCGAGATGCCAAGCGTCTTGCAGGCTTCGAGGAAACCGCCCAGGCGCTCGTGATAGACGACGAGGTCGGATGAGCCGCCGAAGAAGGCCAGGCGGCGATGGCCCCTGCGGATCAGATGCTCGGTGGCAAGCACCGCGCCGCGATGATTGTCCGGCGCGATCACCGGGATGCGGCTGTCGGGCAGGCGGCGCATGGCAAAGACGATCGGCACGCCGGCCGTCTCGATGCGGCGGAAGGCGCCCGGCGTGGTGCCGCGCGCCGGCGAGACGATGAGGCCAGCCACGCCCTGCTCCATCAGCGACTTCAGCACCTCTTCCTGGCGCACCGGGTTCTCGGCCGTGTTGGCGATGAAGGGCACGATGCCTGCCGCCTGGAAGACGCGTTCCATGCCGACGGCAAGCTCGGCGAAGAACGGGTTGGTGAGATCGTTGATCACCATGCCGATGACATTGGAATGGGCCTTGCGCAGATTGGCGGCGCCGCGGTTGTAGACATAGCCGACATCCTCGATCGCCTTGCGCACCTTGACCGCGGTTTCAGGCCGGATCAGCCCGCTGCCCTGTAGCACGAGCGATACCGTCGATTTGGACACGCCGGCCTCGCGGGCGATGTCCAGGATCGTCGCCTTGGCCCGGCTGGCCATCCTCGTCATGTCCTCCAATTTTCGAGCAACTTTATTGGAACGTTCTAATCATTGATCCAAATCAGAGTCAATCGTGATTCCGGCCGGGATTCGAAAAATTGATTGAAGCGGTTCAAAACTCCAATGAATGCAAGGGTTACTCGATGGAGGCGATATGCTCGGTCGGCCTGAGCGCCTTGGATCATAAAGCTTCTTGATTTATTGGAACGTTCCATTTATAGCGACCGCAACGGGAGAGGTTCCATGGACATCATCTTGCCTGCGGCAAACGGCGACCGGGTCAGCTACCGGCTCGTCGGCAAACCAGTCGAAGCGATCAAGGGCGCGCGTTTTTCGCGCGTCGCCTATGCCGCCGCCCATGTCGTTGCCGACCCCATCGCCATGACCAATCCGTGGTCGCGGCCGGCGGTCGACTGGGACAGGACGATGGCGTTCCGCCACCATCTGTGGCGGCTCGGCTTCCGCATCGCCGAGGCCATGGACACGTCCCAGCGCGGCATGGGTTTCGACTGGGCGAGCGCGAAGGAACTGATCCGGCGTTCGATCGCGGAGGCTAAAACGGTGCCGGGCGCCGACCTCGCATCGGGAGCTGGGACCGATCACCTGACGCCGGCTGCGGCCAAGACGCTCGACGACGTCATCCGCGCCTATGAAGAACAATTCGCCTTCATCGAAGGCGAGGGTGGCAAGGCGATCATGATGGCGAGCCGCGCGCTGGCGGCGGTGGCAAAAGGTCCCGACGATTATGCCCGCGTCTATGACCGGATGCTCTCCCAGGCATCGGGCAAGGTCATCCTGCACTGGCTGGGCGACATGTTCGATCCGGCGCTCAAGGGCTACTGGGGCAGCAACGATTTCGGCGCGGCGCTGGACACGGTCGTGGCCATCATCGAGCGGCACGCCGACAAGGTCGAAGGCATCAAGATATCGCTGCTCGATGCGGAGAAGGAGGTGCTGCTGCGCGACCGACTGCCCGACGGGGTGATGATGTTCACCGGCGACGACTTCAACTACCCCGAGCTGATCGCCGGCGACGGCAGGAAACACTCGCACGCGCTGCTCGGCATCTTCGACGCCATCGCCCCCGTGGCGAACGCCGCACTGGCGAAACTGGCGGAAGGCAACAGGGCGGGCTACGACGCGCTGATGACGCCGACAGTGCCGCTGTCGCGCAAGATCTTCGAGGCGCCGACGGAATACTACAAGGCGGGCATCGTGTTTATGGCCTGGTTGAACGGACATCAGAACCACTTCACCATGGTGGGCGGCATGCAGTCGGCGCGCGGCATATGCCATTACGCGGATGTCTTCCGCCTCTCCGACCAGGCCGGTCTGCTGGCCGACCCCGAGCTGGCCGTCGCCAGGATGAAGACCCTGCTGGCGATGGCCGGCATCTGAGGTCATCCCCCGCGCGGGGGATTTGCGTTCCGCCGGTAAATCGTATTCGCTTGCCGAAAACGGGCGCGGACGAATACGGCAATGGCGGAGGCTGCCGGATGGATCAGACCTTCGATCTCAAGGGAAAGCGCATTTTCGTCGCCGGCCATCGCGGCATGGTCGGCTCGGCGCTGGTGCGCCGCCTGGCGGGCGAGAATTGCGAGATCGTGACGGTGGCGCGAAGCGAGCTCGACCTTCTCGACCAGGCCGGCGTGCGCCGCTGGATGGAGGACCGGCGGCCGGACGCGGTGATCATGGCGGCCGCCAAGGTCGGCGGCATCCTGGCCAACAACAGCTTCCCGGTGGATTTCCTTTACGAAAACCTCGTCGTGCAGACCAACGTCATCGAGGCTGCCTTCCGCAGCGGGGTGCGGAAGCTCCTGTTCCTGGGCTCGTCCTGCATCTACCCAAAGCTCGCGCCGCAGCCGATCCCGGAAGACGCGCTGCTCACCGGCCCGCTCGAACCCACCAACGAATGGTACGCCGTCGCCAAGATAGCCGGCTTGAAACTTTGCCAGGCCTACCGGCGGCAATATGGCGTCAACTACATCTCGGTCATGCCGACCAATCTCTACGGTCCGGGCGACAATTTCGACCTCGACAGCAGCCATGTCGTGCCGGCGCTGATGCGCAAGGCGCATGAGGCGAAGCTCACCGGTCAAAAGACCCTGCAGGTGTGGGGATCGGGCCGTCCGATGCGGGAGTTCCTGCATGTCGACGACGCGGCCGATGCCTTTGTCTGGCTTTTGAAGAATTATTCCGGCGACGGCCACGTCAATGTCGGGAGCGGCGAGGACGTCACCATCGCCGAGCTTGCCGGCGCCGTCGTATCGGTCGTCGGCGCCGGCGCCACGATCGTGTTCGATCCGACGAAGCCGGACGGCACGCCGCGCAAGCTGATGGATGTGTCGCGCCTGTTCGCGACCGGCTGGCGGCCGAAATACGCGCTGCGCGACGGACTGAAGCAGACCTATGCCTGGTTCCTCGAACATGTCGAGAAGGGCGACATCCGTCTTGGCTCGGCATGATCCCCGATCGAAGCTCATAGCGGCGACAAGGGACGACGGTCTGGGCGGCCGCCTTCTGGCCATGGTCAATGCGAAGTCGCTTGCCGACACGCTTGGCTATCGCTTCGGCTTGCTTCTCCGCGGAGCCTCGGCTTTGGTTCTCATCTTGCAAAATGATCGGTCCGAAAAGGACGCGATCCGTCAACGCGACTGTGACTACAGGTGAGCATATGGAAGTTTCCGGCTTGAAGGGGCGGGTGGCGGTCATCACAGCGGCCGGTCAAAACATCGGCAAGGCCGCCGCCCTGGCGTTCGCTCGAGCCGGGGCGCACATCGTCATAACTGGCGGCAGCGACGCGGCCAAGATCGAGGCCGTCGCGGACGAGGCTCGATCCCTCGGTGTCGAGGCGCTGGCATCTATCTGCGACGGCACCGACGAGATCGCCATGAACGCTCTGGTCGAGAGGGCAGCCGCGGAGCTCGGCGGCGTCGACATCGCGGTATCCTGCGTGGGGATAAGACCGCATCAGCGCATCGAGGAGATTACCGTTCAGGACTGGCAGAAAGTGATCAACACCAACCTTGGGTCGGCATTCATCCTAACCCAGGCGGTGCTGCCGCACATGCGCAGAAGGAAGTATGGGCGCCTGCTTTACATGGCCGGCACAGATGCGCTTTTCCCGCTGGCAAACAGGGCGCATGTCGTTGCCGCCAAGCACGGCATGCACGGGCTGGCGAAGGCCGTGGCGCTGGAATGCGGGCCGGACGGTGTGACCGCCAACAGCATTGCCCCCGGATGGCTGGACACCGACAGGAACGCTGCGTGGTACCCCAACCTCGCGGAAACCTACGAGCATGTTAAGGCGACCGTGCCGCTAAGGGCGCTGGGGACAGCCGAGGACGTCGCCAATGCCTGCCTCTATCTCGCATCGGATATGGGCAAGTTCGTCACCGGCCATTTGTTGCACATCAACGGCGGCGAGTTCATGGTGTAGGCCTGCAATCATGAGGGAGCGCTTCAGCGTGAAGGGATACTGGCTCATCGTCGGAACCGAAATCTCGGACCAGGAAGCGCAGGCCGAATATGGCCGGCTTTGGAAGCCGATCGGCGAAAAGTACCAGGCACGCGCCAACACGACGAAGCAACCGCCGTTGCTCGTCGAGGCGCGCGATGCCAAGCGCATGGTCCTGGTGGAATTTCCGTCGCTGGAGATCGCCAAGGCCTGCTATGCCGACCCGGCCTATGAGGAAGCCATGCGCTTCGCGCTCAAGGCGTCGAATCGTGTGCTCGTGATGTTCGAAGGGGATCTCGGGTAGCAGCTTTAAACGGTGCTGCCCGGGGGCGGTGCCAAACCAAGTGGCTGAGTTATTGAAAGGATGGTGGGCGTGACAAGGATTGAACTTGTGACCCCTGCAATGTCAATGCAGTGCTCTCCCGCTGAGCTACACGCCCATCCGACGCCGCGCATACACCACTTTTGATCCGGCGCGTCAATAGCGGGAATGTGGAAAGACGGCTTCCGTTTGTCGCATCGGCGAAGTGCTTGTCGACGCAGGCCTCGATGCACCCTAAGGACGGCTCAGGCCGCCTGCAGCATCTTCTCGACCTCGTTGACGAGATCGCGCAGGTGGAAGGGCTTCGACAGCACCTTGGCGTCCTTGGGTGCCTTGGAATCAGGATTGAGGGCGACCGCGGCAAAGCCGGTGATGAACATCACCTTGAGGTCCGGGTCGATCTCGGTGGCGCGGCGGGCGAGCTCTATGCCGTCCATTTCCGGCATGACAATGTCGGTCAAAAGCAGCGAGAACGGCTCCTCGCGCAGCCGCTCATAGGCGCTGGCGCCATTGTCGAAATCGCTTACCTGGTAGCCGGCGCGTTCCAGCGCCTTGACGAGGAAGCGGCGCATATCGTCATCGTCTTCCGCCAGCAGAATGCGTGCCATCATGTCCCGTCCGAATCACCCGCCCCAAGCCTGCCGCCGGGCAAGGCCGTTAACCATCCTGTATATGAGATGGAGCCGGTAAACATCAAGTGAATGAAGGGCATGCGACATGCGGTTTAGGGCGCGGTTTCGCCGCCTGAAATGCTGGACATGCCGGGCGCAAGGTGGCAGTTTTACGTCATGACGCAGTGCTTCATCCTGGTTCGTACAAATTGAAGACGGCAGCCGAGGATTTTTCGGTCGTTCCACCCTTCGAAATCCGATCGGGCGCCGAACAGCGCGTCCCTTTCCTGTTCAACTCACCGCATAGCGGCCGCCACTATCCGGACCGGTTCCTGGCCATGGCGCGGCTCGACCGCAATGCCATCCGCCGGTCGGAGGACTGCTATGTCGAGGAGCTTTTCGGCGGCGCGGTGCCGCTCGGCGCACCGCTGCTGACGGCGAACTTTCCGCGCGCTTATCTCGACGTCAACCGCGAGCCGTGGGAGCTCGACCCGCGCATGTTCGCGGAGCCGGTGCCGTCCTTCTGCAACATCCGGTCGGCGCGCGTCGCCGGCGGGCTCGGCACGGTGCCGAAGCTGGTCGGCGAGGGGCTCGATATCTATCCGGGGCGGCTGCCGCTGGCCGAGGCAGTGGGACGCATCGAAGCGGTGTACAAGCCCTATCACGAGACGCTGAAGCGGCTCCTGACCAGGACGCATGCCAGGTTCGGCTATGCCGTGCTGATCGACTGCCACTCGATGCCGGCCAGCATACGCGTCGGCGACAATGGCGTGCGGCCCGACTTCATCATCGGCGACCGGTTCGGCATCTCGGCCTCGCCGGCGCTGACCGAAATGGCGATCAGCCTGCTTGTCGGCATGGGCTACACGGTCGCGCACAACAAGCCCTATGCCGGCGGCTTCATCACCGAGCATTACGGCAGACCGGCACGGCATCTGCATGCGCTGCAAATCGAGGTCAATCGCGGGCTTTACATGGACGAGCGGACGTTCCAGAAATCGGCCGGCTTCGACACCTTGGCCCGCGACCTGACCCGTTTTTCAGCCGACCTGATGTCGATGCCCGACCATCATTTCGTCGATTTGCCGCTGGCGGCGGAATGACGGGGCGGTCGGCGCGCCGAGTTCTTTGAAAACGCAATTCCGGACGGAAAACCGCCTCACACTTTTCCTGCAATTGCTCGAAAAAAAGACCGCATCGTTTTCACGACACGGTCGAAGTCTAGGGAGGAAACGCCCAAGGAGGGCATGGACAGGAAAACCTGTCCGATGACAAAATTATTGTGCGCCGCACAAATGTCAATCGACAGCAGGCTTTTTTAATTCAATATGATGTGGAAATTCCGCTTCGGCGGCTCAAATGTGACATTCGGGCAACAGAAGACGGGCGTCTGACCGGTCTTCGGCGCCTGTTCGCAAGAAAGAGCGGCCGGCAAAGGCCGCGATGGGGAGAGCGACTTGGATATCAGCACCGATTTCATGCGGCGCATCGCACATGCCGCCGCCGCCGAAACCTTGCCGCGCTTCCGCAGCCAGGGGGCGGTCGCCAACAAGGAGGCGGGAAGCTTCGATCCGGTAACGGAGGCCGATCGCGAAGCCGAGCGCGCGATCCGGGCGCTGATTTCCGCCGAATATCCCGAGCACGGCATTCTCGGCGAGGAGCATGGCAGCCAGAACCTCGCCAGCCGGCATGTCTGGGTGATCGATCCGATCGACGGCACCCGCGCCTTCATTTCCGGCGTCCCGGTGTGGGGAACGCTGGTCGGGCTGACCGTCGACGGCGAGGCGGTCGCCGGCATGATGTCGCAACCTTTCACCGGCGAGTTGTTCTATGCCAACGCGTCCGGTTCGCACTACGAAGGACCGGGCGGCCCGCGCAGGCTCGCCACCCGCAAGACGACCGACCTTGCGCAAGCGACGCTGTTCACGACCACGCCGGCCCTGTTCAAGGGCGATGCGCGCAAGCGCTACGACCAGTTCGAGACAAAGGTGCAACTCGCCCGCTACGGCACCGACTGCTACGCCTTCGCCATGCTGGCCGCGGGCAGCATCGACATCGTCGCCGATCCTGGCCTGAAGCCCTACGACATCGTTGCGCTGATCCCGATCATCGAGAAGGCCGGCGGCGTCATCACCACTTTCGAAGGCGGACCGGCGGAGAAGGGCGGCGACATAGTGGCGGCGGCGACGCCCGAGCTTCACGCTGCGGCGATGGCGGCGCTGCGCGGCTGATGCGCTCAGCGGCGAGGGCTGGCCGCCGCAGGATTTCGATCGCGATCAGGGAGCGTCGCCGGTGCCGGGAATGAAGGCGTCGAAAGCGGCCAGGAGCTGCTCGCGATAGATGTCCTTCTCCTGCAGGATTTCGTGCTCGGCGCCGTCGATCATCAACAGCGAGCCGACGCGCAGTTTCCTGGCATAGGCTTCCACCGCCCTGGTCGAGACCACCCGGTCGGCGCCGGCGGCGACGATCAGCATCGGCACCTTGACCCTTGCCATGAAGTCCGGATCGCTGACGGCTTCCGCAGCCGCGGCGGCGGCCTTGAGCCAACGGATCGTCGGGCCGCCGAGCGCGAGATGCGGCCAGGCCTCGTAGATGCCGACATTGCGCCGATAGCGCGCGGGATCCGAGGTCACCTTGTTCAGCTCGAAAGGCGGCGGCACTTTCGGCCGCGGGCCGAGCGCGGCATAGAGCCAGCCAAGACCCAGCGCGCAGAAGATCGCGCAGATGCGGCGCACCGTGCTTATCGAAACAGGCAGGTCGGGCACGGCGAGGAAGGGCGTCAGCAGCACCATGCGGCGCACGCGGTTGACCATCGACGGCGAGGCAAGCAGCGCAATCACCGCGCCCGTGGAGTGGGCGAGGATGTAATAGGGGCCGCGGCAGTCAGGCAGCACGATCTCCTCGAAGAACTGCTCGAGGTCGCGCGTATAGTCGCGGAAGCTGCGGACATAGCCGCGCTGGCGGTTGCGCAGCAGGCGGCTGGAATCGCCCTGGCCGCGCCAGTCGAGCACAGCGACGCCGAAGCCGCGGTCGGCGAGATCGCGAATGGTCTCGAAATATTTCTCGATGCATTCGTTGCGGCCGGTCAGCAGAACCACCGTGCCCTGCAGCGGACGGGCGACAGCGGCAAAGACGCCGTAGCGGATCTTCTTGCCGTCACGCGTGGTGAAGAAGCCGCCCGCGGCATTCTGCGGCGCGGGATTGTCCTCGGTCAGATGGAAAAGATCCGTCATTCGGCGCGTCGTTGGTTGACCTTTGCCCGGACGGGCGAGGCGTCGGCCATGGTGATAGACGGCCAGGCGGCAAAAGCAAAGGCGTTGCGAGGATTTACGCAGCCGCCTTGAAATGGGAAGGCCGGAAGTGCCTGCGGCGCACTTCCGGCCTCTGTCGATCCGGGAGGAAGGGACGTTGCACCCGGTTCGGCCTCGTCGCGGCACGGGAAAGGAGGCGCCGCTTGTCTCTTTGTCGTGACGCAATTCCTGGCGTAAACCGCTTCGCGTTTTTCCCGGAACTGCTCGACCTTGGCTGAAGCTTAGCGACGCGTGGCTGAACGGATGCCGAAGCCTGGGTTCATCCGCCGTTCATCAACATGGCGGTTTTGCGCCGGTCAAAAGCCTTGAAATGGCTTTTTGCGCTTCCCAAATGAAGGTTGCGGCCGCTGATGTCGGGGCCGCTGGCCTATCCGGAACGCCTTTCGAGGGTTTCGCACCGGGTCATACGCAAACCATGTTGCTCAAAGGAGAACACCTCATGCGTCACGTTGATTTTTCCCCGCTCTATCGCTCGACCGTCGGCTTCGACCGGCTCTTCACCATGCTCGATTCGCTCGGCCAGCCCGAGACCGCGCAGACCTATCCGCCCTATAACATCGAGCGCACCGGCGAGAACGCCTACCGCATCTCGATGGCCGTTGCCGGCTTCTCGGAAGACGAGATTTCGATCGAAGCCCACCGCAACGTGCTCACCGTCAAGGGCGAGCGCAAGGAAGAGGGCGATGGCGAGGGTTCCGAGCTGCTCTATCGCGGCATCGCCTCGCGCGCTTTCGAGCGCCGCTTCCAGCTCGCCGACCATGTCGAGGTCGAAGGCGCGACGCTGAAGAACGGCCTGCTCTTCGTCGACCTCAAGCGCAACATTCCCGAGGAGCTGAAGCCGCGCAAGATCGCGATCACCCAGTCTTCGGACAAGGCCAAGCAGATCGAGGCCAAAGCCGCCGCGTAATCGGCTGGCTCCACCCTGGACGACGTCTCCCTCCCGAGACGGAAGCGGCGCCGAGAGGCGCCGCTTTTTTATTGTGCCACCGGCAACGAGCATCTCTGGCTCTTTTGAAGCATGTGGCGTCGGACCATGAAGGGCGATGTCCGATTTCTCCCTGCTGCTGACAACCACCGTTGCAATCACTTTCCTGCTCGCTGGGATCGTCAAGGGCGTGACCGGTATGGGCCTGCCGACGCTGGCCATGGGATTGCTCGGCACCATGATGCCGCCGGTGACCGCGGCATCGCTGCTCATCGTGCCCTCCTTCATCACCAATGTCTGGCAGCTTTTCGCCGGCCCGAGTTTTTCCGCCATCCTGCGCCGGCTGTGGCTGATGATGGCAGGCATCCTGATCGGCACCACCGCCGGCTCGCGGCTGCTCGCCAGCGACAATGTCAAATGGACGACCGCCGGCCTCGGCGCGGCATTGATCGTCTATGCCGCCTACAGCCTGCTCGCGCGGCAGCCGACGGTGCCGGCACCTGCCGAGCGCTGGTCGTCGCCGGTCGTGGGGTTCCTCACTGGCCTTGTCACCGGCGGCACCGGCGTCTTCGTGGTGCCCGCCGTCCCCTATATCCAGGCACTGGGCTTGAGCCGGGACGATCTGATCCAGGCGCTCGGTCTTTCCTTCACGGTGTCGACGATCGCCCTGGCGCTGGGCCTTGCCTCGCATGGCGCTTTCGAGGCCGGACATCTGGCGATGTCCTCGCTTGCCGTACTGCCGGCCCTGCTCGGCATGTGGCTGGGGCAGGTGCTGCGCCGGAAAATCAGCCCGGCGACTTTCCGCCGCTGGTTCCTGACTTTTCTCATCTTGCTCGGCGTCGAGTTGTTGCTGCGGCCTTTGCTCGCCTAGTTCCTTGACACGGAAGTTTTGACCGATTGGTTCGTATGCATTGGCAGGTCCCATGCCTTGGCGATTGGCCGAGACGCCTATCGCGGTCGTCATCCACGGACGGAGCAAGGAGCGAAGCGACGCGCGCAGACCCGAGGATCCATGCCGTGACTTGGAAGCGCCGCGGCGGTC
>NZ_JAVIIV010000012.1:0-196866 GCF_033977215.1 Mesorhizobium humile
GCTTTAAGTGTTTGATTTTAAGCATGTCTTTGTCCCGAAACCGGGCCCACTTTCGGGAGACATGCTTTAGGAACTGAAAAACAAAATGGCCGGAAACCCGGCCATTTTGACGTTCTTTGCTTTCCAGCCCGCGTGTCAGTCGTCGCGATAAACCTTCTCGCGACGCTCGTGACGCTCCTGCGCCTCGATCGACAGCGTCGCGATCGGACGCGCGTCGAGCCGCTTCAGCGCGATCGGCTCCCCGGTCTCCTCGCAATAGCCGTAGGTACCTTCGTCGATGCGCTGGAGCGCGGAGTCGATTTTCGAGATGAGCTTGCGTTGGCGATCGCGGGCGCGCAATTCGATGGCGCGGTCGGTTTCGGAGGAGGCGCGATCGGCTAGGTCGGGGTGGTTGGCGTTTTCCTGCTGCAGGATTTCGAGGGTTTCGCGTGCTTCGCGGAGAATGTCGTTCTTCCAGGTGATAAGCTTTTGACGGAAGTACGATTTTTGCCGTTCGTTCATGAACGGCTCGTCTTCGGAGGGTACGTAATTGGCGGTTACGATATCGTTCATTCGACTCACCCAACAACCCCAAATTTGGCGCCTATATATTCGGGGATAAGAGCCTGCACAAGCGCTATCGGCTACAGTTTCACGCAATTGTTAGTCTCGCATCGGCCGTCCGAACGACGACTTTGTTTCAACCGCATAAAAACGAATTCGCACATGATTCGTTGCAGTTGCTGGCGCCGCCCATTGTGCATGACTTGGTTCTGGTGACTAATCGCGCTTTGCCAGGAAGGTGGCGCCATGGGGGTTCGGTTGAGTAGGCTTTATCTGTTGCGGCATGCCAAAGCCGGCTGGGCGATGCCCGGCGTGCGCGATTTCGACCGCCCGCTCGACGAAACGGGAATGGCCGATGCCGAAGCGATCGGAGAGGCCATGCGGGCCCGCAACTATGTGCCGGACGTCACCCTCTGCTCCAACGCCAAGCGGGCAAGGCAGACGCTGGAAGGCCTGGCGGGACGCGCCGACACCGGCCGGGTCCTGTTCTTCGACACGCTCTACAGCGAGGACGCGGCTGGCTATCTCGACATCATCCGTAAAAACGGCGGCGCCGGTCAGCTTCTGGTGATCGGCCACAACCCCATGACCGAGGATCTTGCCATGGCGGTGTCGGGCGACGGCGACGAGGCGGCGCGCGGGATGATGAACCACGGTTTTCCGACCTCCGGCCTCGCCGTGGTGCGCTTTCCCGGCAACCTTGCCGAGGCGGCGCAGGGCAACGGCTATCTCGAAGCCTTTCTCACGCCCGCCGATCTCTGAGCCCATTTCAAACGCGCAATCCAGCGCCTATATCGGGCGCTGACGCGCAACCAGAGGCCCGATTTGGCATCATCGCTGACCAGTTTCACCGACGAGGCAAGGATTGCGCTCGACACGCTGTCGGGCCGCGCCGCCGGGCTCTTCTCTCCGTCGTTGCGTCTTGGCGTCACCGGCCTTTCCCGCGCCGGCAAGACGGTGTTCATCTCCGCCCTCGTCCACAACCTCATCCATGGCGGGCGCCTCCCGCTGTTCGAGGCGCAGAAATCCGGCCGCATCGCCCGCGCCTTCCTTGAGGAGCAGCCGGACGACGCTGTTCCGCGTTTCCAATACGAGGACCATGTCGCGGCTTTGGTCAACGACCGCATCTGGCCGGACTCCACGCGCGCCATCTCCGAACTCCGGCTCACCATCGAATATGAGTCGGCTTCCGGCTGGAATCGGCTGTTTTCAGCCGGAAAACTATCCGTGGACATCGTCGATTATCCCGGCGAATGGCTGCTCGACCTGCCGCTGCTCGGCAAGTCCTTCGCCGACTTTTCGCGCGAGGCGGTCGAGCTGGCCGCCCTGCCCGTCCGTTCCGATCTCTCGCAAGCATGGCGCGAGCTGGCCTCGGCCATCGATCCCGATGCCGATGCCGATGAGATGACCACGCGGCGATTGGCCGAAAGCTTCGCCGCCTATCTCAAGGCCTGCAAGCTCGACGAGCGCGCGCTGTCGACGCTGCCGCCCGGCCGTTTCCTGATGCCGGGCGATCTGGAAGGCTCGCCGGCGCTCACCTTCGCGCCGCTGATGACGCTGGCGCAAGGCCGGCCGCGCTCCGGATCGCTGCAGGCGATGATGGAGCGCCGCTACGAGGCCTATAAGACGCATGTCGTCAAACCGTTCTTTCGCGAGCACATCACCCGCCTCGACCGGCAGATCGTGCTGATCGACGCCATGCAGGCGCTCAACGCCGGTCCGGCCGCCATGGCCGATCTGGAGCGCGCCGTGACCGAGATCCTGTCCTGCTTCAGGCCCGGACGGGGCAATTTCCTGACCGATTTCTTCTCGCGCCGCATCGACCGCATCCTGGTGGCCGCGACCAAGGCGGACCATCTGCATCACGAAAGCCATGACCGGCTGCAGGCGATCGTGCGCCGGCTGACCGACCGCGCCGTCGCGCGGGCGAATTTCAGCGGCGCCGCCGTCGACGTCGTCGCCATGGCCGCGGTTCGCTCGACCCGTGAAGGCACGGTGAAGCAAGGCCGCGAGACGCTGCCGGTCATCATCGGCACCCCGCTGAAGGGCGAGAAGATCAACGGCGAGACATTCGACGGGAAGACCGAAACCGCCATATTCCCGGGCGATTTGCCGGAAAAAGTCGATGCGGTGTTCGCCGGATCGCCGCCCGACAGCACCGAGCCGGCGATCCGCTTCGTGCGCTTCCGCCCGCCGAAGCTCGAACGCACCGCCGAAGGCGTCACGCTGTCCTTGCCGCATATAAGGCTCGACCGCGCGCTGCAGTTCCTGATCGGAGATCATCTGGCATGACCGTGCCCCGCAAACCGGCGGCCTTCCGCATCGAGCCCGAGGCGGAGCCGAGGCCGCAAGCGCCGCAGAACCGCATCGCCGAGGAACAACCGGCGCGCAGGCCGCGCGCCGCGCGGGCCGACGTAGCAGTCGTGATCCCCTCGGCAGTCGACGTCTTCGACGAGCCGGACATCGAAGCCGCGGCCCCGCCGCCGGCGACGGCGCCAAGAAAGCGTTCGCTGCTGGCCCGGCTGTTCTTCGGCGCTCTCGGCGTGCTCGTCTCGCTGGCGGTCGGCCTGTGGGCGGACCAGCTGATCCGAGACCTGTTCGCGCGCGCCGAATGGCTTGGCTGGCTGGCGGCCGGCATGGCGGCGATCGCGCTGCTTTCGCTGATCGTCATCCTCATCCGCGAATTCCTCGCCATCGCCCGCCTGGCCGAAGTCGAAAAGATGCAGAAACGGGCGCTGGATGCCGTGGCGCGCGACGATCCCAAGGCCGCACGCGCCCTGGTCGACGAGCTCTCGGCCTTCGTCGCCGCGAAACCCGAGACCGCGGCCGGGCGCCGTTCGCTTGCCGAACTGCGCGGCGAGATCATCGACGGCGCCAATCTGGTGCGGCTGGCCGAGACCGAAATCCTGTCGCCCCTCGATGCCCGCGCCAAGATCATGGTTCTCGAGGCGGCCAAGCGCGTGTCGCTGATCACGGCGGTCAGCCCCCGCGCGCTGGTCGACATCGCCTATGTCGTGTTCGAGGCTGGGCGGCTGATCCGGCGGCTCTCGGAACTTTATGGCGGCCGTCCCGGCACGCTCGGCTTCTTCCGGCTGGCGCGCGGCGTGCTCGCGCATCTGGCGGTGACCGGCTCGATCGCGGTGGGCGACAGTTTCGTGCAGCAGATCGTCGGCCACGGGCTTGCCGCGAAGCTCTCGGCAAAGCTCGGCGAAGGCGTGGTCAACGGCATGATGACGGCGCGTATCGGCATCGCCGCAATGGAAACCGCCCGCCCCTTGCCGTTCATCGCCGTGAAGCGCCCCGGCCTCGGCGATTTCCTCTCGGCACTGACCTCCTTCGCGACAAAGAAAGACGGTCGGACGGACCAATAGGGTAAACGCGAATGCCACCGCGAGTGACGAAGCATTAACCAATCTTCTCCATGGTCAGCCAGGTCCCAAGAATAGACTCTTTCGTGCCGGGTGTCGTCGATGAGAAGCGTAATCCTGTCCTGCGTCCTGCCTGCCACCATTGCGATTGCCGCGCCACTCGGCCTCGTCGAAAAGGCCTTTGGCGCAGAGCCGGACAAGCAGTTTTTCCGCTCCGTCGAAGGCAGATGGGTCGGCCCTGGCGAGATCATCGCGGGCAAGTACAAGGGCACCAAATTCACCTGCGATTTCAATGGCTCGACGCCCGCCAGCAAGCTCGGCATGACGCTTGACGGCGGCTGCAGGGTCGGCGTGTTCACGCAAAAGATGTCGGCCAGCGTCGAACGCAAGGGACGCGATGGTTATAGGGGCACCTTCATGGGCGGCTCGACCGAAAGCGGCATGGACATTGTCGGCGGCAATGTCGTCGACGCCCAGAAGGTCGTCTTCACCATCAACCGCAAGCAGTTGAACGGCGTCATGCAGGCGCGTGTCCCCGACGGCAATTCGATGACCGTGACGGTGGCCGTGCGCGTCAACGATCAGCTGGTCCCGGTGATCGGCATGAGCCTGAAGCGGATCGATTCGGTCGAAGTCGGCGCCATCGCCAAGAACTGATCGGGCGCTCGGTCGCGCAAACAAAAAGGCGGCGGCCACTTGGCCACCGCCTTCGCATTCATCGATGGTTGAGCTCAACCCTTGATGGTGGCGGTCAGCTCGTCATAGGCCTTGCAGGCTTCGTCGAGCGTCGTCGCGCCCTGATACTTCGTCGTCACGGCCTGCACCTTTGCGGTCAGGTCGGCCGCCTTGGTCGGATCCTTGGTGATGGCTTCCTGGAGCGCGGTGGCCATGTCCTGCGCCTTCTTGGCGGCCATCTCCTGCGTGCATTCCGGCGCCTTGGAGCAAGCGGAACCGGCCAGCGCCGCAACACCGACGGCAACGAGCAAAAACTTCTTCATGTCAATCATCTCCTCAAAAAAGGCAGCCGCCCATCGCGGCCGCCTCCAATGGCCGAAGCCGAACGTGCCATAACCGCTGATTGTGGCGGCACGCAACGAGCGAACCGCATAAACTTGTGTAACCAGGCTGCAATATCGCGGCGGACCGGAATTCAGTCCGCCGCGTCAGCTGGAGCAAAGTTCAGTCGCGAGGCTGCAGCAGCGCCAGCACCACCGTCGACACGGCAAGGATGGCGGTCAGGGTCAAGGGCCCCGTTGCGCCATAGGTGTCCACGACATAGCCGCCGACAACCGCGCCGGTGGTGATGGCAACTTGGAAAGAGACGACCATCAGGCTGCCCGCTGCTTCCAGCGCATCAGGCGCCGCGCGCGACAGATTGGTCGGCAGCACCACCGGCCCCATGCCGAAGGCCAAGCCCCAAAGTGTGACGAACCCGAATGCAACGCCGATGTGCACACCCCAAAGCACCAATGCCAGCGCCGCGAATGCCATCAACGCCGCAGTAACCACCAGAGCCACGCGGATATTGGCGTCGGCCATGCGACCGCCGGCAACGTTGCCGACCACGGCGGCGATGCCAAATCCGAGCAGGGCCAGCGCAATTGGCCCGGTTGCCAGGAGCGTCACCTGTTCGAGGAAGGGACGCACATAGACTGAGCCGGCAAAATGCCCCGTCATCAGCAGAAGAATGGCAAGCATGCCGAGTTGAATGCCGCGCCGCCGTGTCAACCGGAACACGTCCCCAAGACTGTTGCTGGCTGTTGCAGGCAAGGTCGGCAAGCTCAGCAACTGCAGCAGCCCGGCAACCACGGCCAGTCCCGCTGTCATGGCCATGGCGCTACGCCATCCCAGCCAGTCGCTGATCAACGCGCCCATCGACGGCGCGGCGATGGTGGCAAGCGAGACGCCGAGGGTGACGATACCCATGCCTCGACCTGTCGCATTGGCGCCAACGAGCCTTGCTACGACCGCAACCGAAAGGGCCCAGAAGGCGCTGATCGCAATTCCGAGCCCAGCCCGGCCGAGCAACAACAGCCAGAAATTTGGCGCCAGCGCCGCAAGAATATTGGAACCGACCGCCAAGGCGCTGAGGCCAACCAACACCGTCTTGCGGTTCAATCGGCCGATGAGGACATTGCTCAGCATGGCCGTCACGGCGCCGACGGAAGCGGTGGCGGTGACGACCTGCCCGGCCGTTCCCTCGCTGATGCCGAGATCGCGCGCCATCGGCGTCAACAGACCTGCCGGGAGGAATTCGGCGGACACCAGGGCAAAGCTGGTGGCGGCCAGCGAAATGACCGCGAACCAAGTGGTTGCGTTCCACGCGACTGGCGCGGCGGCATCAAGCTCCAGCGCCCCGTCTTCAAGCTGTAATGTTGTGTCTGTCATCAGAATATCTCCAAAGATTGGAGATACTCATAGACGAGTCCTTTCGGATGATATGTATCCTAAAATCCGAAATTCATGTCAATTCGTCCGGAAATTGTGCGACGCACAACGCCCGGCGAGACGTTGGTGATGCGCTTGAACGCGCGCGCGAAGGATGCCTCGGAATCATAGCCCAAACGGGTGGCGACCTCGGCGACGGACAAGCCGTCTTGGCCCAGCAACTCCCGGGCAAGCTGCATGCGCAGACGTGCGAGATAGCGTGCGGCACCCTCCCCCAACATCGCGCTGAAGCGCTCGGCGAAAATCGAGCGCGATTGGCCTGCCAGGGCTGCGAGGCTTTCGAGCGTCCAGTTGTGGCCGGGGTCACGGTGCATTGCTGCCAGAGCGCGTCCGATATGAGGGTCGCGGATGGCGGCGAGCCAACCTGTGGTCGAGGCTCCGGTGCAATTGACCCAGCAGCGGATAAGCCGGGCTGCCAGCAAGTCCGCCATGCGCGACAGAATAGTGGCGCTGCCCATCTGCGGTTGCGCGGCCTCGGCCGTCATGGCCGCCAGCAAAGGACCAACGACCGGGTCATTGCCAGCCACGTCGCACCCCTTGATGATCGGCGGCATCAACGGGATCAGCGGGTTAAGCGCACAGGCGCCCAAGGTCATGGAGCCGCAGAAAAGGGTGCTTGTCGCGCCCGTTCCTTGCCGCACCACCTCGCAGACATTGCTCCCCAACTTGGTCACCTGGCAACCTTCGAGCGAATCGCCAGCGACGTCTGGCGCACTGGCCAGCCGGTGGGCGATGCCTTGCGGCAGCAGCACCAGATCGCCATCGCGCAACTCCTGCCAGCCTTCCGCATCGGTATGGATCCAGCACGGGCCCTGGCCGACAAAGTGAAAGCGAAGCAACGGCTGTTGCGGAAACGCGATGCTCCATGGATGGCGCAGCTCGCAGCGGCCATAGTTGACGCCACTCAAGCGAAAGTCTTGCAGGACTTCGCTGAGCGCATCCATCGGGATATAAGTCGCCGGCGACGGCCGGGACGAATAGTCAGGCATTGGCGTGATATAGATGCCGAACGTCCGGCAGGCAAGCGGAGGCCGCTTCAACGGCCGCCTACCCGTCCTGGCAGGCCCGCTGCCCTTGCCTCCCGCTCCCGGTGCATGCAAGGAGTGCTTCGAGTAGAACAGGAAGGCAGGCATGGCGGTTGAAGGCTCGGGCAGCGATCTGGTGCAGGTGGTGGCGCTGCTCGCCGCGGGCGTCGTCGCCGTGCCGATCTTCAAGCGCATGGGGCTGGGTTCGATCCTCGGCTACCTCGCCGCCGGCGTGCTCATCGGCCCGTTCGGCCTGCGCGTCTTTTCCGAATCGGGATCGATCCTCCATGTCGCCGAGCTCGGCGTCGTCATGTTCCTGTTCATCATCGGCCTGGAGATGCAGCCGTCGCGGCTCTGGGGGCTGCGTCGCGAGATCTTCGGCCTGGGTGCCTTGCAGGTCGGCGTCTGCGCCGTGCTTCTGACCCTGGTCGGACTGGCCGGAGGCTTTCCCATCGCGCAGTCCTTCGTCGCCGGCGCCGGCTTCGTGCTGACCTCGACGGCGATCGTCATGCAGTTGCTGGAGGAACGCGGCGAGATCGCCGCGCCGAAAGGCCAGCGCATCGTCTCGATCCTCCTGCTCGAAGACCTGACGATCGTGCCGCTGCTGGCGCTGGTGGCGTTCCTCGCGCCCGGCGGCGCCGAAACCAGCCTTTCGGAGCGGCTGACCGAAGTCGGCATCGGCATCGCCGCGATCGTCGGACTGGTCGTGGCGGGCCGTTACCTGCTCAACCCGCTCTTCCGCATCCTGGCCGACGCCCGCGCCCGGGAAGTCATGACCGCCGCGGCGCTTTTGGTGGTGCTGGGATCGGCCCTGGCCATGCAGCTTTCCGGCCTGTCGATGGCGATGGGCGCCTTCCTCGCCGGCGTGCTGTTGTCGGAATCGACCTTCCGCCACCAGCTCGAAGCCGATATCGAGCCGTTCCGCGGCATCCTGCTCGGCCTGTTCTTCCTCGCCGTCGGCATGTCGCTCGACCTGGGCGTCGTGGCCCACAACTGGCGGCTCGTCGCCGTCTATGTTGTCGCCTATATGGTCATGAAGGCGCTCGGCATCTACATCGTCGCTCGTATTCTGAAGAGCGGCCACCGCGAGGCGCTCGAACGTGCCGTCTTCATGGCGCAGGGCGGCGAGTTCGCCTTCGTGCTTTATTCCTCCGCCGCCGCGGTCGGCATCATCGACGGGCAGGCCAACGCCACGCTGACCGCCATCGTCATCATCTCCATGGTGCTGACGCCATTGGCGATCATTGCGCTGCGTTACCTCACCCCGCGCGACGAGCAGTCCCTCGACGGCGTCGACATCGCCGACGGCCTAACCGGCAGCGTGCTGATCATCGGCTTCGGCCGCTTCGGCCAGATCGCCAGCCAGCCGCTCTTGCTGCGCGGAATGGACGTCTCGATCATCGACAACGAGGTGGAGATGATCCAGGCGGCGGCCGATTTCGGCTTCAAGGTCTATTACGGCGACGGCACGCGGCTGGACATCTTGCATGCGGCCGGCGCCGGGCGCGCCCGGGCCGTCCTGATCTGCGTCGACAAGCCGGACGCGGCCGTGCGCATCGCCCAGCTGATCAAGGCCGAGTTCCCTCTAGTCACCATCCTGGCGCGCGCCTTCGACCGAGGCACCGCGCTGCAGCTGGTGCGCGCCGGCGTCGACTATCAGATGCGCGAGACTTTCGAATCGGCGCTGGTCTTCGGCGGCTCCGCCCTGGAGGCGCTTGGCGTCGATCCGGAAGAAGTCGCCGAGGTCATCGAGGACGTGCGACGCCGCGACGAAGCGCGCTTCGAAACGCAACTGGCCGAAGGCGTGCGCGCCGGCCAGCGCTTCCTCAAGGGCAACATCGGCACGCCGATCCCGACGCCGCTCACCCAGCCGCGCCGTGCCGGCCGGGCGCTGAACCAGGAAACCGCGGTCGTGCTGAACAACGCAGAGACCAAGAACTGAAGGGCAACGCATGGCAGAGCTCGATCCGCGAGCGCTTTCCGTTACAAAATTCTGGCGCGATGCCGGCGAGGACGCCTGGTTCGAGAAGAGCGACGCCTTCGACGCGGATTTCCATCAACGATTTCTCGACCTGCATTACGCTGCCGCGCGGCGCGAATGCGACGACTGGAACGCGCACGCCGAAGGATCGCTGGCGCTGATGATCCTGCTCGATCAGTTCCCGCGCAACTGCTTCCGCGGCACCGGCCACATGTGCGCGACCGATCCGCTGGCCAGATACTTCGCCGACAGGGCGATCGCAGCGGGCCAGGATATGGAACTGGAAGAACTGGTTCGCGTCTTTCTCTATCTGCCCTTCGAGCATTCCGAATTGCTGGCGGACCAGGAGCGGTCGGTGCAACTGACAGCCGCCAAGGCGCCCGACTACCTGAAATATGCCGAGGAGCATCTCGAGATCATCCGGCGCTTCGGACGCTTCCCGCATCGCAACCGGATGCTCGGCCGCGCGACGACCGCCGAGGAGCAGGCATTTTTGGACGGCGGCGGTTTTTCCGGCTGAGCAGCCGGCTTTACCCAAGCCACCATTCGCGGCCGGACGGCAGCCGCTCGATGCCGGAAATATCGACGGCGCCGAGCCGTTCCGACACGCTCCTGCCGGCGACCGAAAGCCCCGGCGCGATCTCGGCCAAGGGCGCCAGCACGAAGGCGCGCTCCAGCATGCGCGGATGCGGCACTTCGAGCCCGGTCTCGTGGATCACCCGGTCGCCGAACACCAATATGTCGATATCGATCAGGCGCGGGCCCCAGCGCTCCTCGCGCACGCGCTTCAATCGCTTCTCGACATCGAGGCAAAGGTCGAGCAGCGCGCGTGGCGAAAGCGTCGTCTCGATCGCGGCGGCGGCGTTGAGGAAATCGGGTTGGTCGAGCTTGCCCCAGGGCGGCGTACGGTAAAGCGAGGAGACGGCGGTGACACGCGTCGCGTCGTCGCCATCCAGCATACGCAATGCCGCGCCCATGGACTTCGCCGGGTCGCCGAGATTGCCGCCGAGACTGAGGTAGACAGCGCTATTCTGGCCAGACAACGGTCACCTCGACGTAATCGAGCACGCCAGGCACCGGCGCGTTGGGTTTGCGCACGGTGATCTCGGCCTTCCTGATCTGCGAAAACCTGGCCGTCAGCGCCTTCGCGACCTCCAGCGCCAGCGCCTCGATCAGGAAGCGGCGATGTCCTGTCACGATCTTCTCGATGACCGCGAAGGCGACGCCGTAATTGACGGTATCCTCGATGGAATCCTCCGTCAGCGGACGGCTGGGTTCGACCGTCAGCTCGGCATCGACATAGAAACGCTGGCCAAGCGTCTCCTCCTCGTCCAGCACGCCGTGGCGGGCGAAGAAGGCGCAGTTCTTCATGCGGATGACGTACATGATCAGTGTCCGGGAGGAAGCTCGGTTTCGCGGGCAAGCATAGCATCGGTGACCGCCAGCGCATCCACGTTGATTGCGACATCGTGGACGCGAAACAGGTCGGCTCCCTTCAAGCGAAGGATGACACTGGTGGCCGCCGTGCCGGCTGCCCGGTCGGCGGGCTCGCGCCCCGTCGCGTTGCCTATGAAGCGCTTGCGCGAGGTCCCGGCCATCAACGGATAGCCGAGCGCCTGGAGCTCGGAAAACCGCGCCATCAGGTCGAGGTTTTCCTCCGCCGTTTCCTTGGCGAAGCCGAAGCCGGCATCGAGCACGATCTGGCTGTCGGCGACCTTGGCGGCGCGCGCGATCTCCAGCGATTTGCGCAGGAAGAGGAACTGGTCCTCGATCACGTCGGGCAGCTTCTGCCGTTCGCGCCCGGTATGCATGATGACGAGCCCGGCTCCGGTCTCAGCGGCGACGCGCGCGATGCCCGGCTCGCGCTGCAGCCCCCACACGTCGTTGACGATATGGGCGCCTGCGGCGACGCCAAGCCGAGCGGTGTCCTCGCGATAGGTGTCGACCGAAATCAGCGCCTCGCCGGAAGCGGCGAGCGCCGCGATGACCGGCAGCACGCGCGCCTGCTCTTCCTCGGCCGAGATCGGGGCGAAACCCGGCCGCGTCGATTCCCCGCCGACATCGATGACGGCGGCGCCCTCTTTCACCATGCGGCGCGCCTGCTCCAGCGCCTTTTCAGGCGCGATGAACAGCCCGCCGTCCGAAAAACTGTCGGGCGTCACATTGAGGATGCCGACGACGACCGCCTTCGGACCGAGGTCGAGATAGCGTCCATGCGCCAGCTGCCATCGCCTTGTCGTCATTGTCCATCAACCATGCGTGATCCGCGCGAAATCAATTTCGTTGCGCTGGCGACGGCCCTAAAGCAAGGTGCGTGAAGAGGCAATATGATGAAGCGACCCCTGCTCTGCGCTCTGATGCTCGCCTTGACCGCCATGCCGGCGGGCGCGGCCAATCTGGTCAAGACCTACAGCTATTTCAGCGTCGGCGGCCGCACGCTCGACGATATCCAGAACCAGCTGTCGAGGAACGGGCCCGAGGTGAAAAGCACCGGCTCGCGCCATCCCGGCGCCACGCAGATGGCGTTCACGACCCGCATCAGCTATGCGCAGAGCGCGCAGTCCTGCCGCGTCGCCGACGCGGCCGTCACCGTGAAGGTCAAGGTGATCCTCCCGGAGTGGCGGCGCCCGCGCAAATCCGATCCCGACGTCAGGCTGTTTTGGGACACGCTGTCGGCCGACATCAAGCGGCATGAGGAGCGCCATGTCGAGATCGCCAAGAACCATGCGCGCGCGCTCGAGGATGCGCTGAAGGCCGCTCCTGTGCAGAAGACTTGCGAACAGGCGAAGGTGAAGGCCGCCGCGATCCAGGTAGCCGAGCTCGCCAGGCACGACCAGGACCAGTTGCGCTTCGACCGGGTCGAGAGCGTCAATTTCGAAAGCCGTATCCTGCGGCTGATGCGCTACCGCATGGAGCGCGTCGAAGCCGGCCAACTGCCGCCGCCTTGACCTGCGGGAGCCCAAGGCCAATTTCACCCAAACATGGTGCCAGATCGCAGAAATTTTCGAGCGGCGGTCGAAATCGGCCTATATCGAACGACATATAGCGGTTCGAAACACCCCGGACCCTCATCCGCGATGGGAATGAACGGCGCGACCGGCCAAAGCCGTCTTGGCGCGCCAGGCATCAGCCTTTGAAAGAATGACGCATGGACCAGACCGTCGAAACGATGGCGACGAAAGCCGCGCCGATGAGCGAGAGCGAGAAGAACGCCATCATCGGCGGCGTGCTGTTATCGATGCTGCTGGCGGCCCTTGATCAGACCATCGTAGCTCCTGCCCTGCCCACGATCGCTCGCTCGCTCGGTCATGCCGAGTATCTGCCGTGGATCGTCACCGGCTATCTTTTGACCGCGACCGCCATGGCGCCGCTCTACGGCAAGATTTCCGATGTCTACGGACGCCGTCCCGTCATCTACGCCGCCATCCTCGTCTTCCTGCTCGGGTCGCTGGTCAGCGCGCTTGCTCCCAACATGCTGGTGCTGGTCATTGGCCGCGCCATCCAGGGCGCCGGCGGCGGCGGTCTCTTCGCGCTGGCCCAGACGGTCATCGGCGATCTCGTGCCGCCGCGCGAACGAGCGCGCTATGCAGCCTGGATCTCCGGCACCTGGGCGGTCGCCAGCGTCGCCGGTCCGCTGCTCGGCGGAGTCTTCGCCGAGCACCTGCACTGGTCGCTGATCTTCTGGATCAACCTGCCGATCGGCTTCCTGGCCATGGCCATCATCAACAATCCGCTGAGGAAGCTGCCGATCGCGGCCAAGAACCACCGCATCGACGGCCTGGGCGCGGTGCTGCTGGTCATCGCCACGTCGCTGCTGCTCCTGGCGCTCAACTGGGGCGGCAGCGCCTATCCCTGGTTCTCCCGCGAAATCCTCGGGCTGGTCGCCTGCTCGGCCGTGTTCTGGGCCTTCTTCGCGCTAAGGCTGCTGAGGGCAGCCGAGCCTTTGATCTCGCTGGAAGTCCTGAGCAACCCGATCGTGCTTGCCGGCACACTATCGATGTTCCTGCTGCAGGCCGCCAACATCGGCGCGTCGGTCTACCTGCCGGTCTATCTGCAATCGATCGTCGGGCTTTCGGTCAGCGAATCCGGCACCGCGATGCTCGGCCTCCTGCTCGGCACGGTCGCCGGCGCGACCTTCAGCGGCCGCATGATCCCACGCTTCGTCCACTACAAGCGCATCGCCATGATCGGCGTCAGCCTGGCCATTGTCTGCATTGGTCTGCTCAGTGCCATTGCCGAACACGCCTCGCTGCTCGAGGTGGAAATCCTGACCACTCTGATCGGCCTGGGCAGCGGAACCACATTCCCGGTTGCCACCGTCTCGGTCCAGAATGCCGTCGATCGCGCGCATCTCGGCGTCGCGACGGGCGTGCTGACCTTCCTGCGCACGCTGGGCGGCGCGCTCGGTGTCGCCATGCTTGGCGCGGTTGCGCTCGGCTACGGCCTGCCGCTCTCCGCAGAAGGCTCGCAGACGCATATTCAGCTGGCATCGGCGTTGCCGTTCGTGATGATCTTCGTCGCCGCCGGCATCACGCTCGTTCTGACGCTTGTCGCGCTCTTCCTGATGCCGGAAAAGGAATTGCGCGGCCGCGAAGAGCATGCCGCGCCCGTGCTCGCGGAGTAGACTCATCTGCGGCGTGTTGAGGTATGTCGAGATTCAGGTCAGGCCGAGTCGAGAATGGTGGCTTCCGAGAACCGGCCTACGCCGGCCGTAGCCTTCATAGAACGGAGACACTTATGAGGGCTTCGGCCGGCGAAGGCCGGAGCGGAGCGTACTTTAAGTACGTGAGCACCGGAAGCGCAGGAAGCTGCCGTTCGCAGGCCGGCCTCACCTGAATATCGGCGTACCTCAGTCGTGGACGCCGAGCTTCTTCTGCAAGCTGGTCGACGAGGTCGTGTACTGGAAGACTATGCGCTCGCCCGGGCTGACGATGCGCTTGGCGGCCTGCGCCATCAGCGCCACCTCGTGGAAGCCTGACAGGATCAGCTTCAGTTTGCCGGGATACCAGTTGATGTCGCCGACGGCGAAGATTCCCGGGACCGACGTCTGAAACTTCTCGGTATCCACCGGGATCAGATTCTCGTGCAGGTTAAGGCCCCATTCGGCGATCGGCCCGAGCTTCATGGTGAGGCCGAAGAATGGCAGCATGCGGGTGCACGGCACCTCGACGTCGCCGCCCGGGCCGCCCTTGATGGTCGCTGAAGCAAGCTGACCGTCGGCGCCGGCAAGGCCGCTGACCTGGCCGACCAGGAATGCGAGCTGCTTCATTTCCTGCATGGCATACATCTTGTTGACGCTGTCGGGCGCGGCCCGGAATTCCGGGCGGCGATGAACCAGCGTCACGCTTTTGGCGATCGGCTGCAGGTTGAGCGTCCAGTCGAGCGCCGAATCGCCGCCGCCGACGATGACGAGGTCATGGCCGCGGAATTCCTCCATGCGCCGGACGGAATAGAAGACGCTCTTGCCTTCATACGCCTCGATGCCCGGAATGGGCGGGCGCTTGGGCTGGAACGAGCCGCCACCGGCGGCGATCACCACCACCTTGGCTTCGAACATCTCGCCTTCGTCGGTCGCGACGCGAAAGGTTCCGTCCTCGAGCTTTTCCAGGCTCGACACCATGCGATTGAACGTGAACTCCGGCTTGAACGGATGGATCTGCTCCATCAGCTTGTCGACAAGGCCTTGCGCGGAGATCGTCGGCCAGCCGGGAATGTCGTAGATCGGCTTCTCCGGATAGAGCTCGGCGCATTGCCCGCCGGGACGGTCGAGAATGTCGATGAGATGGCATTTCATGTCGAGCAGGCCGAGCTCGAACACGGCAAACAGCCCGATCGGCCCTGCCCCGACAATGAGAACGTCCGTCTTGATGGTCTCACTCATGCGCTGCGCCCCTTTTTGGGAATGAAGCGAGACTGCATGAGCTATCGCCTGCTGCCAAGCAGCCAGCGCGAAAGAAAATTTGGAAGGTGATTAAGGTGTGTCGAGATTCAGGTCAGGCCGAGTCGGAGTCGAAGACGGGCGCGAAGCGACCAAACAAGGTGGGTTCCGAGAACCGGCCTACGCCGGCCGTAGCCTTCATGGAGCGGAGACCCTTATGAGGGCTTCGGCCGGCGAAGGCCGGAGCGGAGCGTACTTAAAGTACGTGAGCACCGGAAGCGCAGGAACCGGCATTTGCAGGCCGGCCTCACCTGAATATCGACGCACCTTAACCCTGGCGTTCGGGGACCCGAACGATTAGCCCATCGAGCGCGTCGCGCACCTTGATCTGGCAGGAGAGACGCGAGTTCGGCTGGACGTCATAGGCGAAGTCCAGCATGTCCTCTTCCATCGCCTCCGGCTCGCCGACCTCGGCCGTCCATGCTTCATCGACATAGACATGGCAGGTCGCGCAGGCGCAGGCGCCGCCGCATTCGGCTTCGATGCCGGGCACCGCGTTGCGGATCGCGTTTTCCATGACGGTCGAGCCGTTTTCGGCCTCCACGTCAAACCGGGTCCCGTCATGGGCGATGTAAGTCAGCTTTGTCATTAAGTCACCTGAGGAGTCGCAGCCGAGATAATCACTCCACCGGACAAGTCAACTGCGGCGCGAAAGCGCCACGAAATGACGTTTTTCAAAAAGATGGTGCTAGCGGCTGATCCCGGCGATGAAGTCGCGCACTTCCTCGATCAGCGTGCTGAGCCTCTTGAGCGCCCGGACGTCTTCCGGCTGACTTTCGATGATCGCCGCGCAATCGGCCACCGCAAAGGCGCCGATGCCGCGCGCCGAGCCCTTCAGGCCATGCGCCAGCAGCACCCTTTGCCTGGCGTCGGCGTCGGCGATCTGGTCGCGGACGGTGAGCGACTGGTGGACGAACAGCGCCAGCACCTCGCGTTCGAGGTCGCGGTCGCCCATCGTCTGGCGCGCCAGATGGCCGAGATCAACCGGTCGGGCTCCAGCCGTTCCGGAGGCATCTCCCCCCGGCATGGAAAACGCAATACCACTTTCGCCACGCATACGCACTGCAACTCCATAAAGCGGGCAGACGGGCCCAAGAAAATAGGCGACTCCGGTCGCCAACGGGTTAACGACTGCAGGCGAAAAATGTTGTCACGGAGGCAGTCGGATCACGTCTCCGTTAACCTTATATTTAAAGTTTTACGTATCGCCCGGAATGCATGTTTTCTTTACCCCTGTGTGTCATTACGATACGAAGGTCCATTTTTCAGCCTCCTGCTCGGGATAGACAAGCCAGAATCGGGCCAGAATCAGGCCAAAATCATAAGTCCCGCGGCAGCTAGTACAGGGTAGCGAAGGCATGGCTAAGAAACCAACGACGACCAAGTCTCTCGAGAGTGACGTAGCCGCGGAACTGGAAAAGGCGCTTGACCTTGACCTTGACGGCGACGACGGCGGCCTCGACATGGCGGCGTCGATGGAGGACCTCGAAGCGCAGATTTCGGCGGCAGCCGACGAGTTGGCGCGCGAAGGCCGCAGCCAGAGGACGGAGCCGGCAAACAATCCCCAGCCTGCCACCTCCCAGGCTCCCAAGGCGCCAGCGGCCAAGCCTGCCGAGTTGCGTCCGGTCGAGCCGCGCAATGGGCAGTCGACCGGCTTTACCCCTCCCGCAGGTTTCACGCCCGCCAATGACGACCGCCAGAAGGACTACAAGACGCTGCTGCACAGCCTCAACCGGCGTGCGTCGAGCACCGTCTACTGGGTGATCGCCTTTATCTCGCTGGCCTGGATCGCCGGCGCCGGCGGCCTGGCCAACCTGTTGTTCGGCCCCGGCATCTGGAAGATCCGTACCTTCGACCAGTTCTTCGCCCGTCCAGAGCTGATCGGCCTTGCGGTTGCCGCGATCGTTCCGGTCATCCTGTTCTGGGCGTTTGCCGCCATGATCCGGCGCGCGCAGGAAATGCGCATCGCCGCGCAATCCATGACCGAGGTCGCCTTCCGCCTTGCGGAGCCTGAAAACCTCGCCCAGGACCGTGTCATGATGATCGGCCAGGCCGTTCGCCGCGAGGTGGCGGCCATGGGCGAAGGCATCGAGCGCACCCTGGCCCGAGCGGTCGAGCTCGAAACGCTTGTCCACGGCGAAGTCAGCCAGATCGAACGCTCCTATTCCGAGAACGAAGCCCGCATCCGTTCGCTGGTCGATGGTCTCGGCAGCGAGCGCGAGGCGGTCGTCACCCATGCCGAGCGCGTGCGCGCCTCCATTGCCGGCGCTCACGAGACGCTGCGCGACGAGATCGGCGCGGCCAGCGACATCATCCGCGACTCGATCCTCAACGCATCGACCAAGCTGTCGATGACGATCAACAATTCCGGCGACACGCTGATCGATCGCATCAATGAAAGCTCGACGTCGATCTTCGATTCCGTGGAATCGCGCCTGGACAACATCACCGACCGTCTTTCGACCTCCGGCGAGGCTTTCGCGAGCCTCCTCGACACCCGTATCGCCAAGCTGACCGACACCACGGACGGCCTGACCCGTTCGCTGACCGACCTGCTCGACGACCGCACCCATGGCATGGTCTCGCTGCTCGGCGGCGCGGCGCGCACCTTGAACTCGGAGTTCGAGGCGAGCCTCAGCGGCATCGAACGGACGCTGGCCGAACGCGGCCAGGCGCTGATCAGCGAATTCCAGACCCGCGCCGAGGCGCTCGACACCGGCACGCAGAAGCTCAACGCCGCCCTCGAAGCGCGCGCCCGTCAGATCAACGAGACGATGGTGGAGCGCGCCAAGGAAATCGCCCACGCCTTCGCGGAGAGCAAGGACACGCTGTCGGCGATGATCGATCAGGGCAAGACCCAGATCGGCGCCGATATGGCCGACATCATCTCCTCGACCTCCTCCATGCTCGAAGCCCGCGCCACCGACTTCGCCGGGCGTATGGAAGCAGCCCGACATGTGGTGTCGCGCTCCTTCGATTCCGACATCCAGCGGCTGGCCGATGCCCGTGTCGGCATCGAGGAAGCCGTCGACAACCACAGCCGCGCGCTCTCGGAAAGCCGCGAACGCATGGCTGCCGCAATGCAGGAGGACCTGGCGAAATTCGCAGAGGGCCGCGCGGCGATCGATGCCGCCGTCACCAACCAGGTGCAGAAGCTGGCGGAAGGCCGCGGCCTGATCTCGCGTGCGCTGGAAGAGGATCTGCGCAAGGTCAACGAGTCGCGCGCCGCCATCGATGCGTCGCTGGGCAGCCATCTGGAGCAGCTCGAGGAAGGCCGCAACCGCCTGTCTCAGGCCATGAACGAAGACTCGGGCAGACTTGTCCAAGCCCGTACAATGATTGATGAAATGGTCGCCGGCCATGTCGGGAAGCTGGCCGAGGGCCGCAACATCCTGGCGCGCGCGCTGGAGGCCGATCTCGGCAAGCTGCAGGACAGCCGCGCCTCGATCGACGGCCTTGTCGCCGGTCAGGTCGAGAAGATCGCCGAGGGCCGCGCCGTGCTCGCCAAGGCGCTCGAAACCGACATCATCGGCATCCGCGGCTTGATCGAGACCCACTCGACCAAGGTCGCCGAGGACCGCGGCGAACTTAGCCGCGCGCTTGAAAGCGATCTGAGCGGCATCCGCGGCCTGATCGACAGCCACGCCGGCAAGCTCGCCGACGACCGCAGCCTGCTGTCGCAGACATTGGAAGCCGACCTCGCCAAGCTGGCGGAGAGCCGTTCCAGCATCGACGGGCTGGTCGCCGGCCAGGTCGAGAAGCTCGCCGAAGGCCGCGATATCCTCAAGCGCGCCCTGGAGGCCGACCTCAACACCATCAAGGGTGCCATTGCGGGACACTCGGACAAGATGCTGGAGGATCGCTCGCAGCTCTCGAAAGCGCTCGAAGCCGACCTGCAGGCCGTCAGCGGCGCCGTCGCCGATCACCAGAACAGGCTCGCGCAGGATCGCGCGACCTTGTCTAGCGCCTTGCAGGATGATCTGCAGAATGTAAGCGGCGCCATCGCCGACCATCAGAACAGGCTCGTCCAGGACCGTTCGGTGCTGTCGAAGTCGCTGGAAGACGATCTCGCCAAGCTGGCGGAGAGCCGTTCCAGCATCGACGGGCTGGTAGCCGGCCAGGTCGAGAAGCTCGCCGAGGGCCGCAATATCCTCAAGCGCGCGCTGGAGGCCGACCTCAACACCATCCAGGGCGCCATCGTCGATCATTCGCATAAGATCACCGGCCACCGCGCCGAGCTTTCGCGCGCCCTCGATGCCGATATGGCCAATGCCAGCGGCCTCATGCAGACCCATGCCGACCAGCTGTTGCAGAACCGCGCGACGCTGTCCAAGGCGCTCGAGGACGATCTTGCCAAGCTCGCCGAGAGCCGTTCCAGCATCGACGGCCTTGTGTCCGGCCAGGTCGAGAAGCTCGCCGAGGGCCGCGACATCCTCAAGCGCGCCCTGGAGGCCGACCTCGCCAAGCTTGCCGAAAGCCGTGCCTCGATCGACGGCCTTGTCGCCGGCCAGGTCGAGAAGCTTTCGGAAGGCCGCGACATCCTTACCCGCGCTCTTGAAGCCGACCTCGCCAAGCTCGCCGAGAGCCGCGCCGGCATTGACGGCCTTGTCGCGGGCCAGGTCGAGAAGCTGGCGGAAGGCCGCGATGTGCTTACACGCGCCCTTGAGGCCGATCTCGCCAAGCTGGCCGAAAGCCGTTCCGGCATCGACGGCCTCGTCGCCGGCCAGGTCGAAAAGCTCGCAGAGGGACGCGATATCCTCAAGCGCGCCCTCGAAGCGGACCTTCAAAAGCTGAGGGAAAGCCGCTCGGAGATCGACGACGTCATCGCCGGCCATGTCGGCAAGCTGTCCGAAGGCCGCGACATGCTGGCCAAGGCCCTGGAAGACGATCTCGTCAAGCTCGCCGACGCGCGCAAGGACGTCGATCGTTCGGTGTCCGGCCATATCGACCAGATCGCCGCCAGGAGCAGCGACATCTCGGCCGCCATTGCCGCCGACGTCGAGAAGATCGAGCAGGCCTTCAACCGGCAGACCGGTGTCATCGAGGAGCGCGCCGGCACCATGGAGCGTGCGCTGTCGACCGGCGTCGACAATGTCCGCGGCGTGCTGGAAAAGACCGCCGTGTTCGTGGCGGGCGCGTTGCGCGACAAGGTCATGGAAGTCACCAGCACCCTGCACGAGCAGGCCGGTGAGGCTTTCAGCGACGCCGACCGCAAGATCGCAGAACGCGCCGAGCAGACTTCCGCCGCACTGCTTTCCAGGGCCGAGGACATCGCCCAGGCCTTCGAGGCGGCGGACCGCCGCCTGCACGAGCGCGCCCAGGATACGTCCAATATGCTGATGGCGCGCGCCGACGACGCCTCGAACGCGCTGATGGCCCGCGCCGAGGAAACCGCCGACAAGCTGGCTGCACGCGCCGGTGACATCGCCAATACCTTCGATGCCGCCGACCAGAAGCTGGTTGCCCGCGCCGTCGAAACGGCGCAGTCGCTGGCTGCCCGCGCCGGCGACATCCTGCGCAACTTCGAGGGAGCCGACGAGCGGCTCTCGATGCGCATCACGGAATCGGCCGAAGCGCTGGCCGCCCGTGCCACCGATCTCGGCCGCATCTTCGACGGTGCCGACCAGCAGCTGATGGCGCGCATCGCCGAGGGTTCGGAAGCGCTTTCCGCCCGCGCCGGCGAAATCGGCCGAATCTTCGACGACGCCGACAACCGCCTGGTGTCGCGCATTGCTTCGACCAGCTCGACCATCGGCGAGCATGCCGACACGATCGTCGGTGCCTTCGCCGCCACCGAGCAGCGTGTCGCCGACCGTGCCCGCCAGACCGGGCAGGAGCTTGCCGTGCATGCCCGCGAGATCGAGCAGGCGCTGGCCGGCGCCGACGAGCGGCTGGCCGCAAGCGCCTCTGCCGCTGCCGCCCGCGTCGAGGACCAGGTCGCGAGCGTGGAAAACCGCCTCGCCTACACCGCCGAGACCATGGGCCAGAAGCTCAACGAGCAGGTCTCCAGCGCCGAGGCCCAGCTGATCGCGCGCGCCAACGTCATCGCAGAGACCTTCACTGCGGTCGGCCAGCATATTGGCCAGAGCACCAACGAAGCCGCCAAGACCATCGGCGCCAACACCCGCGAGCTCAACACCATGCTGGCGGCGCGTTCGGCCGAGATGGCCAAGATCCTCGACGAGACGGCCAAGCCGTTGGTCGAGCGCTTCGCCCAGGGCGGCTCCGAACTGCAGCGCAGTATGGAAGAAGTCACCGAACGGGCGGCCGAGAAGTTGCGCAGCGAAAACACGAACCTCGTCAACGCGCTGGCCAGCCGCACGGCAGAGACGCTTTCGGCCGTCGAAGGCGCCCGCTCCTCACTTTCCGACAGCGTGGCCGATCTCATCGGCCGCATGACGACCTCCAGCGCGCAGCTCGGCCAGTTGATCGAGCAGGCTGCCGTCAACCTTGGCCAGGTCGAGGAGCGGCTCTCGGGCAGCACGCAGAGCTTCGCCACGACCACGGAGAAGGCCGCACAGACCTTCGCCAGCTCGGCGCGTCTGGTCGATTCCAACACGACGCGGCTCACCGACCTGTCCTCGGCGACGCTGCGCGAGGTGGCCTCGATCGCCACCAAGTTCGACGAGCACAGCCGCCTGCTCTCCAGCGCCTCGAATTTGCTCAGCTCCGCGCAGAGCAATCTCGAGCACACGCTGGAGCGTCAGTCCTCGCTGGAAGACCTCGCCGTCGGCCTGGTCAAGAAGTCGGAAGACCTCGAGAAGGTGATGCGTTCCTTCGAAAGCCTCGTCGGCCAGACGATGCAGACGGCGGAGGGCCGCACGATGGAATCGGCGGAAAAGATCCGCACCGCCATCGCCGAGGTCGTCGATTCGGCGACGCGTCGCTTTGCCGACGCGACCGAGGAGATGCGTCGCACCGCTGGCTCGATCAAGAGCGAGCTCGACCTGACCCGCGCCGAGCTGAAGAAGGGCGTCATCGAGATGCCGGAAGAGGCCAAGGAATCGACCTCGGCCATCCGTCGCGCTGTCGCCGAGCAGATCAATGCGCTCAAGGAACTGTCGGATATCGTTGCGAAATCCGGCCGCAGCGGCTCAAGCGAACAGAGCGAACCGCGCGGTCTGCGCCCTGCTCCGCAGGCGCCGGCCCGCGCCACCGAGCCGCCGCTGCGCCGTCCGCCCGCGCCGCAGCCACAGCCGCAACCACAGCCAACGGCTCGCGCTCCGCAGGCGCCGCTTGCAGAGACCACGCTGCGCGGCACGCTCGACCTGGAACGTCCCGCCGAGGCGCCGCGCCGCGATCCGAACGGCAAGCCCCCGCAGGGTGGCTGGGTGCGCGATCTCCTCACCAACGCCTCGCGCGAGGAAGAGCTGCGGCCGGCAGCGCCGGTGGAGGCGCCGCGCGCGACGCCTGCCCAGCGCTCGCCGCTACATGTCATGGAGTCGCTCAACTCGCTCTCCGTCGACATCGCGCGGGCCATCGACCATGACGCCTCGATCGAGCTCTGGAACCGCTACCGGCGCGGCGAGCGCGACGTGTTCACGCGTCGCCTCTACACGCTGAAGGGCCAGCAGACTTTCGACGAGATCCGTCGCAAGTACCAGGCGGAGGCAGAATTCCGCGCCGCGGTCGATCGCTACTGCGAGGATTTCGAGAAGTTGCTCAAGGATGTCGCGCGCAACGACCGCGACAACATCATGGCACAGACCTATCTGACGTCGGACACCGGCAAGGTCTACACCATGCTGGCCCACGCCAGCGGCCGGTTGCACTGACGCAGCCAAGCAGAATCGGAACTAAAAAGGCGGGTCTCGACCCGCCTTTTTCATGTCCATAAGTTGGATTGTCGGCCTGGCCGAGAGGCTCAGATCGCCGAATCCGTCCAGCGGACGATGTCCTTCGCCGCTTGGCCGAAGGCGTTGTCCAGCGCGCCGACGTAAGCCGCGTTGCCGCTGCCGGAGACCGGTGCGCTCGCGGTGAAATTCTTCGAAGCGCGCACCTCGCCGTTGCGGTCGTTCAGGATGCGCACGAACAGCTCGACTTCGGCATGCTCGCCGCCATTGACGCGCACCTCGAAGGCGCGCACCTCGACGATGATCTGGTAGTCGATCGCCAGCCCCTCGCCCGGCTTGCCTACGCCGGCAAAGCTGCCGGAGCGCTGGAAGGTTTCGGCCAGCCTCGCCTGCACGATCAGCGGCAGCCGGTCCGCCCATTGCGCGCCCTTGAGGAACTGGATCGACTGATCGGACGGCCTGATGACGATGTTCTGGCTGTCCAGAGCCTTCAGCGCCGATGGCTGGGCTATCAGGATCTGGCGGCGGCTGTGGGCATGCACGTCGACCGACGGCGCCGACAACTCGAACGTGTCGAGCGGCGTCGGCTTGCCGCCGAGGGCCGCGCAGCCGGCAAGCGAAAGCACCAGCAACGCTGCTGCGGACAATCTCAAACGACCCGCTACCACCCTGACCGACTTCACGCGTGATCCCCGTTGTCCCCGGATCTTACGATCAACCCGCATTCACGGTTTATTTTCTTGGCGGTCGCGGCGGCCGAAGTCAACGCCGTGCCCTTCCATCGAACTGCCGGACCTCGCCGTCGCCGCCGGACAGAATGCGCTGGGGGTTGCGGCTGAGGTCGGTCACCGCTTCCTCGATGCGGTTGATCGAGCGCCGGCTGTCCTGCACCAGCGCTTCGACATTCTGCAGACCCTGGCCGGAGAAACGCGCCAGATTGTCGGTGATGGTGCCTAGCCGCGCATTCAGCGTGTCGGCCACCTGCTTGAAGGATTTCAACGTCGCCCTGGCATCGGCCATCACGCCGTTGGCCTCGCCGGAGCCGAGGAGCTTGTCGACCTTGGCCAGGATGCCGTCTACGCGCACCGAGGCGTCGTTGAGCCGTTGCGCAAGCTGGCGGGCATTCTTGATGGTGTCATTGATGTCGTCGGAGCGGTTGGCGATCTTGTCGGTCACCTTGGCGATGTCCGAGGCCGCCTTGTCGGCGCTGGCGCTGGCCTTCTGGATGTTGGCCAAGGCGGCCTTGACGTCGGCCGGATCGATGCCGTCGAGCACGCCGTTGACCTTGGCCAAGGTCCCTTGCGTCTGCTTGGCGAAATCGTTGATCGAGCCTACCGCCGTGTTGACGTTGCCGATGACCGTGTCGAACTGCTTCGAGGTCTCCTTCAGGTTCGCCGTCACCGTGTCGACATTGGCCACGATACTCTTGATCTGGTCCTTGTCGACGGAATTGAGCAGGCCTTCGGCGGCCTTCAGCGTGCTGTCGAGGCGACCCGAGACATTCTTCAGCTGATCGGAAAGCGAGCTGACGGCCGTCAGGAACTTGTCGATGCCGTCGGAATTCTTGGCCAGCGCGTCCGAGAAGGTCTCGACATTCTTGACCGTCTGCGTCAGCGGGCCGCGAACGTCCTTGGTGAAGCCTTCGAGCTCGCTCAGCACCTTGTCGGCGCGGGTGAAGATGTTCTGAGCCGTCTGGAGAAGGTTGGTGACCGCCGACGGATTGGCCGTTATCTCGGGGATCCTACCCTCTTTTTCCGCCTCGTCGAGCAGCTTCACTTCCTTGGGGTCGGCGCCCCGCAGCTCGATATTGGCCTGGCCGGTCAGGCCGGCGAGGCCGATATCGGCCTGTGTCGACTTGGTGATCGGCGTCAAGCGGTCGATCTCGGTATCGGCGATGGCCACCGTCGGATTGTCGACGTCGATGTAAACCCGTTTGACGTCGCCGACCTTGACGCCGTTGAACAGCACGAAACTGCCGCGGCCGAGGCCCGAGGCCGAACCTGGAATGCGCACGCGCAGCATTATCGTTTCGCCTTTGTCGCCGATCGCCGCGGTCCAATAGACGAAGGCGAAGGCCGCCAGGATCGCGCCGAGCGTGAAGATGCCGACAATTACGTAGTTGGCTCTTGTTTCCATCGCCTCACTTATGGCTATGCGCGCGCCGCAAGATCAAGTTGCCGGGCACGTTTTCCGCGGAAATAGGATTTCACCCACGGCTCATCGCTCTTCAGCATGTCGTCGATCGTGCCTTCGACCAGCACCTTCTTCTTGCCGAGCACCGCGACGTGGTCGCAAGCGGTGAACAGCGTGTCGAGGTCGTGCGTGACCATGTAGACCGTCAGGTCCATCGTGTCGCGCAGCTTGACGACCAGCTCGTCGAACTCGGCCGCGCTGATCGGATCGAGCCCCGATGTCGGCTCGTCGAGAAAGACGATGTCGGGATCGAGCGCCAAGGCGCGCGCCAGCGCGGCGCGCTTGATCATGCCGCCGGAAAGCTCGGAGGGAAATTTCCGCGCCGCGTCGGCCGGCAACCCGACCAGCTCGATCTTGAGCAAGGCGAGTTCGTCCATCAGCGCCTTGGGCAGGTCGAGATACTCACGCATCGGCACCTGCACGTTTTCCAGCACCGTCAGCGCCGAAAACAGCGCACCATGCTGGAAAAGGACGCCAAGCCGCATATCGATGCGCAGGCGGTCGGCGTCGCTTGCCTTGTCGACGTCGACGCCGAACAGGCTGATCGTCCCCGATTGCTTCGGCATCAGTCCCAATATGGTGCGCAACAGCACTGATTTGCCGGCGCCGGAAGCGCCGACGAAGCCGAGGATTTCCCCGCGCTTGATGTTGAGTGAAAGCTTGTCGAGGATCAGCTTGCCGTCGATGGCGACGGTGACGTCGCGCACCGAAAGCACGATTTCGTCGTCGTTCGTGTGCTCTGCTGCCGTGGCGCCGTTGCCGTTCGCCATTTCAGAACCCGATCGCTGCGTAGAACATGGCGAAAAGCCCGTCGAGGATAATGACGACGAAGATCGACTTCACCACCGACGCAGTCACATGCAGGCCGAGCGATTCGGCGCTGCCGCCGACCTTCATGCCCTCGACCGACGCAATGATGCCGATGATCAAGGCCATGAACGGCGCCTTGATCAGGCCGGCAAAGATGGTGCTGAGATCGATGGCGACGCGCAGCCTGTCGATGAACGCGGCCGGCGGAATGTCGGAATAGAGCCAGGCAGCGACGATGCCGCCGCCAAGGGCTGCGAAATTGGCGATGATGGTGAGGCACGGTAGCCCGATCACCAGCGCGACGAGGCGCGGAAAGACCAGCACGCCGATCGGATTGAGGCCGATCACCTTCAGCGCGTCGACCTCCTCGCGCATCTTCATGGAGCCGATCTCGGCGGTGATGGCGCTGCCTGAACGTCCCGCGAGCATGATCGCCGTCATCAGCACACCGAGCTCGCGCAGGATCAGCACGCCGACCAGGTCGACGACGAAGATGTTGGCGCCGAAATAGCTGAGCTGGTAGGCGCCCTGCTGGGCGACGATGGCGCCGACGATGGCCGACATCAGCACCACCACCGGTATCGCGCCGACGCCCATGCGGTCGATCTGGTTGAAGATCGCGGCCGGGTTGACCGCGTGGCCGCGGCCTAGCTTCATTTGCGCGCCGCGGATCGTAGCGCCGAGGATGTTCATCGAGGCGAAGAAATCGTCGCGCATCTCATAGACCCGCCGGCCGACCAGCTCCAACGCGCGCAGGATGATGTTGGGCGGCCCGGACGGGCCCGATTCGGGCTCCCGACGAACGGCGTCGCCGACCGCGCCGAGCAGGATCGAGGCGATTTCGCTCTGCCCCTGCAAATGGACCTCGACGCCCTTCTTCTCGAAGGCGCTGGCCAGCCGGTCGATCAGCCAGGCGCCGGCCGTGTCCATCTTTTCGATATGGGAAAGGTCGAGCATCAGCTGTTTTGCGCCGCTTTTTTGCTCGATCTTGCGCATGTCGGCATCGACCAACGCCACGGTTCGCGTCGTCCACACGCCGGAAAAGGCGCAACCCAGCACGCCTCCTTCCTCGCCCACGGCAACGCGCGGCCGGTGCTCGGCGTCCTTGGCCTCGCCGCTTGCTTCGCGTTTGCGGATGGTCAACATGGCGTCCTGTTTAGCGTGGCGGGACTTGCGTGTCGATTTGCCGGCAGACCGGTGTCGCACAGCCGGAGAAGAAAATTATGGCGCGTGTCATTTCGGTCGAAATGGAGCGATTCCCGATCGCCGGCACCTTCACCATCTCACGCGGATCCAAAACCGAGGCCGAAGTCATCACCGCAACGATCACCGACGGGGGACGTTCCGGACGCGGCGAATGCGTGCCCTACAAGCGCTACGGCGAGACCATGGAAGGCGTATACGCCGCTATCGAGGAGATGCGCGACCAGATCGCCGGCGGCATAAGCAGGATCGCGCTGCTTGATGCCATGCCGGCAGGCGCGGCACGCAATGCCATAGACTGCGCCCTGTGGGACCTGGAAGCCAAGCTGACCGGCACGTCGGTGGCGGCGACGATCGGGGCCCTTCCGGCCAAGCCGCTGGAAACCGCCTACACCCTGTCGCTCGCCACGCCGGAGGCCATGGCGGCGCAGGCGCGCGCCAATGCCGCGCGGCCCTTGCTCAAGGTCAAGATCGGCGGCGACAATGACATGGCCAGGATCCGCGCAGTAACCGAAGCCGCTCCCCAAAGCCGCATCATCCTCGATGCCAATGAAGGCTGGACGGACAAAAATGTCGAAGCGAACCTCGCCTTCGCCGCGCAGCATGGCGTCACGCTCGTCGAGCAGCCGCTGCCGGCGGGCAAGGACGACATCCTGCGCCGGATCGCGCATCCGGTGCCGGTCTGCGCCGACGAAAGCGTGCATGCCGCAAACGACCTCGATGCGCTGGTCGGCCTCTACGACGCCGTCAACATCAAGCTCGACAAATCAGGCGGCTTGACGGAGGCGTTGAAGTTGCGCGACCGCGCGCGCGACCTGGGTTTCGGTATCATGGTGGGCTGCATGGTCGGCACCTCGCTCGCCATGGCCCCGGCGGTGCTCCTGGCGCAGGATGCGGACTTCGTCGACCTCGACGGTCCACTGCTGCTGGCGCGCGATCGCGAACCTGGCCTTGTCTACCAGGGATCGGTCGTTTCACCCCCTGACAGGGTGCTTTGGGGCTGAGCGGGAAGCGAGGCCTATCAACACCATGCCGATGATCGCGATCGGGATCATCGCCCAGAAACCGTCGACGCCCAGGCGATCATAGAGCGGGCCCGAGGCGAGTGTCACCGCCGCCATGAAGAAGCCGTTGAAGAAATAGGCGATACCTTGCGCAGCACCGGTGCGCTCCTCGGAAACCGTCTCGCCGATCATCTTCTGCAGGCCGATCAACACCATCGCCACCGACACCGAATGCAGCGTCTGCACACCGAAGAAGCCGGCAACGCCCAGGCCGAGCGGCCAGACCAGCGGAAAGGCGATCCAGCGCACGATCGAACCGATACCGGCGATCACCATCACCCTGGCGACCGAGACGGACGCGAAGATACGGTTGAAAAACAGGAACATGCAGACTTCCGACACCACACCCCAGGCCCATAGCAGGCCGACGACGGAATCGCCGATGCCGATCGATTTCCAGTAGATCGAGACGAAGCCGTAGAGGAAGGCGTGGCTGGCGGTGATGATGCCAACGCCGAGCGTGAAATAGAGGAAATAGGCGTTGAACAGGCTCGGCGCCTTATGCTGCATCTCGGTGGCCGACAGCGGCGAGGCCTTGCGCGGCCGCCCCATGCGCGGCGCCGCCAGCGCCGCGACCAGGGCCACGCCGAGCGCGACGAAGATGATGACCGGAACCGCCTGGGGGCCTGTAGCCGCAAGGATGAAGCCGCCCACGACATTGGCGCCGAGATACGAGACCGAGCCCCATTTGCGCATCGCCGTGTAGTTCGAGCCGAAGCGGCGCACGCCCGAGAGCGCCAGCGAGTCGGCCATCGGCGAATGCGGCGTCCACGCGATCGTCAGCAAAAGCGACACGGCAAGCACGATGGCGTAGGTGGCCGGCAGGAAATAGCCGGCGGAGACGACCATGGACCCGGCGACCAGCGCGATATAGACGTCGGCGCGGTCCTTCGCGCGGTCGGCAAGCGCGGTCAGCATCGGCGTCGTCACGACGCGCAGAAACATCGGCGCCGCCAGGATGACCGCAATCTGCTCGGCATGAAAACCTTTCGCCTGCAGCCAGAGCGGAAAGTAAGGCAGGTGGGTGCCTTGCGACACGAACAAGGTCGCGAAGATCAGGCTCATGCGCAGTTCGAAATGGCTTGGCTTGACAAGCTGTTCGGGCGATAGCGGCGGCAGCGACATGAATCGATCCAATTTCGCTGCATTCTAGTCCATGCAACGTGTCCGATCCCTAACATGCGGCAAAGCGCGGCGGAACTGGCTGGACCAATCGATCAAGAGCAAAGTTGTTACGAACGAGGCCTGGGAGCGAGCGCGGCTCGCCTTTACATCAGCGCGACGAAGCCGGCAGGCTGAACCGGGAACAAGGCGGCTGCGTTCAAGCCGCCTGAGCCGCCCTGCCCTTGAGGTCGATGATATCGACCGGCACCAGCGCTTCATTGCCGGCCGAAGCCTCCGGCAGCACATGCGCCCAAGTCAGGATCTCCATGCGGCCGTCGAAATGTTCGACCACCGCCGTGCAGCTTTCCACCCAGTCGCCGGTGTTGATGTACTGCACGTCGCCATAGCTTTCGATCGCGGCGTGATGGATGTGGCCGCAGATCACGCCGTCGACATGCGAGCGCCGCGCTTCTTCCGAAAGCACGGTCTGGAACGAGCCGATGAAGTTGACCGCCTTCTTGACCTTGACCTTGGCCCATGACGAGAACGACCAGTAAGGCAGCCCGAGCAGGTGGCGCAGCCTGGTCACGACACGGTTGACCAGCATCGCCGCGTCGTAGGCATGGTCGCCGAGATAGGCGAGCCAGCGCTGGTTGTGCACCACCGTGTCGAACTGGTCGCCATGGATGACCAGCAGGCGCCGGCCGTCGGCGGTCTCGTGGATGGCGCGGTCGGCGACGACGATGCCGCCGAAATGCACGCCCTGGAACTGGCGGGCGAATTCGTCGTGATTGCCGGCGATATAGGTGATCGAGGCGCCCTTGCGCGCCTTGCGCAGCAGCTTCTGCACCACGTCGTTGTGGCTCTGCGGCCAGTGCCAGCTGCGCCGCAGCCGCCAGCCGTCGACGATATCGCCGACCAGATAGATGATTTCGGCGTCGTGATAGCGCAGGAAGTCGATCAGGAAATCGGCCTTGGCCGCTTTCGAGCCGAGATGCACGTCGGAAATGAACAGGGCGCGGAAAGTGCGGGGCTCTGGGTCTGACATCACGATTTTACCCTTGGCTTTCGCGTGCCTATGCCCCGATTCATGCAACAACCGTATGACGGTTGCGGTTGGTCCAGCCCAGGCGCTAGCTTGCGTGCAAGTCAATCAGGAGAAAACCGTCATGGATCTCGGCATTCGCGGCAAGAAGGCCATCGTCTGCGCTTCGAGCAAGGGACTTGGAAAAGGTTGCGCCGTGGCGTTGGCCGAAGCCGGTGTCGATCTCGTCGTCAACGGCCGCAACGCAGAGCTGCTGGCGAAAACCGCCGCCGAGATTCGCGAAAAGTTCGGCGTCAACGTGATCGAGGTCGTCGGCGACGTGTCGAAGCCCGAGGTGCAGAAGGCGATACTCGCCGCCTGCCCGGACCCCGACATCCTGGTCAACAACAATGGCGGCCCGCCGCTGCGCGATTTCCGCGAGCTCGACCGCGCCAAGATCCTCGAAGGCGTAACGCAGAACATGGTGACGCCGATCGAGCTGATCCAGGCAGTCATAGACGGCATGGCCAAGCGCGGCTTCGGCCGCATCGTCAACATCACCTCGCTGTCGGTCTATGTGCCGATCCCCGGCCTCGACCTGTCTTCCGGTGCACGCGCCGGCCTGACCTCGTTCCTCGCCGGCGTGGCACGTACCGTGATGGACCGCAATGTCACCATCAACAGCCTGCTGCCCGGCAAGCTCGACACCGACCGGCTGCGCGGCCCGCACGAGGCCGGCACGGTCGAGGATCCGGCGGCAGCCGCCGCGCGCAAGGCCCGCATCAGCGCCGACGTGCCGGCAAAACGTCTCGGCACGCCAGAGGAATTCGGCCAGATCTGCGCCTTCCTGTGCTCGGTCCATGCCGGCTACCTCACCGGCCAGAACATCCCGGTCGATGGCGGCCTCTACGTCAGCGCGTTCTGAGCGTCGCCAATCCAAAAGGCCTGAGGCTCACAGCCCAACCGGCTGGAATCGATTGATTATTTTCGCTCCGGCATTGTGAAGGCCGGAGCCCGCTATTTGCCGTCGCGAAAACGCTCCGACGCATGCTAAAAGGCTCCAAACCAGTATCGCAGGGAGGGGCCGCAATGGACGGCGAGAGCAAGAAAACGGCCCGGTCGGACCTCGACGAGGCCGCCCTCTTCTTCCACAAGCACCCGACGCCGGGAAAGCTTGAGATCCAGGCAACGAAGCCGCTCGGCAATCAGCGCGACCTTGCGCTCGCCTATTCGCCGGGCGTGGCCGCGCCCTGCCTCGAGATCCGCGACGATCCCGCCACCGCCGCCGACTACACCGCGCGCGCCAACCTCGTCGGCGTCGTCTCCAACGGCTCCGCCGTGCTCGGGCTCGGCAATATCGGTCCGCTCGCCTCCAAGCCGGTCATGGAAGGCAAGGCGGTGCTGTTCAAGAAATTCGCCGGCATCGACGTCTTCGACATCGAGATCGACGCGCCGGAAATCGAGCGCATGGTCGAGACGGTGGCAGCGCTGGAACCGACTTTCGGCGGCATCAATCTCGAGGACATCAAGGCGCCCGAATGCTTCGAGGTCGAGGAGCGGCTGAAGGCCCGCATGGGCATCCCGGTCTTCCACGACGACCAGCACGGCACGGCGATCATCGTTGCAGCCGCGGTGCTCAATGGGCTGGAACTGGCCGGCAAGGCGATCTCCGACATCAAGATCGTCACCTCGGGCGCCGGCGCCGCGGCGCTTGCCTGCCTCAACCTTTTGGTCTCGCTCGGCGCCAGGGTCGAAAACATCTGGGTCACCGACCGTTTCGGCGTCGCCCATAAGGGCCGCGTCGAGGAGATGGATCGCTGGAAAGACCCTTATGTGAAGGATACCGAGGCGCGCACGCTGGCCGACGTCATTCCCGGCGCCGACGTCTTCCTCGGCCTTTCCGCCGCCGGCGTGCTGAAACCGGAGCTGCTGCAGCACATGGCGCCGAAACCGCTGATCCTGGCCTTGGCCAACCCCAATCCCGAGATCATGCCGGAAGCGGCAAGAGCCGCGCGGCCGGACGCCATGATCTGCACCGGGCGCTCGGATTTTCCCAATCAAGTCAACAACGTGCTCTGCTTTCCTTACATCTTCCGCGGCGCGCTCGATTGCGGCGCCAGCGCCATCAACGAGGAGATGAAGATGGCGGCCGTGCGGGCGATCGCAGCCCTTGCGCGCGAGGAGCCATCGGATGTCGCGGCGCGCGCCTATTCCGGCGAGACGCCGATGTTCGGCCCCGATTTCCTGATCCCCTCGCCCTTCGACCCGCGCCTTATCCTGCGCATCGCGCCGGCGGTGGCGAAAGCCGCCTGCGACACCGGCGTCGCGACGCGGCCGATCGCCGACTTCCTCGCCTATATCGACAAGCTGAACCGGTTCGTCTTCCGCTCCGGCCTGGTGATGAAGCCGGTGTTCTCCTCCGCCAAGGCTTCAAGCGCCAAGCGCGTCATCTATGCCGACGGCGAGGACGAGCGCGTGCTGCGCGCGGCACAGGTGGTGCTGGAGGAAGGCATCGCCGAACCGACTTTGATCGGCCGCCCGCATGTGGTCGAGGTCAGGCTGAAGCGTTACGGTCTACGCATCAAGCCCGGCGTCGATTTTGCTCTGATCAATCCGGAAGACGATCCGCGCTATCGCCATTATGTCGACCTCTTGATCGAACTGGCCGGCCGGCGCGGCGTGACGACGGAAGCCGCCCGCACCATGGTGCGCACCGACAATACCGTGATCGCCGCGCTTGCGTTGAAGCGGGGCGACGCCGACGCCATGGTCTGCGGCCTCGAAGGCCGCTTCGAGAGGCATCTGCGCAATGTCAGCCTCATCATTGGTCCCCGCGCGGGCATCAAAGACAGGGACCTGTCGACGCTGTCGATGCTGATCTCGCAGCGCGGCATCATCTTCCTCACCGACACGCATGTGTCGGTCGACCCGACGGCGGAGGAGATCGCCGAAATGACGGTGCTGGCGGCGGAGGAAATCCAGCGTTTCGGCATCGAGCCGAAGGCAGCGCTGCTGTCGCATTCGGATTTCGGCTCGCGCGATTCGCCCAGCGCGCTGAAGATGCGCCGCGCGGCGGAAATCCTCGGCCGCATCGCGCCCGGCTTGCAGTGCGACGGCGAGATGCATGCCGATACAGCACTTTCGGAGCATCTGCGCCAGCGCGTCTATCCGCATTCGCGGCTGAAGGGCGAAGCCAACCTGCTGGTCTTCCCGAACCTCGATTCGGCCAACATCACGCTGACGGCGCTGCGCGCCATGATGGACGCGCTGCATGTCGGGCCGATCCTGCTCGGCACGGACAAGCCCGCGCACATATTGACGCCGTCGGTGACCTCGCGCGGCGTCGTCAACATGACCGCGCTTGCCGTGGTCGAGGCGGCGCACAAGGCGCAGGCGGTGGTCGAGTTGGGCTAGGTGGGACGCTAAGCTCTTCAGATAGGCGCGAAGCGAAAATGCCCCGTCCGCCTGAAGACAAATAGCGTATCCTCCTCGCGGGCGCCCTGGCCGATGTTGTGAATGACCAGCGGCCGTTCCGGCGCCTCGACCGAGCGATTGGTCGAGACGATGGCGATATGCGTCAGGTTGCCGGGCAGCATCTGGGTGACGAGATCGCCCGGCTGGTAGTCGGCGGAATCGTCGCTGACGGCGAGCGAAGCGCCTCGCCGTTCGAAGAACACGGCGAGATTGGGCACCCTGCGGTGGTCGATGTTCGGATCGGTCGACTTCAGGCCCCAGGCCTTCGGATAGGCGGCGAAATTGGCCAGCATGTCCTCATGCACCAGCTTTTGCAGGTCGAGCCGGAAGGCGTGGCGATAGGCGCGGATCACGACGTCCGTGCACACGCCCCGGTCCTGCGCGACATCCCCACCAGGATAAGGAATGCGGGTATATGTCGGATCGTAGAGCGTGGTGACGCCGATCTGCCCGCGCGCCGCATCGACCAACCTGAAGGTCCAATCGGGCGTGGCGCTCTTCGCCATCGCGGGCGTGGCTTTCCTGGCCACCGCGTCCGGCACCGCCAGGAACAGAAGTCCGAGTTGCAGCGCGCTCCGTCGTGTCATCGGGATCATGCATCGCCCCTCTCTTGCAAGCCGAATTCGTGGAATTAGTCCCGCGCGAAAGCGTCTTTTTTAGGCTCTCGGCGTTTTTGGGCCGGCGACGAAAAATTGTGTTCCGGTTGAAAATGCCTGGTGCCGAATTGTTCTGGGTCCGGTGGCGCCGACTCTGGCATAGTCGATTAACCACGGCGGCGTAGCTTCGGGTCGATCAAGCGATTTGGGCGGGCAATTGGGGTTTCGGATGAAGGGTGCTGCGTTGAAGCTGACCCATCTGTTGGCGCTGCTTGCAGCGCTTGCAGGCTCGGCCGTCGCCGTGACCCAATCCCAGGCCGCGTCTCGCGCGTGCAGGCAACTCGAAGCCGAACTCGCCGCAACGCGCGGCGGCGGAGGGCCGGGCATCGTGCGCAAATATGACGATGCCATCCAGCGCCAGCGCGAGCAGCTTGCCAAGGCCCGCGGCCGGGCGAGCGACGCCAATTGCGGCTTCACGCTGTTTTCGCGCAATGTCAGCCAGTGCGCGGCGATCAATGCCTCGATCCAGCGCATGAACGCCAATCTCGACACGTTGCAGGCCAAGCGCGAGCGCCTGGCCGCCGGCGGCACGCAGCGAGACCGTGGCCGCATTCTCGCGGCGCTCGATGCCAATGGCTGCCGCGACGACGAGATCGCGCCGCGCCGCGCGCCGCTTCGGGAGGCGGCGCGCGACAATGGCGGCGGCAATCTGTTCGAGCAGCTTTTCGGCCGCCAGGACCAGCAATTCGAAACGCCCGACGCCGCCAACGTCCCGGACGCGGCGGCTGTACCTGAAGATGATCCCAGCGTGCGCAACATCCGCCGTATCATCAACCAGCCGGACGGCATGGACCTGCCGCGATTGGGCGGCGAGTTCCACACCATGTGCGTGCGCACCTGCGACGGCTATTTCTTCCCGATGTCGAACGCCGCTTCCGTCGGCGATTTCGAGCGCGACCAGAAGAACTGCGAATCGAGCTGCCCGGGTACCGAGATGCAGGTCTTCTATTCGCGCGGCATGGACGACGACTCGGGCTCGATGACCTCGTCGGCGACCGGTCAACCCTACAGCGAGCTGCCGACCGCCTATCTCTACAAGCAGGCCAATTACTCTCGCCCGCCCACTTGCGGCTGCAACGCGCAGGCCAGCAATGGCAATTTCACGATCATCGGCGGCAACCCGTCCAATCCCGAACAGTCGCAGCCGGAGAACGAGGCAGCGCCCTTCATCCCGATGCCGGCGGTAAAGCCCGATCCCGGCGCAGATCCGGAAACACTCGCCAATGCCGAGGGCGGGCTGGACCAGGACGCGATCAAGCGGCTGACCACCAAGGCGCCGGTGTCGCCGGTCTCGGCATTGCCGCCGGACCAGCGCAAGGTCAGGGTCGTCGGGCCAGCGTTCCTTCCCGACCCATCAGCGGCAATAGATCTGAAAGCTCCGGCCCCGAAGTCCGCCCGGTAAGGGCGAGCCTCAGCGGCATGAACAACGGCTTGCCCTTGCGCCCCGTGGCTTCCCTGATCTTGCCGGTCCAGTCCTTCCACACCGTGCCGTTCCACGGTTCCTCGGGCAACAGTTCGAACGCCTGGTTGAGGAAATCGCGGTCCTCGCCGGAAAACTCGGCCGGCTCCTGCGGGCCCTCGCTCAGGATGCGCCACCAGGCGACCGCGTCCGACAGGCGGTCGAGATTGCCGCGCACCGCCATCCAGAAAGGCTCGGCCTTGTCGCCGGAAATGCCGAGCACCATCAGCCGGTCGCGCGCTTCCTCGAAGGACATATGGTGCATCAGCGTGCGGTTGAGCACGAAGAGCTCGTCCGGGTCGAATTTGGAGGCGGACTTGGACGTCGCCGCCGGGTCGAAATGGCCGGCAAGCTCGTTGAGGTCGTGCGCTGCCGTGACATTCTCCGACGTGCCGACGAGCACCGCCAGCGAAGCGACCGCCATCGGCTCGATGCCGTCCTCGCGCAGGCTTTCGATCGACAGCGCGCCGGTGCGCTTCGACAGCCCCTCGCCCGACACGGTGGTGAGCAGATTGTGGTGGCCGAAGACCGGCGGCTCGGCGCCGAGCGCCTTGAAGATGGCGATCTGCACGCCGGTGTTGGTGACATGGTCGTCGCCGCGAATGACATGGCTGACGCCCATCTCGATATCGTCGACCACCGAAGGCAGCGTGTAGAGATAGGTGCCGTCCTCGCGCACCAGCACAGGATCCGACAGCGAGGCGAGGTCGACGGTCTCCTCGCCGCGCACCAGGTCGTTCCAATGCACTTCGGTCCGTTCAGGCTGCAGCGGATCGCTGGTGAAATTGGGCAGCAGGAAGCGCCAGTGCGGGCGCCGCCCGTCTGACTGATACTCGGCCACCTGCTCGGGCGTCAGCGTCAGCGCCTCGCGGCCATAGACCGGCGGCAGGCCGCGCGTGCGGCGCACCTTGCGGCGCAGATCGAGTTCTTCCGGCGTTTCGTAGCAGGCATAGAGCACCCGCGCCGCCTTCAGTCGCTCGACCGCCGCGTCGTAAATCTCGAAGCGGTGCGACTGGTATTCGGTGACATCCGGGAAGATGCCAAGCCAGTGCAGGTCGTAAAGGATGGAATCGGCGTATTCCTGCTTCGAGCGGGCAATGTCGGTGTCGTCGAAGCGCTGGATGAAACGGCCCTTGTTGTTCATGGCGAAAAGCCAGTTGAACAGCGCGGTGCGCGCATTGCCGATATGAATGCGACCGGTCGGCGATGGGGCAAAACGTACAGTAACTGTCATGAGCGGGGCGTAACGGATGCTTTTGGTGTTGACAAGGCGCGCCCCCGCGCGAACGCAACAGATAGTGCAAGCCAGCTAAAATGAAAAGCCGACGCCCGACACGCTTCGCGGCAGATTGACAAACCGCGTCAAGTGCCTGCGAAGCCGAGCTTCCTGTGTCCCCGTTATCCACATATGTGACACACAAGATGTTGGGGTCACAAAAGCTACAAAAACGAATCCTTGACGGGTCGGACCGAGTCGCTTTTTATGGGCCATGCGCTCCTGTTGCGGGCGCGACCGGAGAGTTCTGAGGCCGGTCTTTTTTCCCGGATTTTGTGCGTTTTGCCCGAATTTCCGCCTGTTCACGAGGCTGGCGGAAGCGTTGGGATCGTTAGGGCTTGGGTGGGCGAAAGGGAGAATTGTCGGCCTGGAAAAAATGATCTGTTAACACTATATTTAGTGTTTGCAGGCAGGCTAGACGCCAGATAGTGTGAACCTCCCTCTACGGAGGGAATCGACAAAAGTTTCAGTTTAGGGACCCGTGAGGGTCGGCCTGCAGCCTCGGCAACGCTTGGGAAAGCGTTTTGCTGTCTGCGTGCCGGCACTTGCGACGAGGAGAGTGCCGGCGCTGCTCGCAATGCCGGCAAACGGCGGACTGCGCTTTTCGGCTGGTGGGGCAGAAATCCCCGCGGAGAAGCGCTATATATAGACACAAAGGGACCGGACCAATGCGCATCGAGCGTCGCTTCACCAAGGAAGGCCAATCTGCCTATGCGGAGATCGAATTCCGCAAGGCTTTGTCGGAGATCAAGAATCCCGACGGCTCGGTGGTGTTCCGCCTCGACAACATCGACGTGCCGGCGCAGTTCAGCCAGGTCGCGGCCGACATCCTGGCCCAAAAGTATTTCCGCAAGGCCGGCGTGCCGGCGCGCCTGAAGAAGGTCGAGGAGAACGACGTCCCCTCCTTCCTGTGGCGCTCGGTCGCCGACGAGGCCGAGCTCGCCAAGCTGCCCGAAGCCGAGCGCTATGGTTCGGAAACCGACGCCCGTCAGGTCTTCGACCGGCTGGCCGGCACCTGGACCTATTGGGGCTACAAGGGCGGCTACTTCAAGTCCGAGGATGACGCGCGCGCCTTCCGCGACGAGCTTGCCTATATGCTCGCCACCCAGCGCGTGGCGCCGAACTCGCCGCAATGGTTCAACACCGGCCTGCACTGGGCCTACGGCATCGACGGCCCGAGCCAGGGCCATTTCTATGTCGACCCCTTCACCGGCAAGCTGACCAAGTCGAAGTCCTCCTACGAGCACCCGCAGCCGCATGCCTGCTTCATCCAGGGCGTGCAGGACGACCTCGTCAACGAGGGCGGCATCATGGATCTGTGGGTGCGTGAGGCGCGCCTGTTCAAATACGGTTCCGGCACCGGCTCGAATTTCTCGATGCTGCGAGGCGAAGGCGAAAAGCTTTCCGGCGGCGGCCGTTCGTCCGGCCTGATGAGCTTCCTCAAGATCGGCGACCGCGCGGCGGGCGCCATCAAGTCGGGCGGCACGACGCGCCGCGCGGCAAAAATGGTCATCGTCGACGCCGACCATCCCGATATCGAGGACTTCATCGACTGGAAGGTCAATGAAGAGCAGAAGGTCGCCTCGCTGGTGACCGGCTCGAAGATCGTCAAGAAGCATCTCGAAGCCATCATGAAGGCCTGCGTCAATTGCGAAGGCCATGACGACGACTGCTTCGACCCGGCTCTGAACACCGCGCTGAAGCGCGAGATCAAGGCGGCCAAGAAGGACGGCGTGCCGGAGAACTATATCTACCGCGTCATCCAGTTTGCCCGCCAGGGCTACACCTCGATGTCGTTCAAGACCTACGACACCGACTGGGATTCGGATGCCTATCTCACCGTCTCCGGCCAGAACTCCAACAATTCGGTGTCGCTGAAGGACAACTTCCTGCGCGCCGTCGAGGCCGATGGCGACTGGCAGCTCACCGCCCGCAAGGACGGCAAGGTGCTGAAGACGCTGAAGGCGCGCGACCTGTGGGAAAAGATCGGCTATGCCGCCTGGGCTTCCGCCGATCCGGGCCTGCACTTCAACACGACGATGAACGACTGGCACACCTGCGCTTCCGCCGGTGCGATCCGGGCCTCCAACCCGTGCTCGGAATACATGTTCCTCGACGACACGGCCTGCAACCTCGCCTCGATCAACCTCCTGCCCTACCGCAATGCCGACGGCACGATGGACATCGCCGCCTACGAGCACACCGTTCGCCTGTGGACCGTCGTGCTCGAAATCTCGGTGATGATGGCGCAGTTCCCGTCCAAGGAGATCGCCAAGCTCTCCTACGACTACCGCACGCTCGGCCTCGGCTACGCCAACATCGGCGGCCTGCTGATGACCTCGGGCATCCCTTACGACTCCGACGAGGGCCGCGCCATCTGCGCCGCGCTCACCGCCATCATGACCGGCGTCGCCTACTCGACCTCGGCCGAGATGGCCTCCGAGCTCGGCGCCTTCCCGGACTATGACCGCAACGCCCAGAACATGCTGCGCGTCATGCGCAACCACCGCCGCGCCGCCTATGGCGACAAGGACGGCTACGAGAAGCTCGCCGTCAATCCGGTGCCGCTGGTCGCTTCCGACCTGAAGCAGCAGGCTTTGGCCGAGCATGCCCGCGCCGCCTGGGACCGCGCCATCGAGCTCGGCGAAGAGCACGGCTACCGCAACGCGCAGGCAACCGTGATCGCGCCGACCGGCACGATCGGCCTCGTCATGGATTGCGACACCACCGGCATCGAGCCCGACTTCGCCCTGGTGAAGTTCAAGAAGCTCGCCGGCGGCGGCTACTTCAAGATCATCAACCGCGCCGTGCCGGAAGCGCTGCGCACGCTGGGCTACTCCGAAAGCCAGATCGCCGAGATCGAGGCTTACGCGGTCGGCCACGGCAACCTCAACCAGGCGCCCGGCATCAACCCGTCCTCGCTCAAGACCAAGGGTTTCACCGATGAGAAGATCGCGGCGCTCAATGCGGCGCTGAAGTCGGCCTTTGACATCAAGTTCGTGTTCAACCAATGGACGCTCGGCGCCGACTGGGTCAAGGAGACGCTCGGCTTCACCGACGAACAGCTCGGCGACATCTCCTTCGAGATGCTGCCGGCTCTCGGCTTCTCGAAGAAAGACATCGACGCCGCCAACATCCATGTCTGCGGCGCCATGACGCTCGAAGGCGCGCCCTTCCTGAAGGCCGAGCACCTGCCGGTGTTCGACTGCGCCAGCCCCTGCGGCAAGATCGGCAAGCGTTCGCTGTCGATCAACAGCCACATCCTGATGATGGCGGCAGCCCAGCCCTTCATCTCGGGCGCCATCTCCAAGACCATCAACATGCCGAACGAGGCGACGGTCGAGGACGCCAAGAACGCCTACATGCTCTCCTGGAAGCTGGCGCTGAAGGCCAACGCGCTCTATCGCGACGGCTCGAAGCTGTCGCAGCCGCTCAACGCCTCGCTGCTCGCCGATGGCGAGGACGACGAGGACGAGGCGGTCGAGCAGCTGATCGCCGCGCCCGCCGCGCAGCGCGCCGTGCAGGTGACGGAAAAGATCGTCGAGCGCGTCATCGAGCGCCTCTACCGCGACCGCGAGAAACTGCCGAACCGCCGCAAGGGCTACACCCAGAAGGCCGTCGTGGGCGGCCACAAGGTGTATCTGCGCACCGGCGAATTCGACGACGGCCGCCTCGGCGAGATCTTCATCGACATGCACAAGGAAGGCGCAGCCTTCCGCGCGATGATGAACAACTTCGCCATCGCGATCTCGCTCGGCCTGCAATATGGCGTGCCGCTCGACGAATATGTCGAGGCCTTCACCTTCACCAAGTTCGAGCCGGCCGGCATGGTGCAGGGCAACGACGCGATCAAGAACGCGACGTCGATCCTCGACTACGTGTTCCGCGAGCTTGCCGTCTCCTATCTCGGCCGCCACGACCTCGCCCATGTCGACCAGTCGGACTTCGACAAGACCGCGCTCGGCCGCGGCATCACCGAAGGCAAGGCGACGCCCTTCTCCAAGGGCCTCTATCGCGGCGCCTCGCCGGTGAAGCTGGTGTCGGGCATCGGCTCAGAGCCGAAGGGCTTCGGCGGATCGGCTCCGACCACCGCCCCTGCCCGCGCCGCGCCGACCGCCTTCGTCGGTTCCAACGTGCTGGCGCTGAAGCCGGCCAGCGACGAGGCGCTCGCCTACAAGCGCGACTATGAGGAGCGCGCCCGGGAACTGGCCGAGGATATGGTGGAAGAGGAAGCCGAAGCCGCCGGCGGCACCGAGGCCCTCTTCACCGACGCCGCCGCCAACGAGGCTGCCGAGGCGAAGAAGCTCGCCGCGACCAGGCGCCAGCAGTCACTGCTGCAAGGCTACACCGGCAACGAATGCTCCGAGTGCCACAACTTCACCATGGTGCGGAACGGCACCTGCGAGAAGTGCGACACCTGTGGCTCGACGAGCGGGTGCAGCTGAGACTCAGGTGCCACCACCACCTCGGAAGCATGAAATGAGCGAGCCCGGCCTGACGCCTCTCAGAATCTCGCTCAACGTCAAGCTAGATCGCTCATTCGACACACGAAGTCTGCTCACCCCCGGGCGATAAGCCAAAAACCCAATCTCCCGGGCGCTTTTCGCGCCCGGGAATGCCAACAAGAACCCAAGTGCGCCTTGCGGCCAAGTCAAACGTGAGCGAAGGGACGATGCGCGACTTCGAGAGCGGGAAACGGCGGCTGCGTCCTGGAAGAGTTACCGCGATACGCCGAGCCCTTGAATTGGCCGACGTCCTGTTTACAGAACCTCATCTGTCACTTCACGATAGAAAAGCCGGCGCCCATCAGCGGAGGCGCGGGCTCGGTGTTGCACACCAGTCTGCGGTTTTTGAGGGGACGCCGCAGACACCTTTCCAACAATGGACCGCAGGCTCCAGTTCCCATCTTTCTGACGAAAAGGCCCGCCGACCGAGGCCGACGGGCAGATGCTGGTAGCCTGGGTGCGCAAAGTGGCAACGTGCGCAACAGGTTGTCCCGGAACAGCGCGACACCTTGCATTGTTCCCATAATCAATGTGCCTTGCCCGTCAGTCGCACATACGTGAGACGAAGGTCCCTGCCTTGCAACTCATAGGTCCCGACCGTGAAACATCTTCCCGAGATGAATCTTAGCATGCGCAGGCGAGCATAGTCCCTTCATCGCCAGTTCGTGGATGCCCACCATTTACCTGCGATGATGGTGGGCATCCGCTCCAGTTCGGTGCGGGAGGCCCTATTGCCAATTCCTGACAGCCTCAATGACCAAAATCTGAGGTTTGATTGTCCAAGATGCCGGCATCCGGTCATCCGCAAAGGCTCATGGTTCAAGGTCATAGCCACCTTTAGATGTCCGGGCTGCAAGGCGGCGCTGCGGCTTGGATATCCCGAAAAGTTGCGCATCTTCGAAGCCCACAAGCAACTGACCGAACGCGCAAACCAATGATGCAAAAAACCCTGGCGCCCCGACACCGCCGCTGAATAATCCGGACTGGCGCGATCGAGTGACACAGATCTTGTAGGCCGGACTACTCAGCGAAATAGCCTCGCCACCACATATTGAGCCCAAGCCAGAATATGAAAAGCCCGCCGCTTGAAGGGAGAAAGGGCGACGGGCAGGAGTGTGGATATGGTAGCTGCATCCTCGCAACAGGAACCGACCACTGTCCATAAATTCCTATCGCAATCGGTTTGTTCCGTAATGAGAAACGATTCGCCGCAAAATATCGCTCACCTGCGGTATGGATAGTGCCTTCGCCCTTAGCAGAGAGGACCGCCTTGGGCACTCTCCCGTCCAAGACGTTGCGATGGAAGAGATATTGGCTGCGGCGTGCATCGTCCACAGCATTCCCATCGCTTTCGATGCAATGACTGCCGATCGCACTGAAACACGGCTCCATTCATAGGGCGTGAAATGGTAGCGCTCGCCCCGACGCTTACATCACCGGACGTTCGCCAATCGATTGTCCGTTACCTGCTTGATCATGTCGAAAGCCCGAGCGTTTCGATGGCCGAGGCCATCCACGCCGTCAGAGAGCGGTTCCCGCGTTGCGAGCTGACGGATTGGGAACTTGGCGATTACATAGCGCGAAGCGCGATCGACGCGGGTTTCGCTGTGGAGTTCGATGCGGAGGTCCCCTGAGCTCCATCTTTTTTACCAGCTGCTTCGTTTCTAGACTAAGCGCCGCGCCGGCGAGGGAGATGGAGGGCTTTCACGCTATAGTAGCGCGCAGGTGACACACTTTCGCCGCCTCATCGCCGCCGACAACCGATAAGGCGGACACGTGGTCCGCCTTATTTCCTTCTGTTAGGCCGTGAGAACGAGTTAGCCACCCATCTTCTTAGCCATCGCGCAGAAATCGGCGTGCGCCTTGTTGAGCGTGGTATCGCCGCAGTCTTTCAGCACCGCAGTTCGTTCGTCAGGTTTCATCGCCATCCACGCCGTTTTGAAATCGGTTTCCGACCTCAGGGTTTTCATACCGGCATCGGTGAAAAACGGAGACATCTTGGCCGGATCATCGAGCGCAGACGTGCCTGTGGTGGACCCAGCCATCGCTGCACCACCCATCAGAGCGAGCGCAAGTGCGCCCATGCTGAGCGTCTTGATATTCATCGGACTACCTCCTTGCCTTCCAAATAATGACCCTGGAAACAGAACGTCCTCCTAATGAGAGAGTTCCAAACGCCGCTAACGACGGTGGTCGTTTGCTAGCGACCGTTCGGCGATGCCTGTTTCTCCCGGAAATTCTGGAGCGAAGATGCCTCAACTTAGCTCGCTGCGGGGGAATTTCACTTGGCCGGTAATGCCCAGCTTTACCCATTCGCCCTAAGAAACGGGTCGATCCTCGGATCTGCGCGCGTCGCTTCGTTCCTTGCTCCGCCCGTGGATGACGAAGGCGCGCCGCGGCCCGATACTTCAAAGGAGCGGCCTTCCCTGGAACACCCCTCATCCGGCCGCTTCGCGGCCACCACCCGGCCCTTCGCAGGCTCAGGGCATTCGACGCTCGAAAAGCCAAGCAATTGGCTTTTCGTCCGCTAACGCGGACCGCCTCTCACCCCACAAAGGGAGAAGGCAGAAGCACCTAATCCGCGTCGGCAACCATCTGCCCGCCGCCGCCCAGCCATGCGCGCCATTGCCGCTCGTCGCCATGAAACACGTTGAGGTCGATGCGGCCGCTCACGCCATGCGATAGGCCGGAGCCGGAATACTGCCAGAACACCCACTTGCGGCCCGGATAGACCTTTGACGGGTGCGCCGCCACAGCGCGCAGCCAGAACGGATAATCCAGGAAGGCGCCGCGCAAATTGTCGCGATAGAAATCGGGGCTGGTGTAGATGATGGGCCGCTGGCCGTAGTGGCGTTCCAGCTTGTCCATGAACACCTGCATCTTCTCCAGCACCTTTTCGCGCGAAGGCCGCCGCTTGCAGGAGGAATCGCCGTTCCACTCGACATCGATGACCGGCGGCAGCGCGCCGTCCATCTTGGGCACGTTGCGGATGAACCAGTCGGCCTGCTCGCCGGCCGTGCGGCACCAGTAGAAGAAGTGATAGGCGCCGCGCTTCAGCCCGGCGGCATCGGCATTGCGCCAGTTCTTCATGAACATCGGGTCGAGATGGTCGCCGCCGTCGGTCGCCTTGATATAGGCGAAGTTGGCGCCCTGGGCGCGCAGCTTCTCCCAGTTGATGTTGCCCTGCCAGCGCGAGACGTCGACACCGTGCACGGCGAGATGGCGAGGCGAAGAGCGGCCGAAATTGATCGGCTTGGCGTCGCGGAACGCAGAGCGGGTAACTGGGCCAGCGAGCATGGCGGGCGCCGCGCGCGACAGCCGCTTCGGCGGCGACACGAGCGCGGCCTCCTGCACCGGCGGCTCGACGCTGTCCGGCAGATCGGCCGCCGGGAAGTTCACTGTCTCCTCCTCGGCAAGGCCGAAGGGGCGCTGGTTCTCATCGTCGGAACGAGCGTTCTCTTCATCGAGCAAGGGCGCCGGCGGCTTGAAGCGCGAAGCGCTCGACATCGACGCGGTCGAGACGGTTCTTTCGGTTACGGCGGTTCGCACGCCCTTCGACACCGGCGCGCTCGGCCGCACGACCGAGCTCGTCGTCTCGTTGGACGGCATCTGCAAAGCATCGACGCCCGACGTGGACGAGCAGCCGGCAAGGTATAGCGAGGCGAGCACGAAACTGACGACGCCAAAAATCCGCATCTTTGACCTGTACGCAAAACAAAACAGACCGAGGCAGGAACAGCGCCGCCGGAACCCCCATTCCTAATGAGAAATTACCAACAAAGTTTGAATCAAAATTTACTTTTGGCGCGACCGGATGATTCGGAGCGGCGTCGAAGCAAGCTTGGCTAGCGCCTGAACACGCCGATCATCGGCCCGAGATTCCAGAAATCGTCGTTGCGGCCGATGCCGGGCGCATAGAGGCTCGAGATCGAGCCGTCGAGGAAGAGCGCGTTCGGGCAGCCGAGCTGGTCGCGGAACAGCCGCGCGAATTCGTGAAAGGTCACGACATCGTCCGAGATCGCGAAGACCGCGACGCCGTCGGCGCGCACGCCCACACCATCGCGGATCTTGCGCGAGGTGCCGTCTGCCTGGAATTTCGGATGCAGCTTGCCATCGATGACCAGCATCGGCCCGGACTGCGTGGCGTAATCGACGCGCGGCGGACGCTTGAGATAATCCTTGGTCGCGCGAACCCCGGCCTTGCCGCCGCTGAGATAGAAGATGCCGTTGGGCTGCATCGAGAAATTGCCGGTTCCCGACCCGATCTTCGCCGGCGTGACCTGCTCGCCGCGTTCGACATAAAGGCCGACCGGCGCGAGGTTCGGGTGGTACATGCCGGCATTGATGCCGAAGAGCATGGTGCGCCCCGTCGCCTGCTGCGCGCTGCGCAGATTATGCAGCGACCGATAGAGGTCGCCGTCCTTGTTCTTCCAGAACAGCTCGATGGAAAAATGCTTCGGGTCGGCTTCGCAGACGAGGTAGGCCGCGTTCTCGAAAGTCTGGTTGCGGCAAGGCGGCAACGCCGCCAGCCATTGGCCAAGGCCCATGCCGGCGCCAAGTGCCGCCGGCGCCGCCGATTTCACCAGCGTCGCCAGCAAAGGCAAAGATTGCAGCAAGCTAACAAGATCCATCGGCGCATCCGAGGGTCAGGGCGATATGGCGGATTAGGCCGCGCCCGCTAGGTGAGCCAGCCGGTGGCGACGCAGATTAGCAGCACCACGCCGAGCAGGCCGCGATAGATGACGAACGGCCAGGCGGAGAAGCGCTCGAGCACCCGCATCAGCCCCCAAATGGCGAAGAAAGCCGAGATCGAGGCGACGATAAGGCCGACGGCCAGGATCGACCAGCCATGCGCGTCGAGATGCACCTTGTGCAATTCCCAAAGTTCCTTGAGGCCGGCCAGCGCGATGGCCGGCAAGCCGAGCAGGAAGGACAGGCGCGCGGCCTCCGGCCGGGCGAAGCCAAGCCCCATCGCCGCCGTCAGCGTCGAGCCCGAGCGCGATACGCCGGGAATAAGCGCGCCGACCTGGGCGACGCCCACCAGCAGCGCATCCAGGATCGACGCCTGGCGCAGCATCAGCTTGTGGCTGGCGAAGATTTCGGCGAGCGCCAGAAGGATCGCCATGGCGATGCATGCCCAGCCGATGACGGCAAGCCCGCGCAAGGGCGAATTGCAGGCGTTGAGCACGCCGGAAAGCGCCAGGCCGGCAATGACGATCGGGATTGTGGCAAGCACGATGCTCATCGCGAGGCGGAAATGGCGGTCGCCGAAATCGCGGCGCGAGATCGCCGAAATCGATCCGAACAGCACGTCCCTGACATCGGTCCAGAAATAGCTGATCACCGCAGCCAGCGCCGCCAGCTGCATGGCGGCGGAGAAGGCCGAGCCGGGGTCCTGCCAGCCGAGCACGGCCGGCACGATGCGCATATGCGCCGTGGACGAGATCGGCAGCAATTCGGTGATGCCTTGCACGATGCCCAGAAATGCCACCTTGGCATAACCCAGGCCGACAAAGCCGGTGTCCAGTCCTTGAGTGCAGACGTCGGTCATACCGGTCCTTTCCCCGTGTCCCGGTCGTCATCCGGGCAAAAAGTGAATCGTCATCGAAAGCCCATCGAGGACAGGCTTAGCCTCACGATAGCGTGATTCCAACTCACGGATTTGTAAGGTGCCGCTAATCCTGCTTGACAACAGGTGTCATCATATTATTCTCTGCTAATCTTACACTGTAAGGCACATCGGAGGAGCATGCCATGTCGACCGCCGCCCTCTCGGAACTGCAGCCAGTCGTGCCGCCGCAAACGCACGTCCCGGACATCGCGATCGAGGAGGTGTCGCGCGATCTCAGCCGCGCCATCGAGCGCACCGAAGTCGCGGCCTGGCTTGATGCCTACGCAGCGGCGCCCGCGGATTTCGCGGCACGGCAAGGGCTGTCGATCGCGCGCGACGGCGACCTTGTCTGGACCACCTGCATGACGATCCCGTTCATCCATTTCAACTGCGTGAAGAATATCGGCGTCGATGGTCCGGCGACCGAGGAACAACTCGATGCGCTGCTCGCGCACTACCGCGCGGCCGGCATCATGCGGCCGTGGTTCTACAGCAATCCGCATACCGAGCCGTCGCGGCTGAGATGCTGGCTGGAAGCGCGCGGAATGCAGCAGCACGGCGGCTGGGAGCGCATCTATCGCGACGCGACGCCGCTGCCGGACAAGCCGCTCTTCCCGGCCGATCCGCTTATCCCGGTAGACGATCTGGTGGTCGAGGAGGTCACGCCCAGGACAGCTTCGGATTGGGCCTCTTTCATCGATGCCAGATACAGGCTGCCTACCTCTCCCTGGCTCACCGCGCTCGTCGGCCGCAGGGGCTGGCATCACTACATGCTAAGACGCAGAGGCGCCGTGGAGGCGGTGCGCTCGCTCTTCATCGGCCCAGACGGCGCCGCCTGGAGCGGCATCGACGCGCCGGTGCCGGGGATCATGGCCCCAAGCTTCGATCTTGATGCCATGCTTGGCGAAAGGCTGGTTCGCGACGGCATCGCCGCCGGCGCGAAACTGTTTGTCGCCGACATCGAGGCGCCGCGCCCCGACCGCGATGGACCGGCCTATCGCAACTACGACCGGCTCGGCTTCAGGCTCGCCTATTTGCGCAGCCACTACAGTTACTTACCCGCGAATTCTAGCTGACGGTCCCAAGGCTGCCTCAGCGATAGAGCCACTGCTTCAGGCAGCTTCTTGCCACCACATGGGCGGGCGGCACCGAAGCCTGGTCGATGCGGGAATCCTCGCCCGCCCTGTCGCGAGCCTTTTCCAGAAGCAGGCGAAGCTCGGCCGGGCGCACGCGGTCGCGCGCCATTACGAGCTGGACCATCGGGTCGTTCAAAAGCTCGTCCAGGGTGTTGATGCTCTCGCTCATCCGTCGCCTCCTCGATGCCTTCCCGCATGGCGCTTAGATAGGCAGCCAATGATGGCCCGCCAATGACGCTTTGCCGGCTATCTCGTGAATCGAAGATGAAATTTTTGTGCAGGCCTGCGTCGCAATGACTCAGGCCGGCGGCGCGCCTTCATATTGCGGCAGGCCATCGTCAAGCATCACCCAGGACTGCTTCGAGGCGGTCCAGAAATGCATGTCGGGCTTGAACAGCGACGGATCGTCGAGCGAGCCGGAGGTGACGCCGAGAATGCCCCTTGCGTCGCGGCGTGAGAACATCGTCGTGCCGCACACCGGACAGAAGCCGCGCTGGAGGTCGGGCGTGGAATTGATCGTCGCCACCGGCCCTTCGATCGTCACGTCGTCGATGCGGAACAGAAGTCGCGCGTTGAAAGCGGCGCCGATCGCCTTCTGGCAGATCCGGCAGTGGCAGACGCGCTCATTGATCGGCTCCGCCTCCGTACGATAGCGCACCGCGCCGCACAGGCACCCGCCCTGGTATTTCGTCATGACAATCACTCGGTTACTGGAGAACGCCGGCACGGTAGCGCCGGGCATCACAGCGTCAATCAAAAACCATTGATGGGTTATGATCGGCCGCCCTGATGTGGTGGCCCAATAACGGGGACTCGCCTGCGATTGACAATTGCCAGCCGCCACGCCCTGCTTGCGGTGTCCGACGGAAGGAAGAATGATGGCCGACATCGACACAATTGCGATTGCAGCCTTGTTCGGTCCGCCCTCGCCCGCCCGCGACCAGGCCGACGCCAGAATCATGGCGGCGGCCTCCGGCATCGGCTTCATGGCGATCCGCGATTTCCCGGGCGACGACTGGCTGACGCCGCAGAACCGGGCGCGGTTGCTGGCGATCTTTTCGCTGCCCGAGGCGGAAAAGCAGAGGCTCCTGCGCTGGAATTTCGACCCCACGCGAAAGAACGTCTATCGCGGCTGGTTTCCGCTGCAGCCGACTGCCGTCTCCTACAAGGAAGGTATCGACATGGGGCCGGACATTGCCGATGCGCGGGCCGCCCCCACAGGCCTCGATGCCAACGACCCGCTTTGCGAGGCGACACCGCTGCCCGCGGAGAACATCCTGCCCGGCTGGCGCGCCGCCGCCGCCGGTTACTACAAGGCCATGGGATCGGTGGGTAACGCCCTGCTGCGCTCGGTGGCGCGCGGGCTGGGTCTTACCGAGACAGTCTTCGACGCCGATTTCGAAAGCGGCATCTCGACATTGCGCCTGATCCGCTATCCGCTGCGCGATCCAAACAGCAGCGTCGACCTCTCCGGCCCCGACTTTTCAGTGATGCACAAAGGCGAGACGCGCACGATCATCGGCCGCGAGCATGCCGATTCCGGCTTCGTCACCTTGCTGGCGCAGGACGGCGTCGAAGGCCTGCAAGCCAAGAACCTCGCCGGCGAGTGGATCGACGTGCCGCCGGCCGATGGCACGCTCGCCGTCAATTTCGGCCAACTGCTGGAGCGCTGGACCGCTGGCCGGGTGCGCGCGACAATGCATCGGGTGATCGCGCCGAGAAAAGCGCGCTTCTCGATCCCCTTCTTCTATGAGCCGCGCGTAGACGCCGAGATCACGCCGTTGCCTTTGGCCGGCGCCGAACCTTTCGAGCCCTTCCTTTATGGCGACTATCTCTGGGATACGGCGACGAAATTCGTCGAGATGAGCGGCGTCAGGCACCTGCGCCAGCCACGGCGGGCGAAGGCTTCTTGAGCGAAACGAAGGATTAGTGGCGCTTGGCCTGGACGAGATAGGCGTCGATCTCGGTCTCGCCCAGCCATTTGGCCGCTTCCAGCCGGTGCAGGCCTTCGACCAGGATGTGACGCTTGCCGTCGTGGCGCACCTGGATCGGCGTCTTCATGCCGTTCTCCAGGATATCTTCGGCGAGATGGCGCACGGTTTCGGGATGCAGCGTCTTGCGCCGCGCCGTCGGCACGTAGATGTCGTCGACCTTGACCTTTTGCACACGCAGCATGTTGGCTCCCGCGATTGGAACATCGCCTGAAGCTGAATAGTCCGTTTGCCGGATATCGCCAAGCGCAAGCGCCTGCTGGCCCGATGCTTTCCATTTGACGCTTGGCCGGCCAATGGTCTCAATGACGGCCTCGTGATCTCAGGTGCTCCTTGACGCAACTGCCCACCGAATTCCCCGATTTCGGGCTGACGCCCGAGCAGCGCCGCGAAGCGGTGCGCGGCCACTATTACGAATGGCCGGGAATGGATGGCCCAAGCGGCGAGATCTGGTGCTACAGCGACCGTTTTTCCTATCGTCCGGGCGAGACGGTGACGCTCTTCGTCAGTTCAACCGGGCCGCAATTCAGCATCGCCATCGTCCGCGACGGCGCCCCCGAAACCAGGGTCTTCGAGAAGACAGGCCTGTCGGCGCGCTGGCAGGACACGCCCGACCAATGCTCGGTCGAAGGCTGCGGCTGGGAGGCTTCGTTCGCATTCCGCATCGGCGACGACTGGCCGTCAGGCGCCTATCGCGTGACGCTTTCGGCCGATGGGCGGGACGGCAAGCCCTTCCACAGCCATCACCTCTTCATCGTCGCGCCCCCGCCCGGCCGAAAAGCTGGCCGCCTGCTGCAGGTGGCGGCGACCGGCACATGGCTCGCCTACAACACCTGGGGCGGTTCCAACCACTATCAGGGCATCACCGGCCCGAACCGCGACCAGTACGCGACCACGGTGTCGACGCAGCGCCCCTGGTGCCGCGGCTTCGTGGTGCTGCCCAAGGATGCGCCGCGCGTGCCACTGGAAGTCGCGGTGCCGCCGAAGACCGTACCGCGCTATCCGCATATGGAATGGGCTTTCGCCACCGGACATTCGAAGAAATATGCCTCTTCCGGCTGGGCGAGCTATGACAGCCACTTCTTCCGCTTCGCCGAGCGCGCCGGCTACCAGGTCGATCTCGTCAGCCAGCACGAGCTGCATTTCTCGCCCGAAATCCTCGACGGCTATGACTGTGTCGTCTTCGTAGGGCACGATGAATACTGGACCTGGGAGATGCGCGACGCGGTCGACAATTATGTGACCCGCGGCGGGCACGCGGCGCGCTTCGCCGGCAATTTCATGTGGCAGACCAGGCTGGAGGACGAGGGCCGTCGCCAGGTCTGCTACAAATACAAGGCGCGCGCCGAAGACCCAGCATATCGCGGCGGCGACATCACCCGCGCCACCAATTCCTGGGAGGCGCCCGAGATCGGACGCCCGGGCAGCGCCACCTTCGGCCTCAATGCGACGCGGGGCGTCTATGCCGGCTGGGGCGGCTGCGCGCCGCGCGGCGTGCGCGGCTTCCCGGTGTACCGGCCCGACCACTGGGCCTTCGCCGGCACCGGCATCTACTATGGCGACCTGCTCGGCGCCGACAGCCATGTCTATGGCTATGAGGTCGACGGCCTCGATTTCGAGATCCGCGGCGGCCTGCCCTACCCGACCGCGACCAGCGGCGCGCCGGACGGCTTGCAAGTGCTGGCCGTCGGCATGGCGAGCCAGGTCGAGGAAAGCGCCGACATCCCGATCGAGGACCAGTTCCTCACCGACGAGGACGGCCGCTTCACCGCCGAGACCTTGTTCGGCGAGGCCAGCGACGCCAATCTCGACAAGGTCAAGCGCGGCAACGGCATGATCGTCAATTTCCCGCGCGGCAAGGGCGAAGTGTTCCACGCCGGAAGCTGCGAATGGGTCGCCGGCCTGCTAAGGCAGGACGCGATGGTCGAACGCGTGACCAGAAATGTTCTCGATCGCTATCTCGGAAAGTCCTGACATGTCGAAGTCCCAAGCCAAGCCCTCGCCCGAAATCGAAGTACGGCCGCCGTCGCATCTGTTCTATCTGTCCAGCCTGCGCCGGCCGCTCGTCGATCGCGCCGAGGGCATCTATTTCTGGACCAAGGACGGCCGACGCTTCATCGACGGTTCGAGCGGGCCGATGGTCGCCAATATCGGCCATTCCAACCGCAACGTGCTCGACGCCATGAAGCGGCAGATGGACAAGACCACCTTCGCCTACCGGCTGCATTTCGAGAACGAACCCGCCGAAGAGCTGGCGCGGGAACTGGCCGGAAAACTCCCCGAGGGCATGGACCGCATCTTCTTCGTCTCCGGCGGCTCGGAAGCGACTGAGTCCTGCATCAAGCTCGCCCGCCAATGGGCGGTCGCCACCGGCCAGCCCAAGCGCTGGAAGGTGATCACCCGCTTCCCTTCCTATCACGGCGGCACGCTGGGCTCGCTTTCCATCACCGGCGACGATGCGCTGGCCGAAACCTTCACGCCGATGATGCGGGTGATGCCGACGGTGCCGGCGCCGACCGCCTGGCGCGACCGCGACAACCTGTCGATGGAGCAGCGCGGTATCCGTTACGCCGATATGCTGGAGGAAAAGATCCAGTCCGAAGGACCGGAAAGCGTGCTGGCTTTCATCATGGAGCCGATCGGCGGCGCGGCAACGGCTGCCCTCGTCGCGCCCGACAGCTACTATGCGCGCATCCGCGAAATCTGCGACCGCTACGGCATCCTCCTCATTCATGACGAGGTGATGAGCGGCGCCGGCAGAACCGGTAAATTCCTTGGCGGCGATCACTGGAATTGCAGGCCAGACATCGTCGCGCTCTCGAAAGGGCTGGGCTCGGGCTATGCGCCGCTCGGCGCTCTTGCCGCGCCGATGCGGCTGGTCGAGCCGCTGCTTGCCTCGGGCGGCTTCCAGCACGGCCACACCTATGCCGGCAATCCGTTGGCCTGCGCCGCCGGCCTTGCCGTGCTTGGCGAAATGGACCGGCTCGATCTCATCGCCAACGCAGCCGCGATGGGCGACGTGCTGATGGCGGAGTTGAAAGGCTTGCAAAAGCGCTTCCCCTTCATCGCCGACGTGCGCGGCAAGGGCCTGCTCACCGGCGCCGAAATGGTCGCCGACCCGGAAACGTTGAAGCCGATCGACCCGGCCCGCAAGGCGACGCAGCGCCTGCTCGACCACGCCTATGCGCGCGGCCTGATCATCTATGGCCGCAAGGTCAAGGGCGGCGTCGACGGCGACAATTTCATGGTGGCGCCGCCGATGATCATCACTAAAGAGCAGATCGGTGAGATGATCGCCATCATCGGAGATTCGCTGCAGGCGTTGGCGGAGGAGCTCGACCTGCCGGTGGAAGGCTGACCATCGCGCAATGTGGTGCACCGTGGTGGACAGTCGCGGAGGAAACGCCGAAATGGAGAGGGTGCTCGTCTCGGCCTGCCTGCTTGGCAGCAAGGTACGCTACAACGGCTCCTACAGGCTCGACGGTCATCCCGTGCTCGCGCGGTGGCAGTCGGAAGGACGGCTCGTGCAAATCTGCCCCGAAGTTGCGGCCGGTTTCTCCACGCCGCGCCCTCCAGCGGAGATTTGCGGCACGGGCGACGGCCATGCAGTGCTGCACGGACAGGGCCAGGTTATCGAGAAAACCGGGAAGGACGTGACTGAGCTTTACCTTGAAGCCGGGCAGCTTGCGCTTGATCTGGCGCGTGAAACGGGTTGCCGCTTTGCGGTCCTGACCGACGGCAGCCCATCCTGTGGCAGCAGCTTTGTTTACGATGGGAGTTTTTCAGGAAAACGCGTGGCGGGCCGTGGCACGACCACCGCGCTGCTCGAAGAGAACGGCGTTCGTGTCTTCTCGGAAGACCGGATCGACGAGCTTGATGATCTTCTGACCGGCCTTGGTCCGCCAGGATCCGTGGCCTGACAATGCGACAGGAAGACACCAGAACAGTCATCCGCCCGGGCCGCATCGACGACGTCGAAACCATCCACGCCGCCCTGCTGCGCCTCGGCACCCATATCGGCGCGCATCAGGAAATCACCTCGACGCCGGACGACCTCCGCCGCTATGGCTTCGGCGCAAGCCCCGCCTTCTCGACTTTGATCGCCGAGATCGGCGGTGAGTTCGCCGGGCTTTGCCTGCATTTCCCGATCTTCTCGACCTGGATGGGTCGGCCGGGCGTCTATGTGCAGGACCTTTACGTCGAGGACCGCTTTCGCGGCCGCCGGATCGGCGAGAAACTGCTTCGGCGCGTGGCCAGGGAGTGTCGCGCGACGGGCGGCGTCTATCTGAGGCTCTCCGTCGATACCGACAATGAAACGGCCAAGGCCTTCTACGAAAGACTGGGCATCGGCTGGTCGAGTTACGAACAGGTGCAGAAGATCGTCGGCGATGCCTTTTTCGCCTTTGCCGACACGCCGGAGGAATGACGATGAAAGCCTTCTATGCCGAGGAGCAGAAACGCCACGATCCCAAGGCCTTCCTCTCCAGCGGCGCGCCGCAGCCCAATCCGGAAAAGCCGGAGCGGATCGAGAGATTGTTAGCCGGCGCAATATCGGCCGGTTTGACGGTCGAACGCCCAGGGAATCATGGACTTGGGCCGATCGCGGCGGTGCATACGCCTGAATATCTAGACTTCCTCAAGCACATTTTCACGCGCTGGCAGCGCATCGAAGGCGCCTCGGCGGAGGTGATCCCGAACATCCATCCGATCGCCCGAAACGGCTCCTATCCGGCCTCGGCGGTCGGGCAGGCCGGCTACCACATGGCCGACACCGCTTGCCCCATCTCGGCTGAGACCTGGAACAGCGCCCTGTGGAGCGCCTGGAGCGCGGTGGAGGCAGCCGAAGCGATTATGGCCGGCGCACCGTCGGCCTACGCCCTTTGCCGCCCGCCCGGCCATCATGCCTTCGCCGATGTCGCCGGCGGCTTCTGCTTCATCAACAATTCGGCCGTCGCCGCGCAGGTTCTGCGGAAGAGTTCCGCCCGCGTCGCCATCCTCGATGTCGACCTGCATCACGGCAACGGCACGCAAGGCATCTTCTATGCCCGTCCCGATGTGCTGACCGTCTCGCTGCACGCCGATCCGGTGCGCTTCTATCCGTTCTTCTGGGGACATGCCGACGAGCGCGGCGAAGGCCCCGGCCTCGGCTACAATCTCAACCTGCCGCTGCCGCGCAAGTCCGGCGACGCGGCCTTTCTCGAAGCGCTGGCGACGGCCTTCCAGCGCATCCGCGCCTGCGCGCCGGAAGCGCTGGTCGTTGCGCTCGGCCTCGACGCTTTCGAGGGCGATCCGTTCGGCGGCCTGTCGGTGACGACGCCGGGCTTCTCGCGCATCGGCGAAGCGATTGCCGGGCTCGACCTGCCGACGGTGATCGTCCAGGAAGGCGGTTATCTCTGCGATGCGCTGGGCGACAACCTCACCGCTTTCCTCACCGGTTTCGGCGGCAAGAAGGACTAACTCAGCAACGTTCCTGCCTCAGCATCGCGATCACGCGATGCACGCTTTCCAACGTCTCCTCGATCTCGGCCGCCGTGTTGTAATGCGCAATGCCGATGCGCACGACGCCCTGCTCGGCGGGTATGCCGAGCTGGTGGACGACCTCCCACGCATAATTGTGGCCTGACCACAGGAAGATGTTTTCGGCATTCATCTGCCGCACGATCGTTTCAGGCCCGATGCCTTCGACGGTGAAGGAAATGGTCGGCACCCGCTCGGCAAGCCGTTCCGGATCGGTGATGCCGTGGATGATCAGTCCTTCGATGTCGGACAGGCCTTCGATCAATTGCCGGGCAAGCGTGTTCTCGTAAGCGATCGAGACCTCGAACGCCTTGGCGATCCGCTCCCGGCGCGAGCCGCCCTCGCCGGCGGCTGCGCCAAGATCGGCGAAATAGTCGATTGTCGCCGTCAGCCCGGCCATCAGCTCGATCTGCGGCGTGCCAAGCTCGAACCGCTCCGGCAGGATGTTTGAAGAGCAGCGGCATTTGTAGGGTTTCAGCGCATCGATGACGTCGCGGCGGCCCCACAATATGCCCATATGCGGCCCGAAGAATTTATAGGCCGAGCAGATCAGGAAATCACAGCCGAGCTCCCGCACGTCGACCAGTCCATGCGGCGCGAATTGCACGGCATCGACATAGACCAGCGCGCCGGCTTGTTTGGCTGCCGCCGTGAGCGCCTTCACCCGGTTGATCGAGCCGGTGAGGTTCGAGGCATAGTTCAGCGCGACGAGGCGTGTCTTGTCCGAAAGCAGCGCCTTGAGCGCCGCTTCCTCCACCTGCCAGCTCCGCTCGTCGAACGGCAGGACGCGCACGACAAGGCCGAGATCCTCGGCAAGCTGCAGCCAGGGCGAGACATTGCCTTCATGGTCCATGCGCGTGACGATGATCTCGTCGCCTGGCTTCATCGTGCGGCCGAGCGTGCGCGACATGTGATAGGTCAGCGTCGTCATGTTGGCGCCTATGACGATCTCCTTGACGCTTGCAGCATGGAGGAAATCGGCCATCGCCGCATGAGCCCCATCGACCACTTTTTGGGCCGCAACCGTGGTCTCAAAGAACCCGCCCAAATTGGCGTTGGTCGAGAGCAGGCAGCGCGACACCGCGTCCGCCACCGTCAGCGGCACCTGCGTGCCGGCGGGATTGTCGAGATAGATGCGGCGGCGCCCGTCATCAGCCAGCGAAAGCGCCGGAAATCTGCCGCGCACGGCCTCGATCGGAAAATCTGCCATCGTCTCCATCCCCCTGTTTTTTCTCAACGATTCGTCTTTTATCGGCGATAACCGGTCACGGACATGGATTGCCGACACGCTGGTGGATGGCGTCGACCGCCTTCTGCATTTCTTCCGTCCAGCTGACATCGACCGAGGAAAGCGCCATCTCGAGCTGCGCGATGGTGGTCGCGCCGACGATGCTCGCGGTCACGAAGGGCCGGCTCGCCACATAGGCGTTGGCGAAGAGCGCTGGCTCCAGGCCGAAGGAGCGCGCCAGCTCGGTGTATTCGAGCAGCACTTCCGCCGCATTCGGCGTTTCGTAGCGCTGGCCGCGGTTGAAGAGCTGCGAGCGGGAACCCTGCGGTCGCGCGCCATGATTGTATTTGCCCGTAAGATAGCCCTGCGCCAGCGGCGAATAGGGGAGAAACGCGATCTCCTCGCGCTCGCAGACCTCGGCAAGGTTCACCTCGAAAGTGCGGTTGACGAGACTATAGGCGTTCTGCAGCGAGGCGACGCGCGGGCCGGAACCCTTCTCGGCTTCGAAGACGAAACGCATCACGCCCCAGGAGCTTTCATTCGAGAGGCCGAGATGGCGAATCTTGCCCGCCTTCACCAGTTCCTCGAAGACAGCCAGCGTCTCGGCAATCGGCGTCTCGTCTCCCGGAGCGCCTGCCGCATCCGCGCGCCGTGCCACCGCTCCGACGCGCGTCGGATTCGAGCCCCACGGAATATCCCGGTCCGGCCAGTGGATCTGGTAGAGATCGATATAGTCGGTGCCGAGCTTGGCCAGCGATTTTTCGACCGCGTCGAAAATGTCGGCGCGCACCAGCTTCGACGGACGATCGCCGCGGAACCATGTATTGGCCGTGCGGCCGACCACTTTCGAGGCAAGGATGACCTTATCGCGGTTGCCGTTGGCCTTCATCCAGCTGCCGATGGTTTTCTCGGTGCGCCCTTGCGTCTCAGCCTTGGGCGGGATCGGGTAAAGCTCGGCCGTATCGATGAAATTCACACCGCGCGAGAACGCCAGGTCCATCTGCGCATGGCCCTCGGCCTCGGTGTTCTGCTGACCCCAGGTCATCGAGCCGAGGCAGATTTGCGAAACAAGGAGATCGGTCCGACCGAGGCGGCGTTTATGCATGGGGTTTCTCCGGCGGGAAGTCTTGCGCGGCTGCGCGGGGAGGAGATTGAACATAGAGCAAAACGCTTGTGTTTTGCAAAGTCGCCCAGTTTCGAGATTGGCCGAAGCGTCAGTCAGTTCGTCATTCTAGGGCGGAGCAAGGAGCGAAGCGAAGCGCGCAGACCCTGGAATCCATTCCGTTACGCTAAGGCGTTGCAGCGATTACAGAATTCTGCACCGTTGCACTCTACATTGAAGGTCACGGCATGGATCCTCGGGTCTGCGCTCCGCTTCGCGTCGCTACGCCCAAGGATGACGAACATTGGCGAGGCTCCAGCCAATCTCGATGGCTTGCGATGGGTTGCCGAAGCGAACCTGATGGAGGGAACTACCGCCTCACCCCGGCCAAAGCCCGCCGCTTGGCCTCGTCGATCAGCATATTGGCCACCTGCATGCGGATCATGGCGCGCTGGCGCAGATGCGGCGCGACGCGGTCCGGATGGTTGGCGAAGGCGAAGTTGCGGCGGATGCGACCGAAATCGGCGTTCTTGGCCGGGCGGTCGAGGCCGAGCTCGCCGGCGATCGCTTCGGGATCGATCGGCGGCAGCTTTTCCTCCGGCCGGTGCTCTTCGCCGGCCAGCGCCAGTTTCGCCTGGTCGAGCAGTGCCGCGAACTCGGCCGCAAGGTCGGCGCCTTGCTCGCGGTATTCGGCGGCGACGCTCTCGCCCGCAACCTTTATGCGGCCGGAATGCAGCTCATCGGCCACGGACAGATAGTCGAATGGGATAGACGGCCGGGCGCCCTCGTCCTCGCCTTTCTCCGAGGCGACGATCAGGTCGTCGAGCAACGAAGCGAAATCGAGCTTGTTCCCGGTGCCGATCTCAGCCTCCCCCTATGGTGACGGCATGCATTGATGCCGCCGAACATAGGGCGCTCTCGTTAAAAATGAATGCTGGCGATGTTGACAATTGCCGGCTTTTCCAGCCCGGCGGGACGACTTTCAGATAACAAAAAGCCGGACTGCATTTTCGTGCAGTCCGGCAAGGTCGCCAGGAGTGGCGAGGAAAAAGCCAGCCATGAGCCGGCACGGTGCCTACGTTCGAGCCCGCCGGAAAGTTTCACGGAAAATCGATTGTGGCGGAAAAAATTTCGTGTGGACATGGCAGCCATGCAATTGCTGCACTGCACAATTTTAACAAATCGCCTATATCTTGGTGCCGGGAGGACCAACAGGGGCAACTGAGTCATGGGGTTCTTCACTGAAATGTTCGCTAGGCCGAGGCCGCAGGAACACCAGCGCTACCGCTCGGCGCTCGCGCTTCTGAACGCGATGAGCAATGCGGACCGCGCCGACATCGGCATCAAGCCGGCCGATTTTCCGCGCATCGCGCGCGAAATGTCGATCCGCTGAGCTGAACCAGAGAGGTTTCCCGGGATGTCGGGAAACCTCCAAGCCATTCAAAAATCAGCGATTTCCGAGGAATGTCTGCTTGCCGAGCGGCACGCCGTTGTGGCGCAGGATGTCGTAGGCGGTTGTGACGTGGAAGTAGAAATTCGGCGTCGCCACATGCAGCAGGTACTGCAGGCCGGGCAACGTAGTTTCGCGCCCGCCGAGCCTCAGTTCGACCGTCCTGTCCTCCGAGCCTTCCAGATCGGCCGCAGTAAACGTCGCCAGATGATCGAGCGTCTTGGCGATCCGGGCCTGCAGCTCGGCAAAGCTCGCTTCATTGTCCTCGTATTTCGGCACCTCGCGGCCGGCCAGCCGCGACGGCGCGCCCTTGGCATGGTCGGTGGCGATCTGGACCTGCCTGGTCAGCGCGAACATGTCGGGCGCCAGCCGCGCGGTCAGGAACACCTGCGGATCGATCTTGCGTTCGCCGGCATTCTGCTCCGCCGCCGTCAGGACGCTGGCCAGCGCCTTCAGCCTGGCGGAAAACACGCCCACCGATATGTCGTACATGGAAATGGTCATGGGCAATCTCCCACGCGGCCCCAGCGCCGCGGGCCGTGACCTAGCGCCTCCCGCCACGATTCTTCAAGCGGCCCTGCCCATGGCGTCACCGCGCCGCCGCAATCGCCATGGTAGTATTTTCGTTACCGAGCGGAGGATTCGATGAAAAGAGCCACTTTCGCAGCGACTGTCTTTTTCTCACTGGCCGGCTTCACGCATTCCGCGCTCGCGGCCGATGCCCCCTATATCGATGACCGATCAACAGCCGATGCGGTCGTCCGTTCGCTCTACAGCGCCATCAACCGCCACGAATTTGCCCGTGCCTGGGGTTATTTCGGCGATACAAAGCCGGCTAAGGACTTCAACGCCTTTGTCAAGGGTTACGACGGAACCGACAGCGTCGACGTCAAGACCGGCGCCGTTTCGGACGAAGGGGCGGCCGGCAGCATCTATTACAGCGTGCCTGTTGCCATCCAGGCGACCGACAAGAAGGGCGAGGCCAAGGTCTTCGCCGGCTGCTACACGCTTCGCCAGGTCAACGCGCAGATCCAGGAGCCGCCCTTCCAGCCGATCTTCATCGACAAGGGCGCGCTGAAGCCGTCGACCGAGGATTTCGACAGCGCCGTGCCGGCAAGCTGCGGCGACGGTCCGCCGCCGCCGAAGAAGGACGAGGCGCTGGAACAGGCCAAGAAGGCGTTCCTAGCCACCTATGGCGGCCAGTGCGACAAGCAAAGCCCGGACGGCAAGCCGATCGGCGAGCCCGAGGCTCATTCCATCCACTACAAGGACAAGGACGCCCAGCCCAGCGACCCGGAGCGCGAGACGCGGCTGTTCCGCTTCTTCTGCTCGATGGCCGCCTACAACGAGACGGCAGTCTACTACATCGCCGATGACGTCAACGGCGTGACCCAGCTGCAGTTCACCGAGCCGGATCTCGACATCCGCTACGAGAACAACAACAGCGAAGGCAAGGTCGAGTCGATCCACATCATCGGGTTCAAGACCAGCGGCTGGGCGACCAACTCGGACTATGACGACAACACCAAAACCATCACCACATCCGACAAATGGCGCGGCGTGGGAGATGCCTCGTCATCGGGAACCTATCTGTTCCGCAACGGCGATTTCTCGCTCGTCCAGTATGACGTCGATGCATCCTATGACGGCGAAATGAATCCGCAGACGATCATCGACTACAACACTGCCCCTTGAACACGGATTCGCTGATCAGGGCGCCTTCGTCAGCATCCAGTTCAGCGTGCCGCGCCAGTCGACCATGCGGATCGGCGTGCCGTGCGTGCCGGTCTCGAAGCGTACGAAGCGGGTCGGGTAGGACTTCCTGGCCAGGATCGAACGAAAGAAGGCTTCCTGCTTCTCTACCGGGAAGACCACGTCATGGCTGCCTTGGCCGAAGAACACCGGGACGCGGCGCTTGAAGGCCGGGCTGGTGAGGAAGCTGTCGTCCCATAATGAACCCAGCAGCAGCAGGCCGTTGATGCGGCCGCCCGTGTCCTTTCGATCCGCCAGCTTCCAGCAGATCATGCCGCCCATAGAGCCGCAGGCGACGAAAATTTTCGCGCCCGGCGATTGTTGGGCATAGTGATCGATGAGCGCCGCGACCTGCGCCGCGCCCTTGTCGCCGAAATCGGGGAAATCGGGCGAAAGATAGAGCCCATTATTGCCGGCCATCAGGTTCTTGATGCGGTTGAAATTGCCGCCGAAGGTGAAGTCGTCGACGCCTTGCTTACGGCTGCCGCCCTGGCCGTGCAGGTAGAGCACGATGATGGAAGCGCCTTCCGTCCTGCCGACCGCGACATGCCTGATATCGCCGGCATCGGTCTTCAGCATGAGGTCCTGCTGCACCTTGCGCACACCCGGGTCGGTGTATTGCGCACGCACGCGCCTTTCCGGCACCTCGTCGCGCTGGTTGATGTCGCGCATCTCGTGATAGTCCAGCACGGTATAGGCGCCATTGTCGCCGGTCGAGAGCGCTGGCGGATAGGCGAAGAGCTCGTCCTTGAACGGCTTCAGCGAAAGCGTCTGCCCCTCGGCAGCGGAGAGGGAAAGCGCCGTCGCGCAGATCAGGGCGAAGAAAAGCCGGAAACGGAAAGACATGCCGAGAGCCATGCGAAATTCGGCTCGGCTTTGTCAATCCTGCAGAACGCCGCCCGCCCCTTCCAGCGCCTCGCGCGTGTCCACATCGATTGAGGCGCCCTGCCCGATCTCGACATCGATGACGTCGAGCCCCTCGGCCTCGACCAGGTGGCGCGCGCCTGTATCGCCCTCGAGTTGCGCGACGGCCGCGAAGAGCGATCGCGGCAAAAGCACCGGATTGCCGCGCTTGCCCTGGTGCGAGGCGCGCACCACGGCGTGACCACCGGAGCGGCGAAACGCATCGATCAGACTGTCGAGATCTTTCGACGAAACGCCTGGCATGTCGCCAAGCACGATCATGGCGCCTGCCGCGTCGGGCGCGACCTTCGCGATACCCGCCTTCAACGACGAGGCAAGACCGTCGGCGAAATCGGGATTGTCGGCGAGTTTCACCTCGAGTCCGCCAAGCGCCGAACGCACGCGCTCACGCTGATGGCCGGTGACGACAATGGTGCCGGCGGCCTTCGAGCCCAGCGCCCGCCCGGCGGTGCGCCGCACCAGCGGCTCGCCGTCGAACAGCGCCAGCAGCTTGTTCGGGCCGCCCATGCGGCTCGAACGGCCGGCAGCCAGAAGCACGATATCGACTTTCAGCGCCGATCTTGCCGGCTGCGGCGCCGGCTCGCGCGGCTGCGGCCTGGTCGGGATTTCCATCAACAGCCCGCCGACGCCCATGCCGGCAATATCGCCCGCGGTGACCTCGAGCCCGGCAACCAGGCGATCGAGCACCCAGTCGAAGCCGTTCTCCTTCGGGCTGCGCGCGCAGCCCGGCGCGCCGACGACGCGCTTGCCGTCGAGCGTTCCGAGCACCAGCAGGTTGCCGGGATCGACCGGCATGCCCGCGCGAACGACGGTACCGCCTGCGCGCTCGATCGCGGCCGGCACGACATCGGCGAAGTCGCTCATCGCCGATGCCCCGAAGATCACCACCATGTCGTTGTCGCGCGCCAGCGCCGTCGCGGCCGCCGCCACGGGCGCAACCTCATGCGGCGTGCGCCGCTCGGCCGTCAGCCGGCCGCCGGAGCGCGCCAGCCGCGCCTCGGTGACGCGCAGCGTCTTGTCGAGCACGCTCGGCTTGATGCCGGGAAGCACCGTCTGGATGACGCCGACAGTGACGGGGCGATAGGCATTGACGGCAAAGATCTCGCGGCCGGCGCAGATCCTCGCCACGCTATCCACCAGGCTTGCGGCGACGGCAAAGGGGATGATCTTCACCGTCGCAACCATCTGGCCCTTCTCGACCGGCGCGTGCTGCGGCAGCGTCGCGATGGTGATGGCCGGATCGACGGCATTGATGGCGTCGATCATCCCGGCGTCGACGGTAAAGACGCCGGAGGCCCCTGCATGCAGGTTCACCCGTCCGGTCGCGGCCGGCTTCACCTCGATGTTGCGGTGGCTCATGGCGGCGGCGATCCTCGCGGCGGCGGCATCCTCGCCGAGATCGTCCTCCGCAAGCACCGCGGCGACGACTTCGGCCACGCCCGCGGCTTTGAGCGCCGCGATGTCCTCACGGCTCAGGCGGTGTGCCTTGCGGAACCGTTTTTCACCGGCGGCGGTCGCGTGCGCCAGCACTGCCCCTTCCGCCTCATCGATCGGAACCGGTCCGAATTTCACGCCACGGCGCCTTTTGCTTCGAGACCGCGCGAGCGGAAGGCGTGGATCGTCTGCGCAAGCACGGCGACCGCGATCTCAGCCGGACTGGCGGCGCCGATATCGAGACCGATCGGCGCGTGGATGCGGGCGATCTGGTCAGCGCCGGCACCGAGCGCCAGCAGGCGTTCGACGCGCTTGGCGTGGGTCTTGCGGCTGCCGAGGGCTCCGACATAGAAGCACCGCGCATCGAGCGCCGCCTTCAGCGCGAAATCGTCGATCTTCGGGTCATGGGTCACGGCGGCAAGCGCGGTGTAGCTGTCGAGCGGCGCGCGCTTCAGCACATCTTCCGGCCATTCGGCATGCAACGCGACGTCGGGAAAGCGTTCCGGGGTGGCGAAGGCGGTACGCGGGTCGATGATCTCGACGGGATAGCCGGCGATCCTGGCCATCGGCGCCAGCGCCTGGCTGATGTGCACCGCGCCGATCACCACGAGGCGCGGGCGCGGCAGATGGGCATTGAGAAAGAAGCTCCGCCCCTCCGCCTCCACCGACCGCGAATTGCCGGTGCGGAACGCATTGGCGATTGCCGCCCCGAGATCGCCCGCAACATGGTCGCCCTCGCGCACGATGCGGTCGCGGCCGTCGCCAAGGTCGGTGACGAGCACCGCGGCCCGCCGGGCGCGGCGCTCTTCGTTGAGTGTCTTCAGGACATACGGATCCACGATGGTCAGCCCAGCCTTTCGACATAGACCTTGATGCGGCCGCCGCAGGAAAGGCCGACCTGCCAGGCGGTCTCGTCGGCGACGCCGAACTCCAGCATCCTGGCCTTGCCCGAGCCGATGACGTCGATCGCCTCGGTCACCACGGCGCCCTCGACGCAGCCGCCGGAGACCGAGCCATGGAAATTCCCCTCGGCGTCGATGACCAGGTGGCTGCCGACCGGACGTGGCGCCGAACCCCAGGTCTCGACCACGGTCGCGATGGCGACATCCTTGCCGTCCTTCATCCAGCCTTCCGCGATGATCAGGGGATCGCGGGCTTCATCGAGATAAATGCTCTCATCCATCGTCGCTTCTCACAAAGTCTGTTTTTCGAGGGAAATTTTGGTTTTCCCTACGGAAACTTTAGTTTCCCTCACGAGGAACATCCTCAGAAATATATGGCTGCGGGACATATGGCTACGCGGCCTGCCTCGCGCCAGTTTGCAGCCAGTGGCGCGGATCGACCGAAGCCGCCGGCCGCTGGTCGAGCGAGGCGCAAAGATCGGCCAGCGCATCGAGATTGTGCACCGCCCGGAACTCGTCGACATGCGGCAGCATCGCCTTGACGCCCCGGGCGCGCGCCTCGAAGCCGTCGAAGCGCAACAGCGGATTGAGCCAGACCAGCCGCCGGCAGGATTTGTGCAGCCGCTCCATCTCCTCCGAGAGGCCGGTGACGTCATCGCGCTCGAGCCCATCGGTGATGAGAAGCACCACGGCGCCTTGCCCGAGCACGCGCCGCGACCACAGCCGGTTGAACTCGGCTAGCGTGTCGCCGATGCGGGTGCCGCCCGACCAGTCCTTCACCGCCGCCGAGCATTCGGCCAGCGCCTCGTCGGGATCGCGATGGCGCATCTGGCGGGTCAAATTGGTCAGCCGCGTGCCGAAGACGAAAGCATGCACGCGGCGGCGCTTTTCCGTCAACGCGTGCAGGAAATGCAGGAAGATGCGCGTGTACTGGCTCATCGAGCCGGAAATGTCGGCCAGCACGACCAGCGGCGGATGCACTTCGCGCGGCGACCGGAATTTTGGCAGGATAAGCTCACCGCCGGTGCGGGCGGCCGAGCGCATCATGGCGCGCGGATCGATGCGGCGCCCCTGAGCGTCGGGATTGAAGCGCCGCGTGCGGATCAGATCGAATGGCAGGCGCAAGGCCGCGATCGCCTTTTTGGCTTTGGCCATCTCGGCCGCATCCATCTGCGCGAAATCCTTGCCGCGCAGCACCTCGTTGCCGGAAAAAGTGAGGCGCGCGTCGACCTCGATTTCCGGCACTTCCCGGACCGGCTGGTTTTTCTGGTGGCCTTCGAACATCGCCTGGCTGACGCGGTTCTCGGCCGCCCGTGGCTTCTGCTTTTCAGCGTTGTCCGGCGCGACCGGCGAAAACATCGCCAGCAATTTCTCGATCAGTTCGCGCGATTTCCAGAACAGGCGGAAGGCCTCGTCGAAGACGGGATGATCCTCGTGCCGCGAGACGAGCACCGCATGCAGCGTCCAGTAGAAATCGTCGCGCGAGCCTATGCCTGCGGCGAGCACCGCTTCGATAGCGTCCTTCACCGAGGCCGGGCCGACGCGCATGCCGGCCTTGCGCAGCGCTCGGGCGAAATAGACGATGTTGTCGGCGATGCGCCCGTCCGGCGTCGCTTCTCTGGGTTCCGGACGCGGCGACGGCACCGCGGCTACTCCGCCGCCGAAAGCTCGGCCTTCACCTCATTGAGGATGCGCCGGCCCTCGCCTTCGCCGATACGGGCGATATCGTCCTGGTATTTCAAAAGCACGCCAATCGTATCGGATACGGTTTCCGGATCGAGCGCCACCTTGTCGAGTTCGGTCAGCGCGCCGGCCCAATCGATGGTTTCGGCGACACCCGGCGCCTTGAACAGCTCGACCTGGCGCAGCTTCTGGATGAAGGACACGACCTCCGCCGACAGCCGGCGGTTCGCCTGCGGCACCTTGCGGCGCACAATCTCCAGCTCACGCTCGGCATTCGGGTAGTCGACCCAATGATAGAGGCAGCGACGCTTCAGCGCGTCATGGATCTCACGCGTGCGGTTGGTGGTGATGATGACGATCGGTGGCTCTTCCGCCTTGATCGTGCCGAGCTCCGGGACAGTCACCTGGAAGTCCGACAGGATCTCGAGCAAGAACGCCTCGAACGCTTCGTCCGTACGGTCCAGCTCGTCGATCAGGAACACCGGCGCCGCACCCGCCTTGCCGGTCAGCGCATCGAGCACCGGACGGCGGATCAGGTATTTCTCGGAAAAGACGTTGCGCTCCATGTCGGAGCGCACGACCTTGCCTGCCGCCTCCTCCATGCGGATCTCGATCATCTGCGCGGCATAATTCCACTCATAGACGGCCGAGGAGACGTCGAGCCCCTCATAGCATTGCAGGCGGATCAGCCGGCGGCCGAGCGCGTCGGCCAGCACCTTGGCGATCTCGGTCTTGCCGACGCCCGCCTCGCCTTCGAGGAACAGCGGCCGCTTCATGCGCAGCGATAAAAACAGCACCGTCGCCAGCGAGCGGTCGGCGACATAGTCCGCGCCGGTCAAAAGATCGAGCGTTTCGTCGATCGATTTCGGCGCGGGGCGCGGCGCGGTCATCTTGTCTCCGTGGATCCCGCCAATCCGTTTCAGGAAAATGGCCGTTTCAAAGAAAATGGTAGCCGCGGTTGTGGTAGATCAGCGGTCGCAAATTATCGCCGATGCGCAGACCTGTCACCTTGCCAAAAAGCACACGGTGGGTGGCAAGGTCCTTGGCATCGATGATCTCGCAGTCGAACACGGCAAGGGCGCCCTTCAGCGTTGGCGCGCCGGTCGAGATCACATCCCATTCGGCAAGCGCGAAGCGCTCCTCCGCCGGCAGGCCGGTGACGCCGGAAAAGCCGACCGAGACCGCTTCCTGGTCCGAGGCCAGCGTGTTCAACGCGAACTTGCCGTTCTTGACGAACGCCTCGTTCTTGGCGTTCTCGCGGTTGAGACAGATCAGCACTGTCGGCGGCGTGTCCGAGACCGAACAGGCGGCGATCACCGTCGCGCCTCTTTTGCCGCCGGGCCCGTCCGTCGTCACCACATGCACATGGCCGGCAAAATGCGCCATCGCATCGCGATAGTGCTGCGGCCCGATATCATTGATCTTCAGCACCCGATAATCCACCTGTCGGAACCAGTTCGTTATATATGGCGGCATATTGCACGCCACAAGTTGCATAGCACGAGCGAAGTGCTTGACTGCAATCCGCAAATTCGCGTGTTGCGCGGCGCTTAGCCAGCCTTTAGGCATTTCTTGAAATAGTGCCGGGACTGTATTCCCGGCATGGAGGATCTCTTAGCCCGAATGCGTCTTCTCACGACGACATCAGCCGCGCTGCTCTTGCTGTCGCTGGCCGCGAGCGCCGACGCCGAGACGCTGGTCGGCGTCGCCGCGCCGCTTTCCGGCCCGTCGGCGATCCTCGGCAAGCAAATCGAGGTCGGCGCCGGTCTGGCGGCCGAGGCGAACGGCATCTCGATCAAGGCCATCGACGATGCCTGCACCGCAGATGGCGGCGCCGCGGCGGCAAGGGAATTCGTCGACGCCAAGGTCAACGTCGTGGTGGGCTTCCTCTGCACGGAGGCGATCGAGGCCGCGCTGCCGATCCTCAAGGATGCCAACATACCGGTGATCACGGTCGGCGTGCGCACCGAAAGCCTGACCGACCGGCGCGCCAAGACCGGCTGGCAAGTCTACCGGCTCGGGCCGCGCGGCGATGACGAACGCAACGCGGTCGCTGCCGACCTCACGCAGCTCTGGCGCGACGACCTGTTCGCCATCATCGATGACGGCACCATCTATGGCCGCGAGATGGCCGAGACGTTTCGCGCCGCGGCCGAGCAGGCGGCGCTGAAACCCGTCTTCGTCGACACGTTCCGGCCGCAGCTCGACAACCAGATCGGGCTGGTCGGCCGGCTGAAGAAGGCCGGCGCGACAAAGGTGTTCGCCGGCGGCGACGGCGACGACATCGCGATCATGGGCCGCGACGCCGCGCAGCTCGATGCCGGCATCACCTTTGCCGGCGGCGAGAACCTGCGCACGCCGCCGGGCGATGTGCCCTACGCCGTCGGCACGCTGATGGTCGCCCCACCGGAATGGTCGGAGGTCGCCGATCCCAAGGTGATGCAGGCTTTCGCCGCGAAGAACGTCGTGCCGGACGGCTACACGCTGCCGGCCTATGCGGCGGTCGAGGTTGCCAAGGTCGCGCTGACCGGCGCGGAAAGCTCCGGCCAGCCGCTTGGCCAGGCGCTCAGCGGCCATGATTTCACCACCGCGATCGGCACCATTCGCTTCGACGACAAGGGCGATCTCGGCCAGAACCCGTTCCGCGTCTTCCGCTTCGACGGCGCGCATTTCGTACCGCTGGAGGACAAGTGATGTTCCGCACCGGGCCGCGCAACCTGATCACCGACGTTGCCGGCCTCAGCGTCGGCAATGCCGCCGACGCCAGGCTGAAATCCGGGGTCACGGTTGTGCTGTGCGATGAGCCTGCCGTGGCCGGTTTCCAGGTGCTTGGCGGCGCGCCGGGCACGCGCGAGACAGACCTGCTCGAGCCCCAGAATTCGATCGCGACGATCCACGCCGTCGTCGTGTCCGGCGGCTCCGCCTTCGGCCTCGACGCAGCCTCCGGCGTGCAGGCGGCACTGCGCGAGAAGAACATCGGCGTCGAGGTGGGCGGCTTCCGCGTGCCGATCGTGCCGGCCGCGATCCTGTTCGACCTGCGCAATGGCGGTGACAAGGATTGGGGCCGTTATCCGCCCTATCGCGAGCTCGGCTATGAGGCCGTGCAGGCGGCGACAGTGGATTTCGAAATCGGCACGGCTGGCGCCGGCACCGGCGCGCTGACCTCCGGGCTGAAAGGCGGTCTGGGTTCGGCCTCGACCGTGCTCGACAGCGGCGTCACCATCGGCGCGCTTGCCGCCGTCAACCCCACCGGCTCGGTGACGGTCGGCCGCGGCCGCCATTTCTGGGCGGCACCCTTCGAAATCGGCGACGAGTTCGGCGGGCTGGGTTATCCCGATCCACTGCCCGAAGACGCCAGGAAGATCCTGCTGAAATACCGCGACAGGCGCGTCGGCGGACATGAGGAAGCCGGCAGCACCACCATCGCCGTCATCGCCACGGACGCCGTGCTGACCAAGGCCGCGGCCAAGCGGCTGGCTATTTCGGCGCATGACGGCTTCGCCCGCGCCATCTGGCCGACGCATACGCCGGCGGACGGCGATCTGGTGTTTGCGCTGGCGACAGGCAGGAGCGGCATCGAGCTCGGCGCCGATGCCGCGATCGATCTGTTCGCGGCGGCCGGCGCGACCATGGCACGCGCGATCAGCCGCGGCGTCCACGCCGCGACACCCGCCGACGGCGACTTGTTTCCCGTGTGGTCTTCTCGTTGACTGACGCAATTCCAGAAAAGATTTCATCCGGAATTGCGCAAAAAACAAAGATCAGGTCGGATCGGATTTCTCTTCCTCGAAGGTGACGGCGACATCCGAATTCGCGGAGAGCCATACCTTCTGCCCGTCGATCTCCGCGACAAGCGCAAGCGAAATGTAGTGGTGATGGCCCTTGTGCGAGCCCATGCCGCTGTCGGCCTTGGTCAGCTTGATCCGGTCGCCCTCGACCTTGTCGACGGTACCGATATGGACGCCGTCGGCGCCGATCACTTCCATTTGTTCGCGTATCTTGCTGATGTTGGTGCTCATGCTGGTTCTCCGCTGGATGGCGATTTGCCCTTTCGGATGCGAGGCGGCCGACAATAACAAATGAACGCCGGATTGGATGCATCGCGCGGCACGTCTCGTTCACCCTGGCGTGATAGGCATGACGTCCATGAGACAGATGTCATGCCGATGACGCCCAGCCTGCCCGGTCACCAGACGCGCGACAGAGCTCGCCGCTCATGACGCCGCTGCAGCAGGTTCCCTTGCGCCGCGGTGTCACGGACCGGTTGCATGCCGCCGTTCCGTCGGCAAGCGAGGCTGTTGTCGGAACTTTGCTCTGGGGCGCCGCCATGGGTGCGAGCGCGCTGGCAAGCCTTCTGCTGGCCGGCTGGGAGACACCTGACAGAATCCGTTTCGTCGCGCTGCTTTATGTTCTTGGCGGAATGCTTGCGTTTCCGGTTGGGTTGACGCTGGCCAGGCTGGCTTCTCGCGGCCGTCAATGGGAAACAGCCTTCGCCGCGGCATTCGTGTGGCTTCTGGCGGCAACGCTCGCCTTCACCGGCGGCCTGTTCGCGCTGCAATATCGCTCCTATTATGCCGAGTGGCATGCGCCGGCATTCACGCTGACTTGGGCATTCGAATTCGCCTTCACCATGCTGACCGCGCTCTACCAGTTCGTGGTGCTTGGCGTTCGGCTCTATTTTCCGCTGGGTTTTGCGGCGCTTGTCGGGGTCAGCATCTGGTTTACGCGGCAGCGACGTTGAGCATCGGGCCCGCCTCTGTTAGGACGCGGCCAGCGCTTATCTAGGCAGGACTTAAAAAACGAATGATCCCTCGCTATTCCCGGCCGGAAATGGTCGCCATCTGGTCGCCCGAAATCCGCTTCCGCATCTGGTTCGAGATCGAGGCGCACGCCTGCGATGCGCTGGCGGAGTTGGGCGTCATCCCGAAGGAAGCGGCAAGGACCATCTGGGAAAAAGGCGGCGCCGCCAAATTCGACGTCGCCAAGATCGACGAGATCGAACGCGTCACCAAGCATGACGTCATCGCATTCCTGACCCATCTCGCCGAATTCGTCGGACCGGATGCCCGCTTCATCCACCAGGGCATGACGTCGTCGGACGTGCTCGACACTTGCCTTGCCGTGCAGTTGACGCGGGCCAGCGACATCCTGCTTGCCGACATCGACGGCCTGCTGGCGGCGCTGAAGCGCCGCGCCTTCGAGCACAAGGACACCGTCACCATTGGCCGCAGCCACGGCATCCATGCCGAGCCGACCACCTTCGGCGTCAAGCTAGCGCAGGCCTATGCCGAGTTCTCGCGCTGCCGCGAGCGACTGGTGCACGCGCGCGAGGATATCGCCACCTGCGCCATTTCCGGCGCCGTCGGCACCTTCGCCAACATCGAGCCCTATGTCGAAGAGCATGTGGCGGCAAAGCTCGGGCTGAAGCCGGAGCCGGTGTCGACCCAGGTCATCCCGCGAGACCGCCACGCCATGTTCTTTGCGACGCTCGGTGTTATCGCCTCGTCGGTCGAACGCCTCGCCATCGAGATCCGCCACCTGCAGCGCACCGAGGTGCTGGAAGCGGAAGAGTATTTCTCGCCGGGGCAGAAGGGCTCGTCGGCGATGCCGCACAAGCGCAACCCGGTGCTGACCGAGAACCTCACCGGCCTCGCCCGCATGGTGCGCGCCTACGCCATGCCGGCGATGGAAGACGTGGCGCTCTGGCACGAGCGCGACATTTCGCATTCCTCGGTCGAGCGCATGATCGGGCCGGATGCGACGGTGACGCTGGACTTCGCGCTGGCGCGCCTGACCGGCGTCGTCGACAAGCTGCTCGTCTACCCCGAGAACATGGAGAAGAACCTCAACAAGTTCCGCGGGCTGGTGCATTCGCAGCGCGTGCTCCTGGCGCTGACCCAGGCCGGCCTGTCACGCGAGGACGCTTATCGGCTGGTGCAGCGCAACGCCATGAAGGTCTGGGAGCACGGCGCCGATTTCCTCGAGGAACTGCTTGCCGACAAGGACGTGACGGCGGCCCTGCCCGAAGCCGAAATCCGCGAAAAGTTCGACCTCGGCTACCACACCAAGCATGTCAACACGATCTTCAGGCGGGTGTTCGGAGAGGCTTAAGGTCGGGTAAGAGTTGCCCGCCAGCGCCAAGCTGGAACACCCCTCATCCGTCTTGTCGTTTCACGACAAGCCACCTTCTCCCACAGGGGGAGAAGGGGGAGTTTGGCACTACGTCTCCGCAAATCACCGACGCTTGCAATTAGCGGTAGCGCTGGCGCGGCCTTCCCTTCTCCCCTTGTGGGAGAAGGTGGATCGGCGCGACAGCGCCGAGACGGATGAGGGGTGCTCCAGCTAGGCGCAGCCCTCTGTTACGCCTTCCCAGGCACCGTCCTGATCACCGTGCCCCACGGATCCTCACGGCTCGTCTCGGCCTTCGCATTGTCCGAACGCATCTCGACCCAGGCGAGGCCCGAGCGGGACGGATCGCGGCGGCCGGCGCCGGCGCTCTGCCAGGCATTGGCGCCGATGTGATGATGGTAATGGCCGGACGACAGGAACACCGCCTGGCCGCCATATTTGGCGACGGTGTCGAAGCCGAACTGGTCATGCCACCAGGCCTCCGCATCTTCCGGCCGGCCGACGCGCAGATGCACATGGCCGACAATGGTGTTTTCCGGCGCGCCCTGCCAGCCGGCATCACCCGCCGGCACACTGCCGACAACCGCCGGCAGGTTCAGCCGCTCGGTCGCCATGGCGATCTTGTCGCCGTTCCACTTCCAGTCCTGCGGGCGGCGGTCGGCATAGATCTCGATGCCGTTGCCCTCCGGATCGGTCAGATAGAGCGCTTCGCTGACCAGATGGTCTGATGCGCCCTCGATACCGATGCGGTTGGCGGCGGCGTGGCTGATCCAGCGGCCGAGATCCGCCCGCGACGGCAAAAGGAAAGCCGTGTGGAAAAGCCCGGCGCTGCGTGGATCGTCAGGCTTGGCCGAAGCATCCGGCTCCAACACCAGCAGCGGCCGGTTGGCGGCACCAAGCGCGATCGCACCGTCGGCACGGCTCAGTTCCTGCAGGCCGACAACGGCGCGGTAATAGGCGGCCAGGCTCTCGGCGTCGCGCGCCTTCAGCCCGACACGCGAAACGCTGACCGGGGTGGTCGCGGCAAAAGGCAGTTCGCTCATCAAACTCTCCGTTCGGGCGGCGCCTGATCCCAACATGGGGATTTTCCTGGCCACCAGCAATTGTTCCTTCTTCTCCTTCCAAATCGTCGATTGCGATCGTTCACACAAGACAGCAAGAATCGAACAGGTTGTTCACAATTGTGATCACTCCGAATTTTCCGACAGGGTTGCAGCCAAGAAGGACGCTCGCTACATCGGCGCCATGAAAGTCAAAGACGCAGATATTCTGATCGTGCCGGGCTATACCAATTCCGGTCCCGAGCACTGGCAGACCCGCTGGCAGTCGAAGCTGTCGACGGCCCGCCGGGTCGAGCAGGCGGAATGGACCAAGCCCGTGCGCGAGGACTGGACGGCGAGCGTTGCGAGCGCCGTCAACGAGGCCGAGCGGCCGGTGGTTCTCGTCGCGCACTCGCTAGGCGTCGCGGCTGCGGTGCAGGCCATCCCGCAATTCAAGAAGCCGATTGCCGGCGCCTTCTTCGTCGCGCCGCCGGATGTCTCCAATCCGGAAATCAGGCCGAAACATCTGATGACCTTCGGCCCTTATTCGCGCGATCCCCTGCCCTTTCCGTCCATCGTGATCGCCAGCCGCAACGATCCGTTCTGCGCCTTCGAGGTCGCCGAGGACATTGCCGCCGCCTGGGGATCGCTCTTCATCGACGCCGGCGAGGCCGGCCATCTCAACCACGACGCCGGCTTCGGCCCATGGCCTGAGGGTTCGATGACTTTCGCCAAGTTCCTGACGGAATTGAAGCAGCCGTAGGCCGCGTTCAGCTTCCTATGGAATCCCGCATGCTCTTCAGCAGCGTCTTGGCGCCAAGCGAGATCAGCGTGTGATCCGAGCCCATGGCTAAAAGCCGGTAGCCCATCGACACGACGCGGCCGGCGATTGTCGGTTCGATGACGTAGATCGCGGCATGCTTTCCGGCCTTGCGCGTCCGCTCGGCGATCGACGCGACCGTCTCCATCATGCTTTCCAGCGTCGAATTGATGGTGGTGCCGTTCGACCAGGCGATCGAGAAATCCGACGGACCGACGAAGATGCCGTCGATGCCGGGCGTGTCCAGAATGCCGTCCAGCGCCTCGAATGCCGCCCGTGTCTCGACCATCGCGAAAGCCATGGTGCGCTGGTTGGAATCGCGCAACCATTCGGCATGGTCGCCCTTGCCGTGGCGCGGGAAGGCATAGGTCGGGCCCCAGGAGCGCTCGCCCAGCGGCGGGTATTTCATCGCCGCGGCGAACTGCCTGGCATCGGCCACGGAGTTCACCATCGGCGCGATCACCGCCTCGGCGCCGAAATCAAGCGCGCGGCTCGCCATGTCGAAGCGTCCGACCGGAATGCGCACCAGCGCCGGCTTGTTGGCGGCCAGCACCGGCACCAGCCCGCGCAGCACGCTGTCCTCGTGGTGGCCGCCATGCTGCATGTCGAGGGTGACGGCGTCAAAACCCTGCTTGGCGATGATTTCGACCGTCAGCGCGTCCGGCACGCCCGACCAAGCGGTGAACAGCGTTTCGTCGGCGGCCAGGCGGGACTTGAGCGACATCGGAACTTTCCTTGTTAACAATCCGCAGTTTCGGTCGGAAACCACGCCAACGCAAAGAAAAACCGCCCGGCTTGGCCGGGCGGTCGATTGGTCCAGTCAGAGCAATTCCAGGAAAAGCGTGAAGCGGTTTTCCGGCGACATCATGCCCGTGCAGCCTCAGGTGTTCTTGATCTGCTCGATCGCCTGCGCCATCAGCTCATCCATGGTGCGACGGATCTGATGATCGGACTGGTTGACGCCGGCGGCGTCGAAATCCTGGCGGATCTTGCGGAAGACATCGTGGTCGCCCGCTTCCTCGATATCGGAGACCACCACTTCCTTGGCATAGGCCTCGGCATCGGCGCCGGATTTGCCCAGTTTCTCGGCGGCCCACAGGCCAAGCGCCTTGTTGCGCCGCGCCGCAGCCTTGAAGCGAAGTTCCTCGTCGAAGGCGAATTTGCGCTCAAAACCCTCTTCGCGGTCTTTCATGCTGCTCATGGCGTCCCTCCGATCAATCCGATTCGCTTGGCGGTGTATATGTGTGTTGGGCAAGCACAAACCAAAAGGCCGCGGGCCGGTCAATATGCTTCGTCGCATGCTGCGCTGCGGCATTTCAGTCCCGAAAGCGGTTGATTCGCGGGATTTGCCGATTGAGCAAACAAGACGATTGCGATAACACCGGCATTGAACGCCGCCTTCGCCATACTAATTTAGGCAGACGGACAGGAACTGGTCACTCGCCGCCTGCCCGCAGATCCAGAGAAAAATCAGATGAAAAATCGCCGCCGCATTTACGAAGGCAAGGCCAAGATCCTCTATGAAGGACCTGAGCCGGGGACGCTGATCCAGTTTTTCAAGGACGATGCCACCGCCTTCAACAAGAAGAAGCACGAAGTTGTCGATGGCAAGGGCGTGCTCAACAACCGCATTTCCGAGCACATCTTCAACCACTTGAACCGGATGGGCATCCCGACCCACTTCATCCGCCGGCTCAACATGCGCGAGCAGCTGATCAAGGAAGTCGAGATCATCCCGCTCGAGGTCGTCGTGCGCAACGTCGCCGCCGGCTCGCTGTCCAAGCGCCTCGGCATCGAGGAAGGCACGGTGCTGCCGCGCTCGATCATCGAATTCTACTACAAGGCCGACGCGCTCGACGACCCGATGGTGTCGGAAGAGCACATCACCGCCTTCGGCTGGGCCAGCCCGCAAGAAATCGACGACATCATGGCCCTGGCCATCCGCGTCAACGACTTCCTGTCCGGCCTGTTCCTCGGCGTCGGCATCCAGCTCGTCGACTTCAAGATCGAATGCGGCCGCCTGTTCGAGGGCGACATGATGCGCATCGTCGTCGCCGACGAGATCTCGCCCGATTCCTGCCGGCTGTGGGATGTCGCCACCCAGGACAAGCTCGACAAGGACCGCTTCCGCCGCGATATGGGCGGCCTGGTCGAGGCGTATCAGGAAGTTGCCCGCCGTCTCGGCATCATCAACGAGAACGAGCCGCCGCGCCCGACGGGTCCGGTGCTCGTTGCCTCTTCCGAGGCGCCCAAAGGTCTGAAGCACTAATATTGACGGGCCTGCCGGACACGGCAGGCCTTTTTCCCAAACGACTGTCTGCCCAGGAGTATCGATGAAAGCCCGTATCACCGTGACCCTCAAGAACGGCGTTCTCGACCCGCAGGGCAAGGCGATCGAGCATGCGCTCTCCGGACTGGGCTTCGACGGCGTCGGCCAGGTGCGCCAGGGCAAGGTGTTCGACATCGAGCTCGCCGGGGCCGACAAAGCCAAGGCCGAGGCCGACCTGAAAGCCATGTGCGACAAGCTTCTGGCGAACACGGTGATTGAGAATTATAGTGTTGCTATAACCTGAGGTTGTAGCGGAGGCACAATGCCGGAAGCCACGAACGAATTGATGTTCGAGCTGTTGAAACGGGTCCATCACGAAATCGGCGAACTTCGCCAGGATGTGTCCGAAGCCAAGCGTGAGTTGAACGTGATGCGAGGTCACATGGTGGCCACGCAGAGTGATATCCATAACATCTATGGTATTCTTGGCCGTCAGGACGAGCGACTCGAACGCATAGACCGCCGTCTCGACTTGCGGGAACTTGCCGAAAATCAGAGGCCTTTCGAACCAAAATGAAATCAGCCGTCGTCCTCCTGCCTGGCCTCAACCGCGACCGCGACATGATCGCGGCGCTGACCAAGATTTCCGGCCAGGCGCCGGCGACCGTCTGGCAGACCGACACGGAAATCCCCGATGTCGACCTGATCGCCATCCCCGGCGGCTTCTCCTTCGGCGATTATCTGCGCTGCGGCGCGATCGCGGCGCGCATGCCGGTGATGCGGGCGGTCGCCGAAAAGGCCGCCAAGGGCGTCACCGTCATCGGCGTCTGCAACGGCTTCCAGATCCTGGTCGAGGCCGGGCTGCTGCCCGGCGCCCTGATGCGCAATGCGTCGCTGAAGTTCGTCTGCCGTCAGGTGAAGCTCGAGATCGCCAACGCCAACACCATGTTCACCCGCCGCTACCAGCCGGGACAGATCATCCGCTCGCCGGTGGCGCATCACGACGGCAACTACTTCGCCGATGCCGAGACGCTCGCCCGCCTCGAAGGCGAAGGCCAGGTGGTGTTCCGCTATGCGGACGGCACCAATCCCAACGGCTCGATCAACGACATTGCCGGCATCGTCAACGACAAGGGCAACGTGCTCGGCCTGATGCCGCATCCCGAAAACCTGATCGAGGCCGCGCATGGCGGCAATGACGGACGGGCGCTGTTCGAGAGCGCGCTCGGCATCGCGGCTTGATCCTTTGACATCCTATCGGAACGCGGGGGCGGACTGACCATGAGACTGACGATTGCGCGCCTTGCTCTCCTGGCGGCGGCCGGGCTCGCCTTGGCTTCCTGCCAGTCCAGCCCCAAGACAACGCCGGTTCCGTCAGGCAAGAGCGCCTCGCTGCTTGCCATGGAACAGGTCGCCATCGCGGCGCATAAATGCTGGATCGCCAGCAAGGATCCGGCCTTCAAGACCTATCAGATGGCCAACGAGCTCAATTCCTACAGCGGCACGCCGCGCTTCCTGCTGGTGCCCGCCAAGCATTATGGCGGCAAGCCGCTGCTGGTCGTTCAGGCGCAGGGCAACTCCAGCCGCGTCGACGTGTTCGGGCCGCTGATGAATGAACCGCTCGGCGCCCGCATCGGCTCAGACGTCGCCCGCTGGCAGGCCGGTAATCCGTCCTGCACGGCTGCCGCGTAAGATTGCCATGGGCCGGTTCCTGCAGATCGCGGGACTGGTTGTCGGGCTGGTCGGGCTCGTCCTGCAGGCTGCAATCACCATTCCTGCGTCGATGGCGGCGGGGCGCAGCCTGCTCGGCTCGATCGTCTTTCTCTTCAGCTTCTTCACCATCCTGACGAACATCGCGGCGGTGATGGTGCATGCTTCGCTGCTGTCACCCGCCGGCTATGCCTGGTTCCCGGCCTTCGCCGGGCCACGGATGCGAACCGGCGTGGCGGTGGCCATCACGCTGGTTTTCATCGTCTACGCCACGGTCCTGGCGAAGCTCTGGCAGCCGCAGGGTTTGTTCCTGCTCTGCGACGTCCTCTTGCACTACGTGGCGCCGGCGCTGTTCGTGCTGTGGTGGCTCATTGCCGGAGCCGACGGCGCGACGCGCTGGCGCGATATCTCCTGGTGGATGATCTACCCGCTCGCCTATCTCGCCTACGCGCTGATACGCGCGCCCTTCGCCGGCGAAGTGCCCTACCCGTTCCTCGACACTGCCAAGAACGGCGCGGCCAGCGTCGCCGTTTCGGCGCTGGCCATCACTGGGTTGTTCATCGCATTGAGTGTACTCGCCGTGTTTGTCGATCACGGCATCGGCAGGCTGCGGGGAAAGCCTGCAACCCGGACGGAATCTGGCCGAAGATAGGCCGTCATTCCCAGAACGCCCGGATGCCCTCGCGATAGGCGTCGCAGCGCGAGATGCCGATATCCTTCAACTGATCGTCCGTCATCTCCATCAGCGCGAGGCGGCCGCGCCGGCGCTGCAGCATGCGATCGATTTGTTTGGCGACGGAACGGACCACAAATACCAGGCGGCCGATGAAGCCGCGGCGGCTCTGAGGATCGGCCTGCGCGCCAAATGCCGGACCGGCGGAGCGAATTGTGTCGATTGTATCCATTTCCGTTCTACCTTGTCTCGATTGTACCTTTCCAATCGCCGGTTCGATATGGATTGACTCATTACGCGGTGCAATATAGAAAATTGTCACCATGACAAATTGGCTCCCTGACCTCTCCTCTGGCTCCGGTCCGCTCTATCAGCGTCTTGCTGACAGCATTGAGTCAGATATCGACAAGGGCGTCATCGATGCCGGTGCAAAACTGCCGCCGCAGCGCGACCTCGCCTATGACATCGGCACGACGGTCGGCACCATCGGCCGGGCCTATCAGCTGCTGCGCGAACGCGGTCTGGTGAGCGGCGAGGTCGGGCGCGGCACCTATGTGCTTGGACAGCGTACGGAGACCCCGAAATCCGATGTCGAGCCAGGCTTGCAGGGCACGCGCCCCATCGACGCGCCGAGCGGCAAGCTGCGTTTCGACAGCACCGCCGCGCCCGATGTCGGCCAGGGCGCCGTGATTGCCGACGTGCTGGCGCGTACGGCGCAGGAGCATCCGCACGACATTTCGAGCTACACGCGGGATTTTCCCGAACGCTGGTACGAGGCAGGCAGCCGCTGGCTGGCGCGCAATGCCTTCCGCCCCTCGCCCGATTCGATCGTGCCGACGCTGGGCACCCACGCCGCGGTCATGGCTGCGATCGCAGCACTTACCATGCCCGGCGACTATGTGGTCTTCGAGCATCTCACCTATTCGCAGATCGCACGCAGCGCCGGGCTGATCGGCCGCCGCACGGCGCTGGTTTCGACTGACGACGACGGCATCGACCCGGACGATTTCGAGCGCGTCTGCGCGCAGAAACATCCAAAAGTGATGTTCCTGATGCCGACCGCGAAAAACCCGACCCTGGTGACGCTCTCGGCGGAACGGCGGCAGGCGATCGCGCGGATCGCACGCGAGTACAATGTCGCGCTGATCGAGGACGATCTTTACGGCGAACTCACCGACGACCCGACGCCGCTGCTGGCCGAATATGCGCCGGAGCGCACCATCGTCGCCGGCGGCTTGTCCAAATCCGTCGCCGCCGGCGTGCGCGGCGGCTGGCTTTCCTGCCCGCCGGCCTATCGCCATCGCATCCGTGTCGCGCATAAGATGATGACCGGCGGCCTGCCTTTCCTGCTGGCCGAGGTCGGTTCAAGGCTGGTGATGTCGGGCCAGGCGGGCGAGATACGCAAGCGCTGCATTGCCGAAATCCAGGCGCGCCTCGCCATTGTGCGAAGTGTGCTGGCGGGGTTCGACATCAAGGCAAGGGACAACGTGCCCTTCCTCTGGCTGACCTTGCCGGACCCGTGGCTGTCCGGCACCTTCAAGAATGCCTGCCTGGCGCAAGGCGTGCTCATCGACGACGAGGACGAGTTCAAGGCCGGCCGCTCCGAGCAGGTCTTCCACGGCGTGCGCTTCGGCGTGTCGCAGCCCCGGCAAAGCAAGGATGTCGCCGGCGGCGTCGCCGTCATCCGCCGCCTGCTCGACGAAGGCCGTGCCGGCTACGACAGTTTTTCCTGATCGAGCCGGCAAGCCCCAGACCCTTGTGCATCGCCGCGGAGGCAGTTTTCCGGCGTTTTTCATCATCCAATGGGGGTGTATCGCGCGAAAGCTTGCGATAAGAGGAGACTCAAAGAACCTCCCCTTTCCCACGGACAAAAATCGCCGCTCATGACCATTTCCAATTCCGTGCCGATCACCCCCGAGCTCGTCGCCGCGCATGGGCTGAAGCCCGACGAATACCAGCGCATCCTCGATCTGGTCGGCCGCGAGCCAAGTTTCACCGAGCTCGGCATCTTCTCGGCGATGTGGAACGAGCACTGCTCCTACAAGTCCTCCAAGAAATGGCTGCGCACGCTGCCGACCAGCGGCCCGCAGGTGATCCAGGGTCCGGGCGAGAATGCCGGCGTGGTGGATATCGGCGACGGCGACTGCGTCGTCTTCAAGATGGAGAGCCACAACCACCCCTCCTACATCGAACCTTATCAGGGTGCCGCGACCGGCGTCGGCGGCATCCTGCGCGACGTCTTCACCATGGGTGCCAGGCCGGTTGCGGCGATGAACGCGCTGCGCTTCGGTGCGCCGGACCATCCGAAAACCCGGCATCTCGTTGCCGGCGTCGTTTCCGGCGTCGGCGGCTACGGCAATTCCTTCGGCGTGCCGACGGTCGGCGGCGAGGTCAATTTCGACGCCCGCTACAACGGCAACATCCTGGTCAATGCCTTCGCGGCGGGCCTCGCCAAGACCAACGCCATCTTCCTGTCGCAGGCCAAGGGCGTCGGCCTGCCGGTCGTCTATCTCGGCGCCAAGACCGGACGCGACGGCGTCGGCGGCGCCACCATGGCTTCGGCCGAATTCGACGACAAGATCGAGGAGAAGCGCCCGACCGTGCAGGTCGGCGATCCCTTCACCGAGAAATGCCTGCTGGAAGCCTGCCTCGAGCTGATGGCGTCGGGCGCCGTCATCGCCATCCAGGACATGGGTGCGGCCGGCCTCACCTGCTCGGCGGTCGAGATGGGCGCCAAGGGCGATCTCGGCATCGAGCTCGACCTCGACAAGGTGCCGGTGCGCGAGGAGCGCATGAGCGCCTATGAGATGATGCTGTCGGAAAGCCAGGAGCGCATGCTGATGGTGCTGCGCCCCGAGAAGGAAGAGGAGGCCGAGGCGATCTTCCGCAAATGGGGCCTCGACTTCGCCATTGTCGGCAAGACCACCGACGATCTGCGCTTCCGTGTCCTTCATCAGGGCGACGAGGTCGCCAATTTGCCGATCAAGGACCTCGGCGACCAGGCGCCGGAATATGACCGCCCATGGGTCGAGGCGCAGAAGCCCGCGCCGCTTGCCGCCAACGATGCGCCGAAGGCCGATGTCGCCGATGCGCTGCTGAAAATGCTGGGCGGGCCGGACCTCTCCTCGCGCCGCTGGGTGTGGGAGCAGTACGACACGCTGATCCAGGGCAATTCGCTGCAGCTTCCCGGCGGCGACGCCGGCGTCGTCCGCGTCGAAGGCCATCCGACCAAGGCGCTGGCCTTCTCCTCCGACGTCACGCCGCGCTACTGCGAGGCCGACCCTTACGAAGGCGGCAAGCAGGCCGTGGCCGAGTGCTGGCGCAACCTCACCGCCACTGGCGCCTTGCCGCTCGCCGCCACCGACAACCTCAATTTCGGCAATCCGGAGCGGCCCGAGATCATGGGCCAGTTCGTCGGCGCCGTAAAAGGCATCGGCGATGCCTGCCGCGCCCTCGGCTTCCCGATCGTCTCCGGCAATGTCTCGCTCTACAACGAAACCAATGGCCGCGGCATCCTGCCGACGCCGACCATCGGCGGCGTCGGGCTGATCGCCGACTGGTCGAAGATGGCCCGTATCGGCTTTGCCGCCGAGGGCCAGATGATCGTGCTGGTCGGCGCGCCGCCGAGCTGGGGCAGCCATCTCGGCCAGTCCGCCTATATGCGCGACATCCATGGCCGCGCCGACGGTCCGCCGCCGCCTGTCGATCTTGACCATGAGAAGCGCGTCGGCGACCATGTGCGCGCGCTGATCGCCTCCGGCATCGTCACCGCCGCCCACGACGTCTCCGACGGCGGCCTGGCGATAGCGCTGGCCGAAATGGCGATGGCCTCCGGCATTGGCGCCACGATTCCCGGCCTTACAGGCACCGATCCAATCCCGGTCTGGTTCGGCGAGGACCAGGGCCGCTATCTGCTGACGCTGTCGATCGACCCGCAAAGCGGCGAATGGGACAGGATCCGCGAGGAGCAGGGCAAGCTCGGCATCTTCGCTCCCTGGATCGGCACCACCGGCGGACGTGAGTTGAAGCTTGGCGAGGCACGGTCGATCCCGGTCAGCGAGCTGACCGCCGCCCATGAGGGCTGGTTCCCGCGCTTCATGGACCAGGCCAGTTGACGAGGTTAACCGCCAGGGCGCTGATCGCAGTCGTCTTCTGGCCGTGCCTGTTCTTCTTCTGGTTCCTCGGACCGTTCGTGCTGTTCCTGCTGTCGACAACCTCGAGCGAGGTGTGTCCACTGCTGGAAACCCGCGCGCAATTCCTCGCCGCGGCCAACGGCACGCTGCCGATGCTCGTCGTGCAGAACCTGATCTACGCGGTTCCGGTCGTCTGCCTGGTGCTGTGGAACAGGCTTTCTCCGGAGCCTGCGCGGGCAAGGCACGTCGCGACCTGCATCAAGCTCTTCGCCGTCGCCGTGGTGATTGGGGCGGTTTGGGAATATGGCTCGTCCTTGACCTGCGACGGCTACGGCCAGCCATTCTTCTCACCCGCATGGCAGATGACAAGCTACCTTCCGATCTTCAGCCTGTTGATCAACATCCCGCTCTACGTTCTGGTCTTCAGTCTCGGCCGCGCCTATTCGACGCGCGATGACATCACCGAAGACGGCGTGGTTCATTCCAGCCGGGACAACGCCTAAGTCCCTTCCGCCGATGGAACGGCTTCAATCCGGGCCGGAAAGGCTTTAGGCTCACCCGAGTCACACTACGTGCCCGCTTGAAACAGGATTTTGCCATGGCAATGAATGCCCACGACATCGAAAAACTGATCAAGGAAGGCATTCCGGACGCCCAGGTGACGATCCGCGATCTGGCCGGCGATGGCGACCATTACGCGGCCGAGGTCGTTGCCGAGAGTTTCCGGGGCAAGAGCCGCGTGCAGCAGCACCAGATGGTCTACAACGCGCTGAAGGGCAATATGGGCGGCGTGCTGCACGCGCTGGCGCTGCAGACCAGCATTCCCGACTGAGCGCCGTCGCCGCTCAGGCTTAGCCCAAAATCGCGTTATCCCTTGCGCCATCGGGCCGGCGTCGCGGCTAACGTCTTGTTTCAGCCAACCTATGGGTTTATTTGAAGGACATGCTTCGAGCCTGACTCCCACAGGCGTGAAAGGATTGTCCATGACCGCCATCAACGACTACATCGACAATGAAGTGAAGAGCAACGACGTCGTGCTCTTCATGAAGGGCACACCCGGCTTCCCGCAATGCGGCTTCTCCGGCCAGGTGGTGCAGATCCTCGACTACATCGGGGCCGACTACAAAGGCGTGAACGTGCTCGACTCGGCAGAATTGCGCCAGGGCATCAAGGATTATTCCAACTGGCCGACCATCCCGCAGCTCTATGTGAAGGGCGAATTCGTCGGCGGTTGCGACATCGTGCGCGAAATGTTCCAGGCCGGCGAATTGCAGGACTTCCTGGTCGAAAAGGGCGTCAGCGTCAAAGGCGCGGCCTGATTTTCAAATTTTTGCTCGCCGGCGCGGAGGCCAACCCTCCGGCCGGCAAGCATCGCCCGGGGCCGCCCCCACCTCGGCAATTGTGACCCGAATATCGGGGATGAAACGAACCAGCGCGCCGGCCAGCCGGTGCTTGTTCGTTTGAAAGATCGGACTTTGCCGTGGACAAGCAGGTAGAAGCGTCGCAACGGGCAAGCTTGCCCATTCCGCGCTGGGAATTCATTGCGCTTTGCGCGGCGCTGATGGCGCTCAACTCCTTGGCCATCGACATCATGCTGCCGGCGCTGCAGCAGATCGGCGCCTCGCTTGGCGTCGAGAGCGAGAACCACCGCCAATATGTCATCACCGCCTACATGCTCGGCTTCGGCGGCGGACAGCTTTTGTTCGGGCCCATTTCGGATCGCTTCGGACGCCGCGCACCGCTGGTCTTCGGCCTGGTGGTCTATGTCGTGGCCGCGGCGGCCGCCGCCATAGCGCCCAGTTTCGCGTTGTTGCTGACCTGGCGTCTCATCCAGGGCATCGGCGCGGCCGCGACCCGCGTCATCGCCGTCTCGATCGTGCGCGACACGTTCGAGGGCCGGCGCATGGCGGAGGTGATGTCGCTGATCTTCATGGTGTTCATGGCGATCCCCGTCATCGCGCCCGGCATCGGCCAGTTCGTCATGCTGTTTGCCAGCTGGCACTGGATTTTCGTGACCATGGCCATCGGCGCGCTGATCGTGTCGACGTGGTCGCTGCTACGCTTGCCGGAAACACTGCATCCGGAATATCGTCGGCCGCTGACGGTAAGCTCCGTCATCGGCGGTTTCCGTATCGTTCTGACCAATCGACTGACGCTTTGCTACGCGTTTGCCAGCACCTTCATCTTCGCGGCCATGTTCGGCTTCATCAGCTCGGCCCAGCAGATCTACATCAATATCTACCACGTCGGCGAGCTGTTCCCGTTGATCTTTGCCGGCGTCGCCGGCGTGCTCGCCTTTTCCAATTTCCTGAACTCGCGGCTGGTCGGGCAGATCGGCATGCGCCGCCTGTCGCAAGGCGCACTATTGATCTTCCTGTGCATCAGCCTTGCCTGGCTGGTCGTCTCGCTCGAAATGCGGATGCCGCTCTGGCTGTTCGTCACCTTCTTTGCCGGCGCTATGCTGCCTTTCGGTGGGCTCGGAGCGAACTTCAATGCGCTTGCGATGGAGCCGCTCGGCGAGCTCGCCGGCACGGCGGCATCCATCCTGGGCTTCATGCAGACGTTCCTCGGCGCCCTCATCGGCGCGGCGATCGGGCAAGCTTATAATGGTACTGTCACGCCCTTGGCCGCCGGCTTCTGCAGCGTCTCGGTCGCGGCGTTGCTGATGATCCTGATTGCCGAGCGCGGCAAGATGTTCCAGCCGCAGAATGCCCCCGTTTCAGGGCACATTACCGATCTACACTAACAGCATAGAGCTGCTCTTGAACAAGCGCGGTCAGGATTTGCGTTCCTGCGTCGCCCTGAAGAGCGGGCAAAGGGGGCGCCCTGCAATCGCACCACCCATGCCTTCGGTGAAAGGCACTGGCAGTTCCTTGTTAAGGGCCTCGATCACCGAAGCAACGAAAGCCCCGTTCAAACTGCCGTCCGGCCCCAGTTTGGAGAAAGTGGCGCGCGGCTTGCCAATAAGCGTTCCGTCGCGACGAAGCGAGAAGCATAATGTCAAAGTCAGGTCTGCCGTGCCCGGCGGTGGCTGCCAGCAGGCGTAGATGGCCTCCGCCATCTCGGCGATGGAGTTGACCGGATCGCGGCTGCCGCAAGTGCGCTCCTGCGCCTGGGCCTTGCCGCAACCCGCGCCGGCGATCAAGGCGAAAGCCAGCGCGTACCGGAAATTCATTGGCATCCCCCGATTCCGCTGCAGGGTCATAGCGGCCTGGCCGGTACTGCCCGGCAACCGAACCGAACCGATCCTACTCAGCCCAGAGCTCGCGGCGCAACTCGTCCCAGCTTTGCTTGTCCGGCGCGACCAGCAGGCCGCCATTGACATGCGACGGCAGGTAGGCGCTGCCGTCGACGCGCGCGACGTGGCCGCCGGCTTCCTGATGGATCAGCGCCCCGGCGAGATGATCCCAGGGCATCAGCTTGTTGTAGAGCACGAAATGGGCGTGGCCGCTGGCCAGCAGCCGGTACTCATGCGCCGCGCAGCGATAGGCAAAATGCGACAGCGTCTTGGTTTGGTTGCGGGCAAGCCGCGAGCGCTCGGGCTCCTCGAGAAACTGCCAGGAAACGGCGCCGGTCATCTGCGACATCGGCACCGGTGCGGCGACTCCCACCTTCTCCAGCGCGCCATGCGCGTGGCGGATATGGCTGCCGGCACCTTTGGCGCCAATCAGCCAGTCCTTGCCAATCGGGTCATGAATGATGCCGGCGACAGTCTCGCCGTTGACGACGACGCCGGCCATGACGCCGAACAGCGGCACGCCGGAAGCGAAGTTGAACGTGCCGTCGACCGGATCGATGACGAAGGCCAGCGCGGCATCGCCAAGGCCGGACAGCAGCGCCGGGTTGTCCGAACAGGCTTCCTCGCCCACCACCATGGCCTCAGGATAGCGCTCGCGCAGCCTGGCGGTGATCAGCCTCTCGGCATTGACGTCCGCCTCGGTGACGAGGTCGGCGGCGGACGTCTTCTGGCGCACGTCCCCCTCGCCCAGCCGGCGGAAGCGCGGCATGATTTCGGCTTTTGCCGCGTCGGCGAGAAGCTCGGCCAACCAGTCGATCGCGTTATCGTCAAATCTCATCGGAAATGTCTTGTCCTGGGTTCGTGTCGAGCCCCGCGAAGTCGAACAGCTTCCTGTCCAGGAGATGCGAGGGCCTTACATTGGTCATGGCGCGAATCATCGTGTCCTTGCGGCCCGGCATGCGCTTCTCGATGTCGTCGAGCATCGCCTTCATGGCGTTGCGCTGCAGCCCTTCCTGGCTGCCGCAGAGATCGCAGGGGATGATCGGGAATTTCATGGCGTTGGCGAATTTTTCGAGATCGGCCTCGGCATTATAGGCGAGCGGCCGCAACACCATGACGTCGCCCTCGTCATTGAGAAGCTTGGGCGGCATGGCGGCGAGACGACCGCCATGGAACAGGTTCATGAAGAAGGTCTCGAGAATGTCCTCGCGGTGGTGGCCAAGCACCAGCGCCGAGCACCCCTCCTCGCGCGCGATGCGGTAGAGATGGCCGCGCCGAAGCCGCGAGCAGAGCGAGCAATAGGTGCTGCCTTCCGGCAGCTTGTCGGTCACCACCGAATAGGTGTCCTGGTATTCGATGCGGTGCGCAATGCCATAGGCATTGAGATAGTCTGGCAGGATGTGCTTCGGGAAATTCGGCTGGCCCTGGTCGAGATTGCAGGCGAGCAGCTCGACCGGCAGCAGGCCGCGCCATTTGAGGTCGAGCAGAAGCGCGAGCAGGCCATAGGAATCCTTGCCGCCCGAGAGCGCCACCAGCCAGCGCTCGCCCGGCTTGACCATGGCGAAATCCTCGATCGCCTGACGCGTCAGCCTCAAGAGCCGCTTGCGCAGCTTGTTGAACTCGACCGAGGACGGCACGTCGCGGAACAGCGGATGGAAGCCGCCTTCTTCCTCATCGGCAATCGGCTCAAGCGATTTGACGCCAAGTGATTTGGTATCTGGCAGCATGTTCATGGCGCCGGCGCCCCACAGTCTTTGATGCCGCCCGGATTAGCGGACGTGGGCAACAAAGAAAAGGCCGCCTCGATGGGCGGCCTTCGATAGAACTGCCAATCGGTGTCGATCAGCGCGAGTAGAATTCGACGACGAGGTTCGGTTCCATCTGGACGGCGAACGGAACGTCCGACAGGCCCGGAACGCGCCCGAAGGTCGCGGTCATCTTGTTGTGGTCGGCTTCGATGTAGTCCGGCACGTCGCGCTCGGCGAGAGCGACCGATTCCAGCACGATCACGAGCTGCTTCGACTTCTCGCGCACCTCGATGACGTCGCCCGGCTTGCAGCGGTACGAACCGATGTTGGTGCGCTTGCCGTTGACGTTGACATGGCCGTGGTTGACGAACTGACGGGCGGCGAAGATGGTCGGGACGAACTTGGCGCGATAGACGATCGCGTCGAGACGCGACTCCAGCAGGCCGATCAGGTTCTCCGAGGTGTCGCCCTTGCGGCGGTTGGCCTCCTCATAGACCTTGCGGAACTGCTTTTCCGAAACGTCGCCATAGTGACCCTTCAGCTTCTGCTTGGCGCGCAGCTGCAGGCCGAAGTCGGAAAGCTTGCCCTTGCGGCGCTGGCCGTGCTGGCCGGGGCCGTATTCACGCTTGTTGACCGGGGACTTCGGGCGGCCCCAGATGTTTTCGCCGAGACGGCGGTCGATCTTGTATTTCGCGGATTCGCGCTTGCTCATCGCATTCCCTTTCAAAACAATATACCCGGAACCCCATGGCTCCGGGCGAAGGAAACGCGCCCTCCTCTGGCCCCCGTTTTCGAGGCCTGACAGGGTTTTCCACGCAAAGCGACGGAAAACCCACGGGACACGTCAAAAGAAACCACCGGGCGTCGCCACCCGGTGTTGGTGGGCCTGTTAAACACAGATTTAACCGCTGTCAAGCTTACGGCTGGCAGCGCGGTCTGCAACCCGCTAACATTTCCCGCGTTGCGTGCGGTGCCGGTTGTGGCGAAGGCCGTCGGCAGCGGGGCAGCGTGTGCTTCAAGGAGCCGCTCTGCTCTGCCATCTTAATGAAGGGACTGGAGCAGAGGAGTCCGAATTCCCATGAAGAAGTTCTTCCTTACCTTGACCGGGGCCGCTGTGCTGGCAGGGTCGATGGCGGTCATGACGCCGGAGCCCGCCATGGCCAGGCATTGGCACGGCCATAAGCAGATTTGCCGCGTCGTGGTGAAGAAAAGAGTCGTCTGGCGCCACGGCCACCGCCATGTCGTACGCTACAAGACAAAGCACTGCTGGTGGCGCCGCTAGGTTATTTTGCAGCACGGGATTGACGGAGGCCCGCGGCCGACGCCGCGGGCATTTTCATTCGACCTCGCGCTCTATGACTTCTTGCTGGGCAGGCCTTTGCGCTTGGTCTCCGCGAATTCCTCGAGCTGCTTCTCGCTCATGGACTCATACATTTCGCGCGAAGCACCCTTGAGTTCGCTCTTCTTGGTCTCGCCGCGCTTTGCGGAAAGCGCTGCGCCGGCGGCCTTTTGCTGGGCTTGTGATGTGGCGGGCATGGCTATGTCTCCTTTGCTGTTAGAAACGCCGCGCTTGAGCGGCAGTTCCAGCGCCGGCGGTTCGGATCCCGATAAGGGGTGGCGTCGGCGGCCGTCAGCCGACCGGTCGGCGATTTTCGCTGGCAGCCTTCCCGCGTCCGGAGCGCCAGTGTAGGACGGCTGCATGAAATCGCTGACCGATCCCTCACAGGCGCTCTCCACCGGCCTTGCGAAAATCCGCGCCGAGTTCCACGTGCCGGATGGATTTCCGCCGGAGGTGGCGACCGCGGCGCAAGCCGCGGCAAAGCGTGTGCCCGCGCAACATGCAGACCGGACCGCGATGCCCTTCGTCACGCTCGATCCGGCGAGTTCCACCGATCTCGACCAGGCCTTCTCGATCGAGGCCAGTGGCGGCGATCTTCTCTTGCATTATGCCATTGCCGACGTTGCCTGGTTCGTCGAGGACGGCGACGCGATTGATCTCGAAGCCTGGAACCGGGGCGAGACGCTTTATTTGCCCGACGGCAAGGCCGGGCTCTACCCGCCGATGCTCGCCGAGGCTGCGGCGAGCCTGCTGCCCGATGGGCCGCGTCCGGCGATCATCTTCACGGTCCGGGTCGCCGAGGACGGCGCGGTGAAGCTGGACGGCGCGGAGCGGGCAATCATCAAAAGCCGCGCGAAGCTCGCCTACGACAGCGTGCAGGCCTCCGACGTTCCGGCCGACTTCGCGGAACTGGCGCGGCGCATGGAGGCTAACGAAGAGCGTCGCGGCGCTTCGCGCGTCGACCCGCCCGAGCAGGAGGTGGAAAAGCAGGCCGACGGCACATTCCGGCTTTCGTTCCGGCCGCTGCTGCAATCCGAACAGGACAATGCGGCACTTTCGCTGGCCGCCAATATGGCGATTGCCGACGCCATGCTGGCGCACAAGACCGGACTGTTCCGGGTGATGTCGGGGCCGGACGCCTCCAAGGTGCAAAGACTGCGCAACGCCGCACAGGCGCTTGGCCTGTCCTGGCCCGCCTCCACCAGCCTGGGCGACTATCAGCGCACGCTCGATCCAGCCGATCCGAATCAGGCCGCGCTGATGCTGGAAATCCGCCGCGCGGGCAACGGCGCGTCCTACCAACCCTACCAGGAGGGCGTCGTCCCCTGGCATGAGGCGATGGCCGCGACCTATGCCCATGCCACCGCGCCGCTCAGGCGGCTGGCCGACCGCTATGTCGTGCGCTGCGCGCTGGCGATCGCCAACGGCCAGCCCGTGCCGCAGGCCGTCACCGACGCGTTCGCCAGATTGCCGAAGGTGATGGGGCGCGCGGACGCCCGTGCTTCGCAGATCAACCACGCCGCCATCGACCTTGCCGAAGCGGTCATGCTCAAGGGACGCGAGGGCGAGACGTTCAAGGCCGTCGTCACCGATATCGTCGACCATGGCGTGCGCGTGCAGCTAGCCGACATGCCCATCGTCGCCAACGTGAAGGCTTCCGGGTTCAGGCAAGGTGACGGTCTGAGCCTAAAGCTTGTCTCGGCCGATCCGGATCAGCGCAGCATCGTCTTCGAACCTGCCACGCCCTAACGAGCGGTCAGTCCGAACCCCTGGATCAGTCGCCTTGTGGCGAAATCCACCTTGCCCGAGGTGAAAACGGCAAGATCGGGCTCGCTGTCGCCGGATGTTTCCGCGACCGGTTCGAGCAGCGACATGGCACGCCGCGCGATCGCCTCGGCGGGATCGACCCAGTCGACCGGCCAGGGCGCGGTCTTGCGCATGCGATTGACCAGAAACGGATAATGCGTGCAGGCGAGCACGACGATGTCGGTGCGGTTGCCGTCGCGCTCGATGAAGCACGGCGCGATTTCGCCGCGCACAGCTTCCTCGTCGACGAAACCCTGGCGCATATAGATCTCGGCGAGCCCGGCCAGCTGGTCGCTGCCGACCAGGCGCACATGGCATTTCTGCGCCCATTTGCTGATCAGGTCGCGCGTGTATTGCCGTTTTACCGTGCCGGGCGTCGCCAGCACCGACACCAGGCCGGAGCGGGTGCGTTCGGCGGCAGGCTTGATCGCCGGCACGGTGCCCACGAACGGATGGCCAGGGAATTTGTCGCGCAGCGCATCGATCACCAGGGTCGAGGCGGTGTTGCAGGCAATGACGGAAATCGTCGGCTGAAGCCGATCGAGCAATTTGCCGAACAGCGTAAGGATGTGATCCTTGAGCGCCGGTTCCTCCCAGGCGCCATAAGGAAAAGCCGCATCGTCGGCGACATAGACGAAGCGGCGATCGGGCATCAGTACGCGCGCCTCGCGCAGCACGGTCAGCCCGCCAACGCCGGAATCGAACATCAGGATCGGGCGTTGGCTTGATCGATCGCTCATTGTCATCCGGCCACCAGAACAATTCCAGGGAAAGTGTGAAACGGTTTTCCGTCCGGAATTGCGTCAAACAAAGAGAAGCAGCAGGCCCGTGATTGGACCGACGGCGCTTCTATCGCGAATGATCGTGGTCTTGAAGTGGCGAATGCGAGCAGCTTTTGCGCAGCCGCCAGAGCATGATGCCGAAAAGTGTAAAGCGGTTTTCGGACGACATCATGCTCTCTCCAAGACTCAATTATATCCCACGTTTGCCGAAGCCGGCAGGCCGCGGCCTGCCGAAAGGCTGCGGCGCGGGCGGCACGCGCGCGGCGGAAGCGGCGGGACGCGGGGTTGCCGGCACGCTTGCTGTCACGGTGCGTCCGGCACGCGCCGGTGCCGGCAGCGGGCCGTCGAAATCGAAAACATCAGTCAGTTCGTCGATGTTGCTGCCGGCGACGGGTTTCGCCCAAAGGATCGTGCACCAAAGGCCGAATATCGAAAACGCGAGCAGGTTCAGCCCGCCTGGAATGCTCTGGGGATCGCCGAACTTGACGACCAGCAGCACGCCCGCCTGCAGGAGGGCGTAGACGGCCGAAAGGGCGATGTAGGCCCACAGGATCCAGCGGCGCCCATTGGCATCGCGGGTGCGGCGCGAGGCGATGTTGCCGCGCAGCGCGACAAAGATGAGCGACGTGACAAGGACGGCGCCCGCCATACCCTGCCGCGACGGACCGGGCGCTGAATTAAGCAGCCCCTCGAAGCCGATCGTGCCGACAATGCAGATAAGGATTACCACGGTCTCGGCCACTGCGAGACCGAGAGAATAAAGGAAAAAGCGCAGACGACCAATATTGGACGCAAACATGTGCCACCCCCAGTATCGCGGCAAGGATGACGTACGACCGAATAAAATTCGGTTACTTCAAATGTTCACAGCTTATCGATTTTAACTTTCTTCTTTTTTGGCGCGACTTCGCGCGGCTGACGGCAACCGTCTGGGATCGTCCCCGGGCGAGCCGTCGCCCCGCGGCATGGCCGGCGAGAACCGGTCGAGCGACGAGATGATGCCGCGCAGCACCTTCAGTTCCGGCTCGGCAAAGCCCGCGCGTGTCAGCACGGCGCGCAGATTGTCGACCATCTTCGGCTTCTTTTCTTCCGGGCGAAAATAGCCGCGCGCTTCCAGCGCGCTTTCCAGATAGGCGAACAGGCTGTGCAACTGCTCCTTGGTCGCCGGCACCAGCTCCGGCCCGGAGAAATTGGTCTGGGTCTCTTCGGCGAGGCCGGACTTCATCCACTCATAGGACATCAAAAGCACTGCCTGGGCGATGTTGAGCGAGGAAAAGCCGGGGTCGACCGGAAAGGTGACGATCTCGTCGGCGAGCCCGACCTCGTCATTATAGAGGCCGAAGCGCTCGCGGCCGAACAGGATGCCGGTGCGCTCGCCCGCCTCGACATGCGCTCTCAGCGCCCTGCCCGCTTCCACGGGACCGCGCACCGGCTTGAAGCCGTCGCGCTCGCGCGCCGTCGTGGCGAAGACGAAGTTGAGGTCGGCGACCGCCGATGCCAGGTCGTCGAAAACCCTGGTGGCGTCGATGACATGGTCGGCCCGGCTGGCGGCGGCGCGCGCCTTCTCGCTCGGCCAGCCGTCGCGCGGGTTGACCAGCCTGAGCTCGGACAAGCCGAAATTCGCCATGGCGCGGGCGACCATGCCGATATTCTCGCCGAGCTGCGGCTCGACCAGGATGATCGCTGGTCCGGCAGAAGCGGTCTTGGTTGTGTCTTCGATGGCTGGCATGGTTTTCGGTAACCGGGGTTTGCGGCGTTTCGGCGTCCCCTGCCACATCCGGACCGGAAAATGAAGCATTCACAACGGCGGCACCCGTCCGCCCGGCGCGGATCGCGGTTTGCGCGCTGAAAAAGCCTTTGATATACGCTCCGCATCCCCGGCCGAAACCATGCGGGCAAGGCCGTTCAGATCCCCCAGCAACGAGGCATTCTTTCCATGGCGAAGATCAAGGTGGCGAACCCGGTCGTCGAGCTCGACGGCGACGAGATGACCCGCATCATCTGGCAGTTCATCAAGGACAAGCTGATCCACCCCTATCTCGACCTGAAGCTCGAATATTACGACCTCGGCATCGAGCATCGCGACGCCACCAACGACCAGGTGACGATCGACTCGGCCAACGCCATCAAGAAATGGGGCGTCGGCGTGAAATGCGCGACGATCACCCCCGACGAGGCGCGCGTCGAGGAGTTCAAGCTGAAGAAGATGTGGAAGTCGCCCAACGGCACCATCCGCAACATCCTCGGCGGCACCATCTTCCGCGAGCCGATCATCATGAAGAATGTGCCGCGTCTGGTGCCGGGCTGGACCAAGCCGATCGTCGTCGGCCGTCATGCCTTCGGCGACCAGTACCGCGCCACCGACTTCCGTTTCCCCGGCAAGGGCAAGCTGACGATCAAGTTCGTCGGCGAGGACGGCCAGGTGATCGAGCACGACGTCTATGACGCGCCGGGCGCCGGCGTGGCCATGGCCATGTACAATCTCGACGAGTCGATCCGCGAGTTTGCCCGCGCCTCGCTGAACTACGGCCTGCTGCGCAATTTCCCGGTCTATCTGTCGACCAAGAACACCATCCTCAAGGCCTATGACGGCCGCTTCAAGGACATCTTCCAGGAAGTCTACGAGAAGGAGTTCGAGGCCGAGTTCAAGGCAAGGAAGCTCTGGTACGAGCACCGCCTGATCGACGACATGGTCGCCTCCAGCCTGAAATGGTCGGGCGGTTATGTCTGGGCCTGCAAGAACTATGATGGCGACGTGCAGTCCGACACGGTGGCGCAAGGTTTTGGCTCGCTCGGCCTGATGACCTCGGTGCTGATGACGCCGGACGGCAAGACGGTGGAAGCGGAAGCCGCGCACGGCACGGTGACGCGCCACTACCGCCAGCATCAGAAGGGCGAGGAAACCTCGACCAACTCGATCGCCTCGATCTTCGCCTGGACGCGCGGCCTCGCGCACCGCGCCAAGCTCGACGACAATGCCGAGTTGAAGCGCTTCGCCGAGACGCTGGAGAAGGTCTGCATCCAGACCGTCGAAAGCGGCTTCATGACCAAGGACCTGTCGCTGCTGATCGGCCCCGACCAGCCCTGGCTCTCGACCACCGGCTTCCTCGACAAGATCGACGAGAATTTGCAGAAGGCGATGGGGTAAAATCCAGATATCCGGCATAGCGAAGGCTCCGATGGCCAAGCCAACTCTCTACGGCGCCGACTACAGCGTCTATGTGCGCATCGCGCGCATGGCGTTGGAGGAAAAGGGCGTCGGCTACGAGCTCGTCCCGCTCGACATCTTCGCCGCCGAGGGCGTTCCGGCCTGGTATCTGGAGCTGCACCCGTTCGGCCGCATCCCGGCCTTCGAGCATGACGGCTTTCGGCTGTTCGAGACCGGCGCAATCGCGCGCTATGTCGACGAAGCCTTCGATGGTCCCGCCCTGCAGCCGGCCGACGCCCGCGGTCGCGCCAGGATGGGCCAGATCATCGGCATGCTCGACGCCTATGGCTATCGTGCGATGGTCTGGGACGTCGCCGTCGAGCGGCTGGAAAAGCCGCCGCCGGACGAGGACCTGATTGCCGGCGGGCTGCGCCAGGCGGAAAGGGTGCTCACGGTGCTGACATCGCTGAAGGCCAAGCGACCTTGGCTGCTCGGCGACCAGCTGACGCTGGCCGACCTGCATGCGGCGCCGATCATCGCTTACTTCGTCAAGGTCGCCGAAGGGCGCGATCTGCTGGCGCGGTTTGCGGAAATGCGGGATTGGTTTGCGCGGATGTCCGGACGGCCGAGCTTTGTGCGCACGGAAAAGGTCGCATAACGCGCTGAGCGTCGACGCCGCCCCTTATTGCCCTGCCGGGCATTTCTCCCCGTAAACGGGTAGAAAGAGGCTGCCGCAACGCCGGCGATTAGCCCCTTCTCCCCGTTCAACGGGGAGAAGATGCCGGCAGGCAGATGAGGGGCAGCGGTACCCTCGAAGAATGTGAAGCCAGCTCAACTAAAGCATGTCTCCCGAAAGTGGGCCCGGTTTCGGGACAAGACATGGTTAAAATCAAAAACTTAAAGCAGGTCGCGTGAATCCTTTTTCACGCGACATGCTTTAAGCCCACCCCAGCCTACGCCGCTTCCAGCGCCGCCTTCACCGCCGCGATGGCATCATTGGCTTTGGAGGCGTCGGGGCCGCCGGCCTGCGCCATGTCGGGCCGGCCGCCGCCGCCCTGCCCGCCAAGCGCGGCGGACGCGACGCGCACGAGGTCGACGGCGCTGAAGCGTCCGGTCAGGTCGTCGGTGACGCCGACGACGACGCTTGCCTTGTTGTCCTCGCCGGCGCCGACGAAGACGACCACACCGGAGCCGAGCGTCTTCTTGCCGGCATCGGCCAGTGGCTTCAGGTCCTTCGGCGCGACACCGCTGACTGCCTTGCCGAGGAAGCCGACGCCGGCGATGGTCTCGTTGGCGGCCGGGGCATCGGCAGCGGCCGAGCCGCCACCCAGCGCCAGCTTCTTGCGCGCTTCGCTCAATTCCTTCTCAAGTTTCTTGCGTTCCTCAAGCAATGTTTCGACGCGAGCCGGCACATCAGCCGGCGCAATTTTCAGGGTCGCCGCCGCGGCTTTCAGCCGCCTGTCCTGCTCGTCGAGATGCTTGCGCGCCGCCTCGCCGGTCAGCGCCTCGATGCGACGCACGCCGGCCGCCACCGCGCCGTCCGACAGGATGCGCACCAGGCCGATATCGCCGGTCGACTTCACATGCGTGCCGCCGCAAAGCTCGACGGAATAAGGACGATTGGCCTTGGCGCCATGCAAGCCGGTGCCCATCGACACGACGCGCACCTCATCGCCGTATTTCTCGCCGAACAGCGCCATGGCGCCCTCGGCGATCGCGTCGTCGACCGACATCAGCCGCGTCGTCACCGGGCTGTTCTGCACGACGATCTCGTTGGCCATGCGCTCGACCTCCTCGAGCTCATCGGCCGAGATCGGCTTGTTGTGCGAGATGTCGAAGCGCAGCCGCTCCGGCGCGACCAGCGAGCCTTTCTGCGCCACATGGGTGCCCAGCACCTCGCGCAGCGCCTCGTGGATGAGATGCGTCGCGGAATGGTTGGCGCGCAGCCTCGAGCGGCGGGCATGATCGACCTTGAGCTCGACGGCAGCACCCGTCTTGACCGTGCCTTTAGCCACCTTGCCCAGATGCACGAACAGACCGTCGGCCTTCTTCTGCGTATCCGAGACCTCAATCGAAAAACCCTCGCCGGAGATCACCCCGGTGTCGCCCATCTGGCCGCCGGATTCGCCATAGAACGGCGTCTGGTTGACGACTACGGCGACCGCATCGCCCTGGGTGGCGCTGTCGATGGTCTTGCCGTCCTTGACCAGGGCCTGGACGATGCCTTCCGCCTGCTCCGTCTCATAGCCGAGGAATTCGGTGGCACCGGTCTTCTCGCGCACCGAGAACCACACCGTCTCGGTCGCGGCCTCGCCCGAGCCCGCCCAATGCGCGCGCGCCTCGGCCTTCTGCCGCTCCATCGCGTCGGTGAAGCCGGCGAGATCGACCGAGATGCTACGCTGGCGCAGCGCATCCTGCGTCAGGTCGAGCGGGAAGCCATAGGTGTCGTAGAGCTTGAAGGCCGTCTCGCCGTCGAGCATGTCGCCGGCATGCAGCGTTTCCGTCGCGTCCGAAAGCAAGCCGAGGCCACGCACCAGCGTCTTGCGGAAGCGCGTTTCCTCGAGCTTCAGCGTCTCGGTGATCAGCGCCTCGCCGCGCACCAGCTCGGGATAGGCCTGGCCCATCTCGCGCACCAGCGCCGGCACCAGCTGCCACATCAGCGGCTCCTTCGCGCCAAGCAGCTGCGCATGGCGCATGGCGCGGCGCATGATGCGGCGCAGCACATAGCCGCGGCCTTCGTTGGACGGCAGCACGCCGTCGGCCACCAGAAAGGAGGACGAGCGCAGGTGATCCGCCATGACGCGATAAGACGCGACGTTCTCCTGGTTCGGACCCTGGCCGAGCGCCGAGGACGCCGCGTCGATCAGATGCCTGAACAGGTCGGTCTCGAACACGCTTTCGACGCCCTGCAGGATGGAGGCCATGCGCTCCAGGCCCATGCCGGTGTCGATCGAAGGACGCGGCAGGTCGATGCGTCCTTCCTTGGTAACCTGCTCATACTGCATGAACACAAGGTTCCAGAATTCCAGGAACCGGTCGCCATCTTCTTCCGGGCTGCCGGGCGGGCCGCCCCAGATATGCTCGCCGCGGTCGATGAAGATTTCCGAGCACGGGCCGCACGGGCCAGTGTCGCCCATCGCCCAGAAATTGTCCGAGGTCGGGATCCGGATGATGCGGTCGTCGGAAAAGCCGGCGATCTTCTTCCAAAAGCCCGCCGCCTCGTCGTCGGTGTGATAGACGGTGACGAGCAGCTTGTCCTTCTTGAGGCCGAAACCCTTGGTGATCAGGTTCCAGGCAAGCTCGATCGCGCGCTCCTTGAAATAGTCGCCGAACGAGAAATTGCCGAGCATCTCGAAGAAGGTGAGATGGCGCGCGGTATAGCCGACATTGTCGAGGTCGTTGTGCTTGCCGCCGGCGCGCACGCTCTTTTGGGCGGTGGACGCCCGCGAATAGGGACGCTTCTCCAGGCCGGTGAAGACGTTCTTGAACTGCACCATGCCGGCGTTGGTGAACATCAACGTCGGATCGTTGCGCGGCACCAGCGGGCTGGAGGCGACGATCTCATGGCCCTCCTTGCGGAAGTAGTCGAGGAATGTCGACCGGATGTCGTTCACGCCACTCATTGCATACTGCCTTTTTCGCAAGAACCGCCGGCGCTGCCGGCGGCTGATGGGCTTTCATGTTTCAGAAGATAGATTGGCCTTTTAGCGATAGCTCCGCACCCTGTCCAGAAACACGGACACAGGCGTGTCGCCCAAAAGTGCGCAGCGGCTTTGGGAAAACGACATGCATAAACAAAGACCAAAGCGCATCGCCTGAATTCATTGCAGCGCGAGGCGCTTTGGGCCAATAAACCAGCGAGCGGCAGCACCGCCCGCAAACGCAAACCGCCGGCGCGAGGGCCGGCGGTTCGGGACGCAATACCAGAACTCAATTACATAAGCATATACGGATATAACAGGATTATGGCCAAACTCCGACCGTCGCCTTACATGGCGCCGGCTTCGTCCTCGAAACCGTCGTCCCCGCCTTCGGAGCCGCCATTCTCAAGGAATTTCTCAGCGATCAGCCCGGCATTCTGCCTGAGCGCCATCTCGATCTCGCGCGCCGTGTCGGGATTGTCGCGCAGGAACAGCTTGGCGTTCTCGCGCCCCTGGCCGAGACGCTGCGAATTGTAGGAGAACCAGGCGCCCGACTTCTCGACCACGCCGGCCTTGACCCCGAGATCGACGAGCTCGCCGGTCTTGGACACGCCCTCGCCATACATGATGTCGAACTCGACCACCTTGAAGGGCGGGGCCAGCTTGTTCTTGACCACCTTGACGCGGGTCTGGTTGCCGACGACCTCGTCGCGGTCCTTGACCGAGCCGATGCGGCGGATGTCGAGGCGCACCGAAGCGTAGAATTTCAGCGCGTTGCCGCCCGTGGTCGTCTCGGGCGAGCCGAACATGACGCCGATCTTCATGCGGATCTGGTTGATGAAGATGACCATGGTGTTGGAGCGCGAGATCGAGGCGGTCAGCTTGCGCAGCGCCTGGCTCATCAGGCGGGCCTGCAGGCCAGGTAGCGCATCGCCCATCTCGCCTTCGATTTCGGCGCGCGGCGTCAGTGCCGCGACCGAGTCGATGACCAGAACGTCGATGGCGCCCGAACGCACCAGCGTGTCGCAGATCTCCAGCGCCTGTTCGCCGGTATCGGGCTGCGAGATCAGGAGGTTCTCCAGGTCAACGCCGAGCTTGCGGGCATAGACCGGATCGAGCGCATGCTCGGCATCGACGAAGGCGCAGATGCCGCCCTTCTTCTGCGCTTCGGCGACCGTGTGCAGCGCCAGCGTGGTCTTGCCCGAGCTTTCCGGCCCGTAGATTTCGACGATGCGGCCGCGCGGCAGGCCGCCGACGCCGAGCGCGATATCGAGGCCGAGCGAGCCGGTCGGCACGGTTTCGATCTCGACCGCCTGCTCGTTGGCGCCGAGCCGCATGATCGAGCCCTTGCCGAAAGCGCGCTCGATCTGCGACAGCGCCGCGTCCAGAGCTTTTGATTTGTCCACTGCCTTATCCTCTACAAGCCGCAAAGTATTCTGAGCCATGATACATCACCCCTTGGTCGTCAATGAAGGCCGGACAATCCGTGATCCTTGTCGATTTGTACCTTTTTTGTTCTCATTTGGCAAGGGGATACAACCAACTGAAAAACAATCAATATCTGGATTTGTTCTATTTTTGTCTCACCAGGGCTGGTACAAACCGGAACCGCCGGTCCAGAAGAGATATCGTCTCCGGCCGTCCGAATCGCGAACGATTGCAGGGCGATCCAGGGAAACTTAGAGCAATTCCAGGAAAAGTGCGTAGCGGTTTTCCGTCCGGAATTGCGCAAAAACAAGATTTAGAGCGGTTCGGCGATTCCGTGAAACGCTGAACCGCTCTAGTGTGCGCAGCCGCACGATCAACGGAAGTCACCGATCCAATATGCCGACATCCCCAAATATCCTGGCGCTGGGCGGCGCCCATATCGACCGGCGCGGCCAGGTCTCGGGCACTTATGTGCCGGCCGCCTCCAACCCCGGCATGATGCGCGAGGACGTCGGCGGCGTGGTTTTCAACGCGTTGCGCAGCGTGGTGAAGCGCGGCGTGTCGGCCTCGCTGATTTCGGTGCGCGGCGGCGACGCGGCGGCGGACACTGTCGCCTCGGCGATCGACAACGCCGGAATAATGGACCTCTCGGTGGTGTTCCTCGACCGCACGACGCCGAGCTACACGGCGCTGATCGACGCCGAGGGCGAATTGATCGTCGGGCTGGCCGACATGGCGCTCTACGACCTCGCCTTCCCCAAGCAGATAAGGCGCTCCAAGGTCCGCGAGGCGATCGCCGCGGCAGACGCCATCCTGTGCGACGCCAACCTGCCGACGGCCGCTCTCGAACGCCTGATGGCACTGGCCGACGGCCGGCCGGTCTTCGCCATCGCCGTCTCGCCGGCCAAGGTCGTGCGCCTGACGCCGCTGCTCGACCAGCTGTCGCTGCTTTTCATGAACAGCCGAGAAGCCGCCGCGCTTGTCGATGCCGAGCCATCCGGCGAACCCCTTGTCCGCCGGCTCAGGCAGGCCGGGCTGAACGCCGGCGTTGTGACCTCCGGTAGCGCTCCGGTGCTGGGCTTCGACGACAGCGGCATCTTCGAGATCGATCCGCCCGCGCCACGCAAGGTTGCCGACGTGACCGGCGCCGGCGATGCCCTGACCGGCGCGACGGTCGCCGCCCTGTTGCGCGGCCTGCCGCTGCGCGCGGCACTGCGTGAAGGCCTTGCGGCGGCGATGCTGGCCATCGAGAGCCCTCAGGCCGTGCCGTCCTTCACGAACGCCAACTTCGGCCAAGCGCTTGCCCTTGTGCCGGAGGCGCGGGAGGTGGCATAGGGCCACCAGACATCCACTTCCTCCTGACCGGAGACAGCCGTGACGCCCGAAACCGCCCGCCCCTTCGTCGACATCCACCCGCCCGTGGCCGAGGCGCTTGGCGCCGGCCGGCCCGTGGTGGCGCTGGAAAGCACCATCATCACCCACGGCATGCCCTACCCCGATAATGGTGCGATGGCAGCCAGGGTCGAGCAGATCATCATCGACGGCGCCGCGGTGCCGGCGACGATCGCCGTGGTCGATGGCCGCATCAAGATCGGCCTGTCCGACGGCGAGCGCGAATCGCTCGCCATGACCGGCGACGCCATGAAGCTGTCGCGCGCCGATATCGGCTTCGCCGTCGCTCAAAAGCGCACCGGCGGCACCACGGTTGCCGCGACCATGATCGCCGCGCACATGGCTGGCATAAAAGTCTTCGCCACCGGCGGTATCGGCGGCGTCCACAAGGGCGCGGAAAAAAGCTTCGACATCTCGGCCGATCTCGACGAGCTGGCGCGCACGCCGGTCATCGTCGTCTCGGCCGGCGCCAAGGCGATCCTCGACATCGAAAAGACGCTGGAAGTGCTGGAGACGCGCGGCGTGCCGGTGATCGGCCATGGCTGCGAGACCATGCCCGCCTTCTGGTCGCGCCAGTCGCCCTTCCGCGCGCCGCTGACGCTCAATGCGCCTGAGGACATCGCGCATTTCTACCGCACGCGTCAGGCGCTCGGCCTAAGCGGCGGCATTCTGGTCGCCAGTCCGGTGCCGCAAAATGACGAGATCCCGGCCGCCGAGATGGACGGCTACATCCAGGCCGCGCAAAAGGCCGCCGAGGCGCTCAACGTCTCCGGCAAGGCGGTAACGCCCTTCCTTTTGTCGAAGATCCTGGAACTCACCGGCGGCCGCAGCCTGAAGACCAACATCGCCCTTGTCGAGAACAATGCGCGGCTGGCGGCGGAGATCGCGAAGGCGCTGTAGGGCCTTCAGGCCACGGTACTCCGGCCAACCACAATGGCCGAGTTCCTTCGCACCCCCCTCTGGCCTGCCGGCCATCTCCCCCGCAAGGGGGGAGATCAGCAGCTCAGTCGCTGCCTTCTTCTTTTCAACGTGGGCGATTAGCGAAAGCGGGGCGACATCCAATCTCCCCCCTTGCGGGGGAGATGTCCGGCAGGACAGAGGGGGTGCTGTCCCTCGGCGTTTCCAACAATCAAGCACGCTACGCTCGAAAGTTACTTCCCAGCCCGCCTTCCCGCTTCATAAGCGCGCCGCGCCCACAACGTCATCTCGTCGGGATCGTCGAAAGCCTCGTCGGGAATGCTCCAATAGGGCATTGCGATCAGCTTGCCCTGCCGCGAGCCTGTATAAGTCCATTGCTTGCACCCGGCGGCCTCGAAATCAGGCGCGCTCTCCTCGTCCGCCTTGAGCAGCAATTCGCCGCGCACGACGACCGCGACGATGACGCCGTCGCAATAGATGCCCTTGCCGCCGAACAGCTTGCGGATGCTGATCGGCCCCAGGCTTTCGAACAGTTCTTCAAGGCGCGCGTTGTCCATGCAGCAATCATTTCATCCGGCATGGGCCTTGTCATCGCCGCAACCAAGAGCATGCTGACAGGTTGAGATCAAAAAACGGAGATCCGCCATGCCCGTCATGCTCAAAGGCTCCTGCCGCTGCGGCGCCGTCCGCTTCGAGGTGGAAAGCCACACGCCGGTGCCGTTCATGCTCTGCTACTGCTCGATCTGCCGCAAGCAGCAGGGCGGCGGCGGCTTCGCCATCAATCTCGGCGCCGACTACGAGACGATGAACGTCCGGGGCAAACGCAGCCTCGGTGTCTACCGAGCCGAGATCGAGGACGACGAGCATCCGCATTGCGATGTCTCGACCGGTGAGCGCAATTTCTGCAAGAAATGCGGCGCGGCGCTCTGGCTCTACGATCCGACCTGGCCGGATCTCGTCCATCCTTTCGCGTCAGCCATCGACAGCGACCTGCCGAAACCGACGGAAAAGGTGCATCTGATGCTGAAATACAAGGCGAACTGGGTCGAGCCGGTGATCGGCAGACAAGACAAGGTGTTCGACGTCTACCCGGAAGAGTCGATCGCCGACTGGCACAAGCGCACAGGGATGTGGGTGGAATAGCGTTCTTCGCCCCGTTCACGGGGAGAAGATGCCGGCAGGCAGATGAGGGGCGGCGCGAACTTCGGATAGAGCAGCTCTGCCCCTCATTCGGCCCTTCGGGCCACCTTCTCCCCGTAAACGGGGCGAAGGAAGGGGTCAGGCGGAAGCGCGCGCCTCGGCAAGCGCCTTCAGGTCTGCAGGCTTCAATTCGACGGATTCGCCACAGCCGCAGGCGGAGCTCTGGTTCGGGTTCTTGAAGGTGAAGCCGGTGCGCAGCGTGGTCTGCTCGAAATCCATCTCGGTGCCGAACAGGAACAACGCCGCCTCCGGCGCGACATAGACATGCGCGCCGTCTCGCTCGATATGGTCGTCCTTGGGATTTGGCTCGGTCACGAGGTCGACCGTGTATTCCATGCCGGCGCAGCCACCCTTCTTGATGCCGAGGCGGATGCCGTGCGCGTTGTCGCGTGTGGCGACGATCTCGCGCACGCGATCGGCGGCCTTGTCGGTCATCGTGATGACGGCGAAGCGTCCCATGTCATTCTCCACGTTCGCGCGGGTTCAAGGCCCGCGGAATGAGTCTGCCCTTAAGATGGTGAAGTTTCACCTAGCGTGCAAGTCAAGCTCAATACCACCCGACCGCCACCTGCGCCTCTTCCGACATGCGGTCGGGCGTCCACGGCGGATCGAAGGTCATCTTGACCTCGACGCCGGAAACGCCTTCGACGGCGCCGACGGCGTTCTCGACCCAGCCCGGCATTTCACCAGCCACCGGACAGCCCGGCGCGGTCAAGGTCATGTCGATCTTGACCGACCGGTCGTCCTCGATGTCGATCCTGTAGACGAGGCCGAGCTCATAAATGTCAGCCGGGATTTCCGGGTCGTAGACGGTCTTCAGCGCCGAAACGATATCGTCGGTCAGCCGCGCCAGCTCGTCGGCGGGGATCGCCGAGGCCGAAACGATGCCGTTGCCGGCCGTTTCCGGAACAGTCTCAGCGGTCGCGCTCACATCGTCCATCATCATCACCCGAAGAACTTTCGCGCCTTTTCCAGCGCCTCGGCCAAAGCGTCGACTTCGGCCTTCGTATTATACATGCCGAACGATGCCCTGCATGTGGAGGTGACGCCGAAGCGTTTCAACAGCGGCTGGGCGCAATGCGTGCCCGCCCGCACCGCAACACCCTGCCGGTCGATCACCATCGACACGTCATGCGCATGGATACCTTGCAATTCGAACGAGATGATGGCGCCCTTGCCCGGCGCGTCGCCGAAGATGCGCAGCGAATTGATCGCCCGCAGCCGCTCATGCGCATAGGTCTTGAGGTCCGCCTCGTGTGCTGCGATCCGCTCGCGGCCGATTGTTTCCATGTAGTCGAGCGCAGCACCCAGGCCGATCGCCTGCACGATCGGCGGCGTGCCTGCCTCGAAACGGTGCGGCGGTTCGTTGTAGGTGACGATGTCCTCCGTCACCTCCTCGATCATCTCGCCGCCGCCCATGAAGGGCCGCATCTCTTCCAGCCTGTCCTTCTTGCCGTAGAGCACGCCGATGCCGGACGGGCCGTAGACCTTGTGTCCAGTGAAGACGAAGAAATCGCAGTCGAGGTCCTGCACGTCGATCGGCATGTGCACGGCGCTCTGGCTGCCGTCGACCAAGACAGGAATTCCGCGCGCATGCGCGATGCGCACGATCTCCTTGATCGGCGTCACCGTGCCCAAGGCATTGGACATCTGCGTGATGGCAACCAGTTTCGTGCGCGAGGTCAATCGCTTTTCGAATTCCTCGATGTGGAACGCGCCGAGATCATCGACCGGCACCCAGACAAGCTTGGCGCCCTGCCGCTCGCGGATGAAATGCCACGGCACGATGTTGGAATGGTGCTCCATGATCGAGAGCACGATCTCGTCGCCTTCGCCGATCCGCGGCATGCCGTAACCGTAAGCAACTGTATTGATCGCCGAGGTGGTGTTGGAGGTGAAGACGATGTTGTCGGTGCTCGGCGCATTGAGGAACCGCTGCACGGATTTGCGCGCATTCTCATAGGCGTCGGTCGCGGCGTTGGACAGGAAATGCAGCCCGCGATGGACGTTGGCGTATTCCTGGGAATAGGCATGCTGGATCGTGTCGAGCACCACCTGCGGCTTCTGCGCCGAGGCGCCGTTGTCGAGATAGACCAGCGGCCTGCCGTAGACCTGGCGCGACAGGATCGGGAAGTCGCGGCGGATCGCCTCGACGTCGTAGGGGGTGGTTTCGATCTTCTGGTCCATTTCCAAGTCCTTGCCGGCCAAGGCCGCGATCCTTCCAACACCCCTCATCCGTCTCGGCGCTGCGCGCCGATCCACCTTCTCCCACAAGGGGAGAAGGAAGAGCGCTACCCGTGCGTCGAAAACCAGCCGTCGAGCCGCTCTTCCAGCGCCTCGACCAGCGCCTCGTCGTCCAGTTCCTCGATCACTTCGGCCACGAACGCCTTCACCAGAAGGCCCCGCGCCGATTTCTCGTCGATGCCGCGCGCCATCAGGTAGAACAGATGGTTGTGGTCGATCTCGGTGACCGTGGCGCCATGGCCGCAGACGACGTCGTCGGCGAAGATCTCCAGCTCCGGCTTGGTCGAGAACTCGCCGTCGTCTGACAACAACAGCGTGTTGCAGGCCATCTTGGCGTTGGTCTTCTGCGCGTATTGATGCACGTTGATGCGGCCCTGGAAGACGCCGCGCGCCTTGCCGGTCACGACATTGCGCATCACCTCGGTCGAGGTCGTGTGCGGCACCGCGTGGTCGAGCACCATGGTGGTGTCGGTATGCGTGTCGCCGGCCAGAAGATTGATGCCGCGCAATTTGAAATCGGCGCCTTCGCCGGTCGTCCTGACGACGACCTCCTGGCGCACGAGCTTGCCGCCGGCGTTCATCACGAACAGCGTCAGCTTGGCATCCTTGCCGATATGCGCCTTGAACTGGGCGAGATGCGTGGCCGTGTCCGGCTGCTCCTGCACGATCAGCCAGGTCACTTCCGCCCCGTCGCCGATTACGAGCTGGCTGACCGAAGAGACGAGCGCCTCGTCGCCCTCGCCCGCCTGGCGCTCGACGACAATCGCCTTTGCGCCGGCGCCGACGCGCGCCAGGAGCCGCACATGCGACTGGCCGCCGGACTGAAGGTTCTGCAATTCGACCGGCTTTTCCAGCGCCACGCCGTCGGCGATATCGACAAAATAGCCGTCGGCGACGAAGGCGGTGTTGAGCGCGCCGATCGCGTCGTCGCTGCCATAGGGATCGAGCCCGGGCGCGACGCTGCCGTCAGTGAGCTTCTCCGACAGGCGCTGCACGGTGACGCCTTCGATCTCCGGCAGCTTGGCGTTGGAGACGCCGTTCAGCAGCGGAAGCACCGCCGAGCCTTCAAGGATAGGCGCAAGCGCCTTGACGACGGCGCCGGCCTCGAAAGCCGGCACCGAGGTGAGCAGCCGGCGCAGGTCCGTATAATGCCAGGATTCGACGCGTCGGGTCGGCAGGCCGTGCTTGATCGCCTCGATCGCGTCGTCGCGCTTGACCATCACCGCGCCGTCGCCGGGCAGCAGCGACAACCGCTCGCCGAAGGCGTCGATCAGCGCCGTCTCGACCAATGTCCGCTGGGGCTGTGCGTGCATGTTCATGGCTCTTGCCTCGACCGCCATCTCACGCCGCTTCGCCGATCACGCCGGCATAGCCGTTGGCCTCGAGATCGAGCGCCAGCGACTTGTCGCCCGACTTGATGACCTGGCCCTTGTAGAGCACGTGCACCGAGTCCGGCACGATGTGCTCGAGCAGACGCTGGTAGTGGGTGATGACGACGATGGCGCGTTCCGGCGAACGCAACGCGTTGACGCCGTCCGAGACGATCTTCAGCGCGTCGATGTCAAGGCCGGAATCGGTCTCGTCGAGCACGCAGAGTTTTGGCTCGAGCAGCTTCATCTGCAGGATCTCGGCGCGCTTCTTCTCGCCGCCGGAAAAGCCGACATTGAGCGGCCGCTTCAGCATGTTCATGTCCATGCTGAGCGAGGCCGCCGCTTCCTTCACGCGCTTCAGGAACTCCGGCACCTTCAGCGGTTCCTCGCCGCGCGCCTTGCGCTGCTCGTTCATCGCCACTTTCAGGAATTCCATGGTCGCCACGCCGGGTATCTCCATCGGATACTGGAAAGCGAGGAAGATGCCCGCCGTGGCGCGCTCGGCCGGATCCATCTCGAGGATCGACTGGCCGTTGTAGAGGATGTCGCCCTCGGTTACCTCATAGTCCTCGCGGCCAGCGAGGATATAGGACAGCGTCGACTTGCCCGAACCGTTCGGGCCCATGATGGCGGCAACCTCGCCGGCTTTCACCGTCAGGTTCAGGCCACGGATGATCTCGGTGCCGTCATCGACGATGCGGGCATGCAAATTCTTGATCTCAAGCATAATCTCTTCCTGAATATCGTATTGCGGTCAGCCGACCGAACCCTCGAGGCTGATGCCGATCAGCTTCTGCGCCTCGACGGCGAACTCCATCGGCAGCTGCTGGATGACGTCCTTGACGAAGCCGTTCACGATCAGCGCGATCGCCTCCTCTTCCGGAATGCCGCGCTGCATGACGTAGAATTTCTGGTCCTCGGAGATCTTCGACGTCGTCGCTTCGTGCTCGAACTGCGCCGTTGAATTCTTGGCCTCCATGTAAGGCACGGTGTGCGCGCCGCACTGGTCGCCGATCAAAAGCGAGTCGCAATTGGTGAAGTTGCGCGCGTTGGCCGCTTTGCGATGCGCCGAGACCTGGCCGCGATAGGTGTTCTGCGAGAAGCCGGCGGCGATGCCCTTGGAGATGATGCGGCTCGACGTGTTCTTGCCGAGATGGATCATCTTGGTGCCGCTATCGACCTGCTGGTAACCGTTCGACACGGCGATCGAATAGAACTCGCCGCTGGAATCGTCGCCGCGCAGGATGCAGCTCGGATATTTCCAGGTGATGGCCGAACCGGTCTCGACCTGCGTCCACGAAATCTTCGAGCGGTCGCCGCGGCAGTCGCCGCGCTTGGTGACGAAATTGTAGATACCGCCCTTGCCCTCGGCGTCGCCCGGATACCAGTTCTGCACCGTCGAGTATTTGATCTCGGCATCGTCAAGCGCGACCAGCTCGACCACCGCGGCGTGCAGCTGGTTCTCGTCACGCTGCGGCGCCGTGCAACCTTCGAGATAGGAGACGTAAGCCCCTTCCTCGGCGATGATCAGCGTGCGCTCGAACTGGCCGGTGTTCTTCTCGTTGATGCGGAAATAGGTCGACAATTCCATCGGGCAGCGAACGCCCTTCGGCACGAAGACGAACGAACCGTCGGTGAACACGGCCGAGTTCAGCGTGGCGTAGAAATTGTCCGTAGTCGGCACGACCGAGCCGAGATATTTCTTCACCAGATCGGGATGCTCGCGAATGGCTTCCGAGATCGAGCAGAAGATGACGCCGGCCTGCGCCAGCTCCTTCTTGAAGGTGGTGACCACGGAAACGGAATCGAACACGGCGTCGACCGCGACGCGGCCCGACTTGTAGACGTTGTCGCCAACCTCTTCTTCTTCGGCGTCGACCGTCCCGGTCTTCTGCACGCCGGCCAGGATCTCCTGCTCCTTGAGCGGGATGCCGAGCTTCTCGTAGACCTTGAGCAATTCAGGGTCGACTTCGCTCAGCGACTTCGGCCCTGGCGTGCTCTTCGGTGCGGCGTAGTAGTAAATGTCCTGGAAGTCGATCTTCGGATAGTGGACGCGCGCCCAGGTCGGCTCTTCCAAGGTCAGCCAGCGGCGATAGGCTCCCAGACGCCATTCCAGCATCCAGTCCGGCTCATCCTTCTTGGCCGAGATGAAGCGAATGATGTCTTCGCTCAGGCCCTTGGGGGCCTTGTCCATCTCGATCTCTGTCTGGAATCCGTATTTATACTGGTCGACGTCGATCTTTCGGACTCGATCGATCGTCTCCTGCACAGCAGGCATAAGCGTTCTCCATCCACGCCGGGGTCAAGGCCCGACAGTTTTCAAACTATGGCACCGCCGAAATCGCGCCCCAGGGGGCTCGCGGCGGAGTAAGTTCCATATAGTGCGTGTCCGCCGGAAATTCACCCGGCCAGGACAAAACGCACGGCTCTACCAGGCCATAAGGCCTGAATTCGTTTCCGAGCAGCGGAAATCCGAGAGCCGTACGGCGTCTCTCGCTCCGATGCTCCGCCGCCGTCAGGCGGCCTCTTCCTTGCCCGCGCGGCGGGCGACGATGCCGGCCAGCGCGGCCCGGAAGGCCTCGATATCCTCGGCGCCGGTCGCGCGGCCGATCGAGACCCGCAAGGCGCCCAGGCTCTCGCCATGGCCCATCGCCTTCAGCACATGGCTTGGCCCGACTTTTCCCGACGAGCAGGCCGATCCCGCCGACAGCGCGACGCCGGCAAGATCGAAGGCGATCTGCGCCGTCTCGGCCTTGACGCCGGGAATAGCGAAGAATGTCGTGTTGGCAAGCCTTAGAGCGCCATTTCCGAAGATTTCCGCGTCCGGCGCCAGTTCGGTCACGATGGCTTCGATCCCGTCGCGGCGCCGCGAAACGGCATCGACATCGTCCAGGCCTGCCAGGGCAGCCCGCGCGGCGGCGCCGAAACCGGCGATCCCGGCGACGTTTTCCGTGCCGGCGCGATGGCCTTTCTCTTGGCCGCCGCCATTGACCAAAGGCCGCGGCATCATCAGGTCGGATGCGGCGACGATCGCGCCGACGCCCTTCGGGCCGCCGATCTTGTGCGAGGACAGGATCAGATAATCGGCATAAGGAACTGACATATCGAGCGGAATCCGACCGGCGGCCTGAACGGCGTCGACCACCAGCACCCCGCCGGCGGCCTTGACGATTTCGCCGATGCGTCCGACCGGCTGGACGACGCCCGTCTCGTTGTTGGCGGCGTGGATCGCCACCAGCGGCAGGCCGGCGGTCTTGTCATGCGCGGCAAGCGCGGCAGAAAGCGCGTCGAGATCGGCAATGCCGTTCCGGTCGACGCCGATCTTCGTCACCTGCGCAGGCGCAAACCGCCCGCCATTCAGGATGCAGGGATGATCCGTCGCCGAGACATAAAGATGGCTCATGCGGATCGAGCCGCGCCCCATCTGCCAGTCCGGCCCAAGCAGCGTCGAGGCGGCCTCGGTGGCGCCGGAGGTGAAGACGACATGCTCGGGCTTGGCATTCACTAGCCGCGCCACGTCGCGGCGCGCGTCCTCGACCAGCCGGCGCGAGGCGCGCCCTTCCGTATGGACCGATGACGGGTTGGCGGCATCAAGCGCGGCGACCATCGCCGCCCGCGCTTCCGCAATGAGCGGCGCGCTGGCGTTGTAGTCGAGATAGGCGCGGGTTGCGGCCATTTTCGCTCAGTTCGTCCTTCCGCCAACTATCCCGCGAGGATAGCGCGTTATTTCCTTGAAATTGCAAGGCAAGCCGTCCTATTTACCCGGCTTGCGGCGCGGGCGGCCGGACCATCGGGTTTCGGCCTCCCAGTTTTGAACAATTCTAAACTAGCTTCTAGGAACACGCTCGCCCGGCGTCAAGGCCACAGAAGGTGTGGGGCCTCATGAGAGTGGGGCCAGAAGAGTTCCGGGCTAGCGCATTCATATGCCACGTGGAGTATTTTATGCCTGAGGTCATTTTCGCCGGTCCGGCTGGTCGCCTGGAGGGACGCTATCAGCCCTCGAAGGAAAAGAGCGCGCCGATCGCCATCGTGCTTCACCCGCACCCGCAATTCGGCGGCACGATGAACAACAAGATCGTCTACGACCTCTTCTACATGTTCCAGAAGCGCGATTTCACCACGCTGCGCTTCAATTTCCGCGGCATCGGCCGCAGCCAGGGCGAATTCGACCACGGCACCGGCGAATTGTCGGATGCGGCCGCGGCGCTCGACTGGGTGCAGTCGCTGCATCCGGATTCCAAGAGCTGCTGGGTGGCCGGCTATTCCTTCGGCTCGTGGATCGGCATGCAGCTTTTGATGCGCCGGCCGGAGATCGAAGGCTTCATCTCGGTCGCGCCGCAGCCCAACACCTATGATTTCTCGTTCCTGGCGCCCTGCCCGTCGTCCGGCCTGATCATCCATGGCGATGCCGACAAGGTGGCGCCGCCGAAGGACGTGCAGGGGCTGGTCGACAAGCTGCATACGCAGAAGGGCATCACCATTACGCAGAAGACGATTCCCGGCGCCAACCACTTCTTCGCCAACGATTCCGAACTGCTCATCCAGGAATGTGCCGACTATCTCGACCGGCGCCTCGCCGGCGAGCTCGCCGATCCGAGGCCGAAGCGGCTGCGCTGACCTGCGGAAGGGTCCGCAGACCCTTCGAAGAGACCTACTGTCTGTCCTCTGTCTTCTCTTCGGCGGCGTGGGACTGCCCGGCCATCGATATCCTGACATTGGGCGGATCGGACCACCACAGCCGAAATGTCCGCTTGGGCATCGGCAATTTCGACCCCGAGCGGCCGAAGATGAAACCGAGCCGGGCGAAGACCAACCCCGAGACCACCGCAAACGCCAGCCCGAGGCCGAAGCCCGCAACCGTGTCGCTTGGATAATGCGCCCCGACGAAGACGCGCGTCGAGGCGATACAGGCCGTGACCGCCAGCGCAAGGTACCAGCGCCGCGGGAACAGCAGCAGCAGGATGCCGAACACCGCGCCCATCGTCGTGGCATGGCCGGACGGAAAGCCGGCAAAACGCGCGTCCATGGCGAAGGGATGCAGCGACAGCACGCCGAAACTGTCGAAATAGAGCGGCCGGGCCCGGCCGATACCGTATTTCAGGACGTTGACCGCGAGACCGGACAGGCCGACGGCGCAAAGCACCAGGAAGGCGAAACACGTCCAGTTGTAGACAAGCATCCGCCCATCCCTGGACAGGCCACGCCAGTCCGTCAGATTGGCGGCGACCAGGCAGAGTGCCGCCGGAATGAGATACCAGCCGCCGAGGCCAAACTGCGTGAAGAAATCGGTGAAGCGCACGAAGCCCGCTGACCATTCGCCGCGCATCTCGCCGGCGCCGGCGTCGAGCCGCAGGAAAACCGCCACGATGAGTAGCGCCCAGGCCAGCAGCCAGACACTCCACAAAATTCGCGGATAGCGCGCCGGGCGTACGGCAAAGCGCCGCTGCACGATCGACATCGTGTCGCTGAAATTGCCGAGCGAGCGGCGGTAAAGGGCAAGGGGCGCGACGGACATGGCTTTGGCGCGTGCTTATAGGGACATTCGACGCCCGACGCTATTCATCACGGCGCCACCCGGTAAAGCCCGAGCGACAGCTTGTCTCCTGACGAATAGTTGATCCCGTCGATCTCGGTCAGGCGCTTCGCCGACTTGCCCTGGGCGGTCAGCACGTCTGTAAGCTTCTGCTCGTCTTTGATCGGCGCCAGCCCGAGCGCGCAGGAGGGATCGGCCAGCAGATGCTTCCCCACGCCCTCGACGTCCGTGAGCACGGTCTTGGTGCCGACCAGGAAGACCAGGCTCGGCTCCTGGAACTTCGCCGAGGCAAGCACGGTTGTGTCGCAAAGCCGGTTGGCGTCGACGGCGGCCCTGACGGCGGGGCTGAGCCAGATCGGTTTCAGCGACGGCGCGATAACGCCGAACAGCAGGCTGAAGGTGATGCCCGCGCCGACCGCGATCGCGGCGATGCGTGCAAGCGGCACCTGCAATTGCCGCGGGAAGGCAAGATAGCCGGTGACCAGGGCGGCGATCGCCGCCGGTACGCTCCACCAGGAAAAGGCCTTGGTGAGATAAAGCGGCGCGCCGACGCAGACCACGGCGAGGCCGATCGCCACCACGGCAAGGCCGAAAGCCGTCGCCCACCAAAGCCATGTCTGCCAGCGCTTCAGCGGCGCGTTGGCCTGGTCCGCCGGCAAGGTCAGCAGCCAGCCAATCAACAGCGCCATGCCCGGATAGGCCGGCATGACATAATGCGGCAGCTTGGTCGGGATCGCCTCGAACACCAGCCAGAACGGGATATACCAGGCGAGGCAGAAGCGCAGGCGCGGATCGTCCCGGAAGCGGTTGAGGGCCTGGAGCCCGGCGCCGACCGCGATCAGCCCGAAAGGCCACATGAACAGCGAATAGGTCAGCATGTAGAAGCCGGGAGGCAGGCCGTGCGATTCCTCGCCCTGCGCCACCTTGTTCAGCATGTCCTTGCCGACCGCCTCCTGGAAGAAGGCGCCGCCGCTCTTCCAGGAGATGAGGATTAGCCACGGCAGCACGATCGCCAGCACGATGACGACGCCGCGCGCCAGTTTCATCTTGGCGAGCCAACGCCAGTCGCGGTCGAAGGCAAAGAGCGCGGCGGCCGTCAGCAGCGACAAGAGCGGCGAAACCGGTCCCTTGATGAGGATGCCCAGCCCCTGCGCGATCCAGAAGATCCAGGGCAGATGCCCGGGAACAGGTTCGTTGCGCTTCGAAGCCCAGTAGACCTGCGCCAGCGCGCCTTGCGCTAGCACGCAGCAGGCCAGCAGCATCGCGTCGGTCTTGGCGTCGCGGCCTTCGAATGCGGTGGCGAAGATCGCCGCCATCATCAGGCCGGCGGCCAGCCCGGCATTGGCGCCGAAGAGTTTTGTGCCTGTCCAGCCGACGCCGACGACGGCCAGCGCAATGCCCAGCATCGAGACCAGGCGATAGACCCAGATCGGCGCCGCGGCCCCCTCGCCGCTGAGCGCAACGGCCGCCGACTGCAGCCAGTAGATGCCGATCGGCTTCTTGTAGCGCGTGACGTCCTGCAGGCGGATGTCGACATAGTCGCCCGTCTCGACCATCTGCTTGGTCGCCTGGACGAAACGGGATTCATCGCGGTCCACCGGCGGCAGGCTTGCCAGCCCGCTGACGGTCATGACGATGCTGAACAGAAAGAGGAAGAGGTAGTTCCTGTTCATCGCGGGAGCTTTTCCGATCTAAATTGCGGGATGGCCCCGGCGGCGCGTTGCGCGGCGCCTCATTACGCCAGCAAAAAGGGCGAAGCAAGGACACGTGGGCGCCTCCCGATCGGACGCAAAACCGGAAACCACTTTTGCTGATCGCCGGTCTTTTGTTTGGCGGGCGATCGGACGCAAAACCGGAAACCACTTTTGCTGATCGCCGGTCTTTTGTTTGGCGGGCGATCGGACGCAAAACCGGAAACCACTTTTGCTGATCGCCCGCGGATGCTAAACGCGCGCCTTCATATCAAGCACGGCCAAGTGCCCGGCGACCTCCAGGAAGAAAAAATGTCCGCCTTCAAATCCGATTTCCTGCGCATCATGAGCGAGCGCGGCTTCATCCATCAGATTTCGGATGAAACCGGCCTCGACCAGCTTTTCGCCAAGGAAACGGTAAGCGCTTATATCGGCTTCGACGCCACGGCCAAGAGCCTGCATGCCGGATCGCTGATCCAGATCATGATGTTGCACTGGCTACAGCAGACTGGCCACCGGCCGATCGCGCTGATGGGCGGCGGCACCTCGATGATCGGCGACCCGTCCTTCAAGGACGAGGCGCGCAAGCTTCTGACCCCGCAGGATATCGACGACAATCTCGTCGGCATCCGCCGCAATTTCGCGCCTTACCTGAAATTCGGCAGCGGCCCGGGCGATGCGGTCATGGTCAACAACGCCGACTGGCTGATGCAGATCAACTACGTCAACTTCCTGCGCGATGTCGGCCGGCATTTCTCCGTCAACCGCATGCTGGCCTTCGATTCCGTGAAGCTCAGGCTCGACCGCGAGCAGTCGCTGTCCTTCCTCGAATTCAACTACATGATCCTGCAGGCCTACGACTTCGTCGAGCTCTACAAGCGCGTCGGCTGCCGGCTGCAGATGGGCGGCTCGGACCAGTGGGGCAACATCGTCAACGGCATCGACCTCGGCCACCGCATGGAGGGCGTGCAGCTCTTCGCCATGACCACGCCGCTGCTCACCACCTCCTCCGGCGCCAAGATGGGCAAGTCGGCCTCTGGCGCCGTCTGGCTCGATGGCGACATGCTGTCGCCCTACGAGTTCTGGCAGTACTGGCGCAACACCGAGGACGCCGATGTCGGGCGCTTCCTGAAGCTTTACACGACGCTGCCCCTGGATGAGGTCGCGCGGCTGGCGAAGCTCGGCGGCTCGGAGATCAACGAGGCGAAGAAGATCCTCGCCACCGAGATCACCGCCATGCTGCACGGCCGCGACGCGGCCGAGACCGCAAGCGAAACGGCGCGCAAGACCTTCGAGGAAGGCGCGCTCGCCGACACGCTGCCCAGCGTCGAGGTGGCCAGATCGGACCTCGAGGCCGGCCTCGGCATCCTGGCACTGTTCGTCACCGCCGGGCTCGCCGGCTCGAACGGCGAGGCGCGCCGGCACATCCAGGGTGGCGCCGTGCGCATCAACGACCAGCCGCTGACCGACGACCGGCGCGTCGTCACGCTTCAGGATCTCGGTCCGGAAGGCGTCGTGAAGCTTTCGCTCGGCAAGAAGAAGCACGTCCTGGTGCGGCCGAGCTGATCGGCCGCGGCTTACTGCGCATTTTGGGATGGTTGCTGCCTGTACTCGAAGATCGAGCGGAATATCCCGGGCGCCACGACCGATAGCGGGTTGATGTTGAGCGTCGGCTTGTTGGCGTTGCCGCGCAGCCGGTAGGTGACCCCGATCAGGCCGCGGTCGCGTCCGTTGCCGAGCAGCGGTCCGAACAGAGGCAATTCGCCGAAGATGCGGTTGAGACCATAGACCGGCATGAAGGTGCCGGTCATGTCCATGTTGTTGTTCGGATCGTAGAGCGTTCCCTGGAAGGTCGTGCCGATGCGCGGACCGCGCAGCAGGCCGTTCGCCAGTTTCAGATAGCCGGAACCCTTGTCGATCTCGGCGAAGCCGCGCTCGAACTGCACCCTGGACGTGTCGATATTGCCTTTGACGGCCTCATTCAGGCTGCGCGTGTCGCCGGCCGGCGTCGTCGACACGATCGAGGCGAGCTTTGGCTCGTTGACGACATAGAAATTGCGGGCATCCACCTGTCCCTTCATCGGTCCGTCGGCGGCGCCCGAGAGCGACAGCGTGATCGCACCGCCTTCCATATGCTCGTAGACGTTGAGGAAACGGAGGATCGCGCCGGCATCGGCCGACTTGACGCTGAGCGAGCGACCGCCTTCACCGGTGGTGTTGTTGATGGTGATCGCGGCGCCGGAGCTTGCCGCGGCGGTGACGTTTAGCCCATTCACCCGCGATCCGGCGGCGCTGTATTCGAGCTTGAGGTTGGAGAGCACCTCGTCATGGAAACCGGTCAGCGATGCCACATCGGCACTGACCGAGATCGCACCATTGCCGGCGCCCTTTGTGGCGGTGTCGACATCCGAGGTGAACTGCTTGATCAGCGAGCGTGCGTCGAGCGAGGCGCCGCTGACATCGACGGCATAGCTCTTGCCGGAGCGCTTGACCGAGACCGCGACGTCGTCGCCGCGGTTGAGCGCCACCTTGGTGAAGCGGGCCGACGACAGCGAGCCGTTGACCAATGTCACATCGCCGTCGATTGAAAAGCTCTTTCCGCCGAGTTCGAAGTCCGAAAGCGTGGTGGTGCTGCCGGACTTCGCCATGTTGAAAGCGACCTTGGCGGGAATGCCGACGCCCTTGCTCCAGCCGGCCCAGGGAATATCGAGCCTGGCATTGGTCAGGTCCGCCGAGACTTGCTGGGCACCCTCGCCGCTCTTGTCGATCGCCACTTTGATGGTTCCCGAAAGCAGGTCCGACAGGCCCGGCATGCTGGCGTTGCGCGTCTTGTCGTCGAGAACCAGCGCGATCTTGCGGCTGCGCGCCGGCCCATCATCCTCGAGCGGTTCGACCAGGTCGAGCTCGGCCGGAATGCCGTTGAGCTTGGCCTCGGCCGAAATCACCGCCTGCTTCGGCCCTACGGTTATCGAGCCATCGGCGCCAGTCACCGTCTGGTCTTCGAACGGCTTGGCTAAAGACAGGTTCTGATAGTCGAGCGAAACCAGCCAATCGAGCGTCGAGGTGTCCATGCCCTTCGTCAGTGGAATGTCCGCCTTGACGTGGCCGGTAACGGTCCCCGAAAGGTCTTCCGGCGCCAGTCCGACATGGCGCATGGCATTGATCGGCTCGTAGGACGCAAGCTCGGCGATCGCCGGCGCCTCACCCGCGACGTCGATGTCGAGCCCGCCGACGACAATCGGTCGGTTCGCGTTCTTGATCGTCAACGTGCCGCCGCTTGCCGCCACGGTGCGGCCGCTCGGCATATAGACGCTGCCCGAGGAGAGCGCGATGTCGACATCGTTGCCGTGGAACGCAACCACGCCGACGGCGTCGCGGACCGGCGGGATGCGCCCGGCGGTATCGAAGCGCGACCCCTCGATCTGGAAACGGCCGAACACTTCGTCGCCGGTGAGCGGCACGCCGTTGCCCAGGCGCCCCGGCGCCACCTGGAACTGCAGATTGGCGTCGGTCACTATGCCCCCGAACAGATTCCCCAGCACCCAGAGCCGCGCATTGCGGGCCGAGAACCATGGCCACAATTGCTTGACATGCGAAACCGGCATGTCGTGCACGTTGAGCGACAGCGATACCCCTGGCGGGCCGTTGTCGATGAAGGCGACCGTGGCGGCGCCCAGCACCTCGCCCGGCCCGCCGGAGCGCACGCCGATCTGCTCGGCGACGAGCTTGCGGCTGTTCGGCTGGTAGACGCCGGCGATGCGGGCCACGAATTGAAGCGCCGGTTCTGGCGATTCCGAAGGCGCCAGCGTCGAGCCGTCGCTGGTGAGGTCATAGCGGTAGGCTGGCTCCTCCCCCGCCACCGCCGGCTTCGGCCCGATCGATCCGGCAAGGTCGAAGCTGGAGCGGCCGCTCCCGATCCGCAGCCGGTCGACAGAGATCTTGTTCGAGCCGGCCACCAGCGTGGCATCGGCATCGACATCGGTCGGCAGCAACCCGCGTTCGTCCAGGTCGAGCACCGAACCCTTGAGCGAGAGCGAAGCCGCCAGGCGCGACGGGCTGTCGCCTGACGCTTCCGAGCCGGAAAGCTTCAATGCGATCGAACCCAGCTTGGCGCCGTCGGCCGTCGGGGCGGTTCCGGTCGAACTGTCTTCGCCGGGGGCGCCTTCTATCTCGAGGTTGGCGTCCAGCGACGAAATGCGCCTAGCCGTCGCATCGCGCGTCGCCGAGGCGATCAAAGTCGCATGTCGGCCATCGACATCGGCATCGTAGGAGGCCTGCATGCTTCCCGTGCCGGTCTGCGCGACGGTTGCCGAGGCGACGGTCACGCGCTTGACCAGCCCGGTGTCCGGCAGCTCGAACTCGACATTGCGCAGATCGATCTGGCGCATCGAGTCCTCGCGCACGGCATCCAGCGCGTCGTTGACGCTTGAAAACACCGCCGCCGACACTTTCTCCGGGTCGACAAGCCCTTCCTCGTTGCGCAGCGCTGCCGTCCAGTCGCCGCCGCCGGAGGGCATGGCGGCCACCACGATATGAGCATCGGAAAATCTGGCGCTGGTTAGCCGGACGTCGCCGGAAAGCAGCGGCAGCAAGCGCATGCCGAAACGCACGCGCCCGATATCGGCCATCGGTTTGCCGTCGGCTGTCTTCAGGCTGACATCGTTCACCTGCAGGGCGATAAAGCTCGACCCGTCGAGCGTCAGTCGCGCCGCGCCGACGGTGACGTTGACATCGACGCCGGCGAGCTTTTCGATGGCCGTCTCCGCCTCCGCCCGGAGGCGCTCCGTGCCTATACCGGAAGCGCCGAGGACATAGACGCCCGCCGCCGCCAAAAGCAGGAGCGCGCAAAACCCGGCAAACACGCGGCCGAGAATGCGGAAGCGCCGCCGCACTGCCGCCCGGCCGAGCGGCGGCACGCTGCACGCGGACGGGAGCATCGCCAGGTCGGTGATCTCGTCACGCCTGAACCTGATCTTCTCGTGCTGCGGTTCTTCCTGATCCAAGCAATATTCCGTTGTGACGAACTCGTCGTGGACGAATCCCCGCCTCACGTTATATCGATGATTTCCCGCGCGTAACCGCAAACAAGGGCATCGATATGGCTGATCTCGACGTGGGCGACGCAGCGCCGCAATTCGATCTTCCGCGTGACGGCGGCGGCTCTCTCAGCCTCGCCGCGTTCCGGGGCAAGCCCGTTGTACTCTACTTCTATCCGCAGGACGACACCACAGGTTGCACCACCGAAGCGATCGGCTTCTCGCAGTTGAAGCCGGAGTTCGAGAAGGCTGGCGCCGTGGTGATCGGGCTATCGCCTGATAGCGTGAAGAAACACGACAAATTCAAGGCGAAGCACGACCTCACCGTCGACCTCGTCGCGGACGAGGAGCGCAAGGTGATCGAGGCCTATCATTTGTGGGTCGAGAAGACGATGTACGGGCGCAAATATATGGGCGTCGAGCGCGCCACCTTCCTGATCGGCAAGGACGGGCGCATCGCCCGCATCTGGCGCCAGGTTCGCGTCAAGGGCCACGCCGAAGCGGTGCTCGAGGCCGTGCGCGCGCTTTGAGCGTCGCCAAAGCCCACAAAGCAATCAACAATTATGATCGTTACTCGTCAGGTGCCTCGGCCTTCAGCTGCCGCCGCGTCCTCCAGGATTTCGAAACATGGCTCACTTGATCGGCCAGCGCGGCAAGATGGCCACGCAAGCCGCGCGCGCCTATCATGGACGACAGCGTGACTGATTGCGTGGCGAAGCGCCGCTTGAAATCCTCGCCGCCGCAGAGAAAATCAATCGTGGCAAAGCCACGGTCGAACGACCATTGGATATAGTCCATCATCAGTACCATACCCGGCGAGGCGCGCTCGTATTCGGGGTCATAGGTGGTGACGAAAGCCATCATCGTGCCGTGCTGCTCGAAGTTGATCGAGACGGCGACGATCGTGTCGTCAAGCTCCAGCACGAAGATGCGCAACAGCCCGAGGTCGGCCAGCACTGAAATAAGCGCGGCGAGAACCGGCGAGCCCTTGTCGAATAGATCCGAGGCACGACCATGGCGCGCGAGCCAGAGACGCTTCAACGTCGCGACGCGCTCGAGCACCGGCTCGCGTGGATCCTTCGCATCCAGCAGCCGGAAGCGCAATGCACCGCTTTCTTCCATGAACTTGCGGCCACGGCGATAGTTCTGCCGACCCTTCTTGGACAACGTCTCGAACCATTCCGCCCCGCGCTGCCAGGAGCCAGCGACACGATAGCTGATTTCAGTGCGGTGGTTGGGCCGAAGCGCCTTGCCATGAGCCGGTTCCCGCAGGGCATGAACACCGGCATCCGGTAGTAGACGGTTGAGATAGATCAGGTCGAAGCCACCCTGGTCAAAAACATACTGCCAGAGGCGGGAGATCGCCCGCGGATCGCTGTCAGGTGCAACCAGCGCGTCGCCATAGTCGCTGTGATCCTTCGCCGCCCATTCGAGTATGCGGATGCCGGAACGCCTGAAGGTCGCGAGCGCTATCACGCCATCGAGCCGGTCGCCGTTCCAGGCAAGCCCAATCCTGAGCGCGCGCCGCTCCTGCTGCGGGGTGGTGCGCCACCAGGCCGCGATCCAGTCCGGGTGCTGGAAGACAAGCCCGCCAGCCCGCTTCCAGAGCGCGCTCCAGGCCGGTGCGATCTCGGCCAGGCGCACCGCCGATGTCACGACTTCGAAGGTGCGTGTCCGCGGGACTGCGAGCATAACGGGAGCGTTCATGGCCGTGTCCCCTCCGAGGATCGCGAGGTGAGCGACCGTGGCTTTCCGGGCCGGATGCGCCTGGCAATATGCCCCCACATCCGCTTCAGCGGCATGAGGTAAAGGCCTGCGAGAGACTGATAGTCGCGCACATCGCGGTCGACCAGCCCGAACTTGAAGTCCTCGTCGGGCCTCGGCACACACAATGTTCCGAAGAGCCGATCCCAGAACGAGAAGAGCAACCCGAAGTTCTTGTCGTAGTGGCGCGGATCGACGCTGTGATGCAACTGATGCCAGTGAGGACACAGGATCAAATTGTTGAGCGGGCCGAACGAGATCTTGAAATGCGTGTGCCTGACGAAATCCATCATCAGGATGTTACGCATGACATAGACGTTGACGCCAAAAACGGTCAATTCGACCAGGTTCAGCGAAATCAGCGACCAGATGCCGAAGCAGAGCCCCACGATGATGCCGTCCCAAGCTCGGTTCATCAACTCGTCGAGCGGATGGACCCGGTCCTTGGTGATTCCGACCATCACCTCGGCCGAGTGATGCACCTTGTGCAGTTCCCACAGCAGCGGATAGCGATGCTGGGCAACGTGATAGAGATAATAGGAAATGTCGTAGGCGAGGAGCATGCTGAGGGTGAAGATCAGAACCGTCACCGGCCCCGCCGGCCCCTCGATCAGAGGCGGCTGAAAGTGGAACAGTGTCGAAAACAGCCAGTTGGTCGCGTACCCCACTGCCGTGACGAAAACGATTCCGGCAGGCAACATCAGGAACGGCATCAAGGCCTTTTTCGTGACCCAGAACAGCAGGTCGGCCTTCGCGGAGGGATGGGTGATAACCTCATGCGGGATGGCAAACTCGAAAAACTCCTTCCAGCTCCTCTCCTCGACCGTGCGCCAGTAGGCCACGAGCGCGCTGACAAAGGCAGTCAGCAGCAAAAGCCCGGTCGCCAGCAGACTGGTGCCCGAAATCTTGTCGAAGATCTTGCCAACCAGATCGTCCAGCATTCCTACCGTCACGGTGAACCTCAAATACCAACACGCCTTTACTCGAAAAACGTCAACTAAATGCAATCGAAGACAGTTAAGAAACCCGAGCCTTGCTTTGCGGGCTGCAGGCTGCTCGTGGCACAATATTGGTGTTCATCGCCAACGATTTCGCGGCATGGTGTCCGCGTCCCGGAGATTTTCGTGCAACCTCCTGCCCGTGCTGCGTGCATTCAGGCCTGCGCTGTCGACGCGGCAAAACTTTGTTAACCCTAATAATGTGTAATCGAGCTTGTCGTTGGCCCCGTAACGAAAGCTCGGTCCCGTGAAACAAACCGGTCAGTCAGCTGTCTTCGGCAGACGCAAGGAACCGCACACGGTCATCATCGCCCGGGGCAATGAGATAAGGCATTTCACCATCCGCCCCTGGCTCGCCGCCTTTATCGGCTCCGCTCTGGCGGCCATCGCCATCGGTTATTTACTCGCCACGTCCTATCTGGTGCTGCGCGACGACCTGATCGGCGCCACGACGGCAAGGCAGGCGCGCATGCAGCAGGCCTATGAGGACCGCATCTCGGCCCTTCGCGCCCAGGTCGACCGCATCACCAGCCGCCAGCTTCTCGACCAGCAACAGATGGAGACCAAGGTCAGCGAGCTGCTGGCCAGGCAGACCCAGCTCAGCGAGCGGCACGGACGGCTCGGGCCGATCCTAGAGCGCGCCGAGAACGAGGTCGGCGACACACCCGCAACCGGCGCGGCGGCGCCCAAGCCCGATGACCACGCCGAGGTGACCGGCAGCCTTTCGCAGGCGCCGACCTATTCCGTCGCATCCTTGAGCGCCGGCGACACCAGGCCCTTCTCGCTCTGGTCGACAAGGTCCGAGCCGCTTGACGGCGAAACGGCCGCCGATCGCGCCGACAAGCTGTTCGTCTCAATCAATGCCTCGCTGAAGGCCATCGAAACCCAGCAGCTTTCGCGCATCACCACGCTTGCCGACAACGCTTACAAGAATGCCGATGCCATCGCCCAGGCACTGGAAGCGGCGGGCCTGCCGGTCGACAGCGAACTTAACAAGAGCGATGTCGGCGGCCCGCTGGTTCCGATTGATCCCTCGATGGTTTTCGACAGCCGAGTCAAGGAGTTGGACGAGGCGCTCGATGCACTAGACGAGGTGAAGAAGGAGGCGCGCAAGCTGCCGCTCACCAATCCTGCCCCTGGCCGTACGGTGACCAGCCCGTTCGGCGTGCGCACCGATCCGATCCTCGGCACCGCCGCCCTGCATACCGGAATGGATTTCAGGGCCCCGATCGGCATGCCGGCCAAGGTCACGGCCGCCGGCACCGTCACCCGCGCCGGCTGGGCCGGCGGCTACGGCCGCATGGTCGAGGTCGACCATGGCAACGGCTTTGCCACGCGCTACGGGCATTTGAGCGAGATCGATGTTGCCGTCGGCCAGAAGCTAGCTGCCGGCGACGTCATCGGCAAGACTGGCAGCAGCGGCCGCTCGACCGGCCCGCACCTTCACTACGAAGTGCGCCACGGCGGCGAGGCGGTCGACCCGCTGCGCTTCCTGACCGTCGGCAAGAAGGTAGCGCAGTATCTTTGACCGGCTGATCCAACACCGGCGCCGGCGAGCTCGCTAGAGCAATTCCAGGAAAAGTGTGGGCGGTTTTCCGCCCGGAATTGCGTAAAAACAAAGAGATAGGGCATTTCGCCGTTTCCGTGAAACGGTGAAATGCACTAAGCGTCGGGATTCTCCTGCCCGGCCAGGTACATCGTTGCTGCCGAGACCAGCGTAAGAACGCCGCTCTTCAACGCGGCCTCGTCGACGCGAAACCTGGCATGGTGAAGCGGATAGACCGACCCGACCTCCTCGTTGCGGATGCCGAGCCGGAAATAGACCGACGGACGCTTCTCGCTGTAATAGCCGAAGTCGTCGGCAATGCTCCATCCGGGCATGCTGAGCGCATTCTCCGCGCCGATGCTGGCCTTGGCGCCGGCCATGATCAGGGCTGCCATCTCGACATCGTTGACGACGCCAGGTTCGCCTCGATGCAGGTCGACCCGCACGCTGGCGCCGTGGCTGGAAGCCACTCCCTCCAGCACCTCGCGAAGCCGGCGCCAGGCACGCTCGCGGGTGGCGTCGCTGCCGCTGCGGATGGTGCCCTTGAACGCGACCTTGCCGGCGGTCACGTTGTAGGCATTGCCGCCATTGATGGCGGTCACCGAAATGACCAGCGGATCGTAAGGATCGGTCTCGCGCGAAACGATCTTCTGCAGCTCGCTCACCATGGAGCAGGCCACGGTCAGCGCGTCGATGCCTTCATAGGGTTTTGCCGCATGCGCCGCCGAGCCGGTGACCAGCACATCGAACGTGTCACATGCCAAAGTGTAGGGGCCGGAGCCGACAGCGACCTTACCCGACGGCGTGTACGGATCGACATGGACGCAGATCGCGGCGTCGACATCGTCGAGAAGCCCCTCCTCCACCACCCGTTTGCCGCCTGACGGCTCATCTTCCTCGGCTGGTTGGAAGACAAGGCGGACGGTTCCGCCGAAATTTTCGCGCGACCGATGCAGGTGCGCGGCCACCGCAAAGCCCATCGCGGCATGGGCGTCATGGCCGCAGGCATGCATCACGCCCGGATTTTCCGACGCATAATCGACGCCGGATTCCTCTTCGATCGGCAAAGCGTCGATGTCGGCGCGAATGGCGAGCTTGCGATTGGAGGGCCGGCCGGTGCCGACGATATCGACGGCGAGCCCGTAACCGGCAATGTCCCGAATCTCGGCGATGCCTTCGCTCGCGAGCATCTCGCGCAAATAGCGCTGCGTGCCCACCTCGCGGTTCGAAAGCTCCGGGTGGCGGTGCAGATGGCGGCGGATCTCGATCATCCGATCGAGAATCCCGGCGTCGATCTCGGGCACGGTATCGCCCGCAGGCCGGTCAGGATTTGACATGGATATCCCGCGGGAACTTCGTCAGCGTCTCGTTGCCGGTGTCGGTCACCAGAATGGTCTCGCTGATCTCGATGCCCCAGCCGTCCATCCACATGCCCAGGATCGAATGAACGACATTGCCGGGTTGAAGCACCGTCTTGTCGCCGGGTCTGAGGCTGATCGTATGCTCGCCCCAATCGGGCGGATAGGCGACGCCGATGGAGTAGCCGATGCGCGATTCCTTCTTCAGCCCGTAACGCGCGATGACCTTGCGCCAGGCAGCTTCGACCGCTTCCGCGGTCGTGCCCGGCCGTACGGTATCGAGCACCGCATCCATGCCCTCGATCACAGCCTTTGCCGTGTCCGCGACGCGGGTCGGCGTCTTGCCGAGCTGCATCGTCCTGGCCAGCCCGGCGGCATAGCGGCGGCAAACGCCGGCAAGCTCCAAGGCGATCGTTTCGTCCTTTCCGAACCGCCTGTCGCTCCACATGATGTGCGGCGCGGAAGCATTTTCGCCACCCAGGATCGTCGGCGGCAGCGCGGTGATGTCGCCGGCGAAATTAGGGCTGCCGGCGATCTGCGCCGCCTGGATGGCGGCGATCGCGTCGCACTCGCGCACACCCGGCGCAATGACTTCGAACGCCCGCGCGACCGCTGCTTCGGCCAGCCTCGATGCGTTGCGCAGATAGGCGATTTCCGGCGCCGATTTCACCGCGCGGATCCAGTTCACAAGCAGGTCGGCGTCATGCCATTTCGCATTGGGCAATCCGGCGACGAGCCGCGCATGCGCCTTCGGTGAGAAATAATAGGCTTCGAGCTCGATGCCGGTGTGGCGGCTGCCCCAGCCCTTGGCGACGATCCAGGCCGCGATCCAGTCCATGGGATGACGGTCGGCGCGCTGAACATGGTCCTCCGGGAAGCCGACCACGTTTGCCGGCTTCATCCAGGCCGTCAGCAAGCCGCCGGCCGCGTCCATGGCGCGGCCTATCCAGACTGGCTCGGCATCCTCGATCGGAACCAGCACCACCTGCGGCGTGTAGAAAGACCAGCCGTCATAACCGGTGATGTAATGCTGGTTGGCGACGTCGTTGACGATCAGGAGTTCGATGCCGCGCCTGGCCATCTCGGCACGGATTTTTCCGAGCCGCTGCCGGTACTCTTCGCGGGCAAAGGGCAGTTCAATCATCTTTTCTCCTCACCGGATCGATCTGGCCGGGGACGAGCCGCGGCTCCCCGTAGCGCCCACCATCGCGGTGGTTTCGGCGGCCGGCAATCAGCCAGGACGATGCATAGGCAGGGCCTAGTCCGATGACAGAGTCCGCCTGTTGACTCGAATTAAGTTGTAGGATGATATGTATCACCCGATATCCAGACATGAATTTTCATGACCGTTCACCATCTCTCGCCGGAAATCCTTAGCGCCATCGAAGGCGCAGTCGGCCCAGGCGGATTCACCGCCGATGCCGCCGGTATGGCGAAATATCTGGGCGATTGGGCAGGCGATTACAGAGGCGAGGCTCTTGCCGTGCTGCGGCCAGGCTCGGTCGGCGAAGTCCAGGCCGTGATGCGTCTGTGCAGCGAGCTTGGGCTCGGCGTGATCCCGCAGGGTGGCAACACCGGGCTGGTGTCGGGCGCGATCGACAGCAAAGGCCGTGGTCTGGTTGTCGTCAGCCTTGAGCGGCTGAACGCGATCCGGCAGATCGATACGGAAAATTTCACCCTGCGTGCCGATGCCGGCTGCGTGCTGCAGACGATCAAGGACGCGTGCGAGGCGCAGGATTGCTTGTTCCCGTTGGCGCTCGGCGCGCAGGGCAGCTGCCAGATCGGCGGCAATGCGGCGAGCAATGCCGGCGGCGTCAACGTGCTGCGCTATGGCATGGCGCGCGACCTCATCCTCGGGTTGGAGGTCGTACTTGCGAATGGCGAGCTGTGGAACGGTTTTGCCGGGCTGCGCAAGAACAACAGCGGCTACGACCTGAAGCAGCTTTTCATCGGCTCGGAAGGCACACTGGGCATCATCACGGGTGTCGAGGTGAAGCTCTTTCCGAAGCCGGTTCAAACAGAGACAGCCTATCTCGGTCTCGCTTCTTTCGAAGCTGCCATCCAGTTATTCAATCGGGCGCGCCGCGACTGTTCGGACCTGATCTCCGCTTTCGAGATCATCGGTTCGGAATGTATCGAGCTCGCCCGGCTGATCGACCCAGGCATAGCTGCGCCGGTCTCGGCGCCCGTGCAGGTGCTGATGGAATTGTCCTCCGGGCCGGGTATCGATCTCAATACTCTCTTGGCCAGTTTCCTGGCCGATGCCATGGAAAAAGGCCTGGTGACCGACGCGGTTCTCGCCACGAGCAGCGTGCAGGCCAGGAGCTTCTGGGCGATCCGCGAAGGGCTGGTCGAAGGCCAGGCCAGGCGCGGCTATCATGTTCGGACCGATCTGTCGGTGCGCATCTCCGACATCCCTGCCCTGATCAGCCAAGCCCGGCACTTCATCGCGAATAGCCATCCCAGCTGGATTCCGCTGGTCTATGGCCACGCCGGCGACGGCAACATCCATTTCAACGTGCTGCCGCCGCTTGAACTTGCCGAGCACCATGCCCGCGCGCGGGGCGCTGAAGTCATCGCCGGTCTCTATGAAATCGCCGTCGGCCTCGGCGGTTCGATCAGCGCGGAACACGGTATCGGCCGCAGCCGGCGCGAGGAATTCTGGACCGGGCTCTCGCCGACGCATCGCCACATGGTCGCGGCGCTGAAGACTGCGCTCGACCCCAAGGGACTGATGAATCCCGGTTGTCTGTTGCCCGCGACGGAGATTCTTTCATGAAGCAGAGACTGGCCGCCATCGGCACCGTCGAGACCTTGCCACACCGTGTCGCGGCCTTCCTTAGCCGCGAGATTGAATCCGGCGAATTGAACCCCGGCGCGCGGCTGCCGACCGAGCAGGAGCTGTCGGAAAAGTTCGGCGTCAGCCGCAATGTGGTGCGTGAGGCGATCGCTCAGCTCAGGGCTGACGGCATGATCGAGGCGCGGCAAGGCATCGGCGCCTTCGTGCTGGCGCCCGAGCAGCGGGCCGCGATCCGCATCGACCGCGAGGCGCTCAAGGACACGCACAACATGGAGCGGCTGTTCGAGTTGCGCTGCATCCTTGAGGCCGAGTCGGCGGCACTCGCCGCGGCGCGGCGCACTAAGGAGCATCTCGATTCGATCAAGGCAGCGCTCGACCGCATGGGCGGCGAAGAGCGCTGGGAAGAAGGCAGCATCGACGCCGACCTGCTCTTCCACCGCGAGATCGCGCGCGCCACCGGCAACAGCTACATCCACACTTTCATCTCGTTCGTCTGCGAGCAGATCCGTCACTCCATCCACTACGCCCGTATGACCAACCCGCTGCACGACCTCGTCGAGATCAATGTCGGCGAGCACGTGCGCATCTACGAGGCGCTGGTGGCGGGCGATCCGGCCGCGGCGGAAGCGGCAATGCGGGCTCACATCGTCGGCGCCGCCAATCGCGTCGGCGTCAGGCTGCCGCTGCCGAAAACCGACGGAGCGAAATAGCCATGCCGGCGAGCATCACCCGCATTTCCGACGTCTGCCTGCTGGTGGAAAACATCGAGCGCACCGTCGAATTCTATGTCGACAAGCTCGGCTTCCGCCTGCGCCGCCGCGCCGAAGGCTTTGCTGATTTCCATGGCGAGGGCGTCACGCTCGCCGCCTGGGAACTCGACCACATCAACCGCCATACCGGCGTGTCGAAGCTGAAATCGCAGCGTCAGGCGCACAAGGTCTGCGTCGCCGTGCAGCTCGATACGCCGGCAGACATCGACCGCATGCATGCCGAACTCAGCGGCAAGGGCGTGCCTTTCTACGGCCCGCCCGAAAACTACGCCTGGAATGCGCGCTGCGCCTATTTCACCGACCCGGACGACACACTCTGGGAGCTTTACGCCTGGCTCGACGGCGGCCCCGGCGACTACCACGACGAACAGCCGTAGATGACGCCGCGCTGAAGGGAGCGGCGCCTGAAGAAGAGACGAGAAAGTCTGCAACAGGAGCGAAAAATGAATGGGAACAGGGACTTCGAATTGAACCGTCGCGCTTTCGTGAAAGGCGGCGTCGCGGCTGTGGCGGCCGTGTCGGCCGGTATGCAGCTGGTGCTGACGCCGGGCGCAAAGGCCGCCGGCAAGGTCGTCATCCAGTATGACTGGCTGATGTCCAACGGCCAGATCGGCGACATCGCGGCCGTCGCCAACGGCTATTTCAAGGATGCCGGGCTGGAGGTCGAATTCAGCCCCGGCGGCCCCAACGCTTCGACCGTCCCGCCGGTCATTTCGGGCGCCGCGCAGCTTGGCCAGTTCTCGGAGACGCCACAGCTCTATTCGGCGCGCGCTAGCGGCGTGCCGATCAAGATCATCGCCTGCGGCTTCCGCACCGGTCCCTACGCGCTGACCTCGAAGTCGGCCAAGCCGATCCGCGGCGTCGCAGATCTCAAGGGCAAGAAGATCGGCATCCAGCCGACGGCGCGCTTCGTCATCGACGAGATCCTGGCCAAGAACGGCATCGATCCTTCCGAGGTGACCATCGTCAATGTCGGCTTCGACAAGGCGCCGCTGGTGCGCGGCGACGTCGATGCGATCGGCGGCTGGATCACCAACACGCAGGCACTGAGCGTCGTCGGCGATGACCGCATCGACCTTCTGACTCGCGACCTTGGATTGAGCTCCTACGCCGACGTCTATTTCGCCACCGACACTGCGATCGAAAAGGATCCGGAGACCCTGGCCAAGTTCATCGGCGCCGTCGGCAAGGGATGGGGCTGGGTGCATGCCAACCCGCAGGAAGCGGTGAAGAAGATGGTCGCCGCCTATCCGGAAATGGATCTCGGCTGGGAGGAAAAGACCGTCAATCTGGTGCTGAAACTCTCCTTCGACGGCGCGACCGCCAAGGATGGCTGGGGCACGTTCGACCCCGCCTCGATCGAGGAGCAATTGGCGCTGCTCGACAAGGTCGGCCAATATCCGAACGGCCGTCCGGCAGCCAAGGATGTCTACACAACCAAGATCCTGGAACTGTCGGCCGCCGACCGGCCCAAGCTCGACGCGCCCGCGGCGTGATGGTGGAGGCTATCGAAGCGCGGCAGCTAGATGTCGGCTATGGCGGCCGGCAGACGGCCGTCAAAGTGCTCTCCGGCCTCGACCTGACCGTCGCGGCCGGTTCCTTCCTGTAGATCCTGGGGCCGTCCGGCTGCGGCAAGTCGACCTTGCTCAGGGTGGTGGCCGACCTGCTCGATCCGCTCGGCGGCTCAATCAGCGTGCTCGGCGAAACGCCGCATGCGGTGCGCTCGCGCCGCGACGTCGGCTTCGTCTTCCAGGATTCCACCCTGCTCCCCTGGCGCACGGTGTGCGACAATGTGCGCCTGCCGCTCGGCGTCGGCCAGGGCAGCCTGACCCGCAGGATCGAGGACCGCAGCACGGAGCTGCTGGAGCTCATGGGCCTCGGCGGCTTCAGCGAGCGCCTGCCGCACCAGCTCTCCGGCGGCCAGCGCCAGCGCGTCGCGATCGCGCGCGCCCTACTCGGCGAACCGAAACTGCTGCTGATGGACGAACCCTTCGGCGCGCTGGACGAGATCACGCGCGACCGGTTGAACGACGAGCTTCTCGCGCTCTGGCGGCGCACCGGCACGACGATCCTTTTCGTCACCCATTCGATCGCCGAGGCCGCCTATCTCGGCGAACGCGTGATCGTGCTGGCCGCCAATCCGGGGCGTGTCGTCAGGGACCTCGACATGCGGCCCTTCAAGCAGGAAAGCAATCGCTGCAAGCGCGAGGATCCGGCGATCGTCGCCGCCATGGCCGATTTGCGGACGGCGCTGGAGCGCGCATCGTGAGACAGGCGCCGCTCTCTCCGCAAATGACCCTTGCGCTTCCCGTCCTGGGCGCGGCTTCAATCCTGCTCGCCTGGCAATACTTGCTGCCCCTGCTTGGCGTACCGGCCTATATCGTGCCGACGCCGACGGCGATCTTCGGTGTCTTCCAGAAGAACTTTTCGCTCCTCATCGACAATCTGCGGCCGACGCTGATCGAGGCGCTGGCCGGCTTCGTCATCGGCAACCTGGCTGCCGTGCTGCTGGCCGTGCTCTTTGTCCACAGCCGCGTCCTTCAGGCCGCCTATTTCCCGATCGTGCTCTTCTTCAACACCATTCCGATCCTGGCGCTATCGCCGATCATCATCCTGATCTTCGGTCTCGGCATGACGCCGAAGATCGTTATCGCCGCGGTGATCTGCTTCTTCCCGACGCTGGTGAACATGATCCGTGGGCTCGATTCGGCCAGCGACAACGAGCACGAACTGTTCAGGGTGCTGTCGGCGACACGCTCGGAGATTTTCTGGAGTCTGCGCTTGCCGCGCGCGCTGCCGATGCTGTTCTCCTCGCTCAGGATCGCCTCGGCCACCGCCGTCATCGGCGCCATCGTCGGCGAATGGATCGGTTCGGACAAAGGGCTCGGCGCGCTGATCATCCAGGCGACCTTCAACTACCAGTCCGACCGCCTCTACGCCGCGATCGTGCTGTCGTCGTCGCTGTCGATCGCGCTGTTCTGCATCGTGGTCCTCGTTGAGCGGCGGATCATAAAATACTGAAATCACAGCCGGCCGAACCGTTGGTCGGCATCGCTTCCTTGACTCCTCGACAACCGGACGCAGCGAGCGATAATCTGGCATACGACCGGCGACCAAAGCGTTCATCGCACGTTCAACAGCTTCGCTGTAGGGTGTCCGATGCAATCAAAACGGGAGACGAATCGTGTCGAAAACCCCTACTTTCCTGATCCGGATGGCACTGGCGGTCATTTGCCTGGTCGGCCTGGCCGCGACCGCCACGGCCCTTTTCCCAAGCACCGCCTCGGCGCAGCAGCTGCGGCGATGCGCCAATGAAGGCGGCATATGCCGCCTGCCCTATCCCACGCAAGTGATCTACGGCGCCCGGGGTCGAACGACGTCCCGGTTTTTCGACCGCCGGGCCGTGCCTTGCTCAAATCGCCTTTTCGGTGATCCTGCACCCGGCCGCGAGAAAGCTTGCTATTACGTGGCGCGCGGCCGCGGCGGCTATGGCGGTGACAACAACTACGGCGATGACAACAATTACGGGGGCGATTACGGCTCACGGCCGGACCGCGGCGATTGGGTTGCCTGCGCCGGTGAGGGCGATTTCTGCGATTTCGAAGGTCGTGCGGTGGTCAGATACGGCGCACGCGGCCGGTACACGCAGGATGTCTTCAGGAACGGCGTCGACTGCAGCAACGACTCCTTTGGCGGTGATCCTGCTCCGGGCGCGGAAAAAAGGTGCTACGTCAGGCAGTAGCAGCCCGCCGCTCGATAAGGTGGTGGCCCTGGCAAGGGCCGCCGCCACATTCCGTTTCAGCTTGTTCGACAGGCTGGTGGGCGATGACGGGCTCGAACCGCCGACATCTTCGGTGTAAACGAAGCGCTCTACCAACTGAGCTAATCGCCCGCTTGAGCGCGGACCTTTAAGCAGTTAGGGCCGCATCCGCAAGGCCAAATGAACGGACGGCGCACCCGTCGCGGTGCGGTTTTCCCCAGCCAGGACGCCGCTGTCAAAAAACCTTCTGCTGATTGCTGTTATGCTTCGATGCTGCGCTTGACACCCGCAAACGAACCCCTTATCCACCGCCCCAACGACGAACACGGCTGACACGTGCTCGTCAGTGCGCGGGTGTAGCTCAGTCGGTTAGAGTGCCGGCCTGTCACGCCGGAGGTCGCGGGTTCGAGCCCCGTCACTCGCGCCATTTCCCTTTCCGGGGTCAATCAGAAAATCCGGCTTGTGCGGCGCGCTTTGACGGGTGTTCCGGCCGTATCGCCTTGACCACCGCGGATCGCGGTCTGCTTCTACACCGCCTGCCGGCCTGCGCCTGCCGCATGGAAGAGGACAAGCCGATTGCCCACATCGCCGAGTTGGCCAGCTAACGACCTCTGGCCAATTGCGAAGTCAATTCAAGGCGTTGAAGCGACCGACGCCGCGCGAATGTCGCAGCGGGTTTGACAACCGAGGGCCTTTACCCGGGAACCATTCCAATCTTGCCTCGTTCAGCCCACGGGCGAAAATGACGGGAGATCAAGATGGCTGTGAGATGCCGCATTTCGATCGATGACGCCAGGGACGTCGACGAGCTCGCCTTCCAGGAATTGCCACGGGTCGGTGAAAGCGTTTCAATGCCGGTCGAAGGATCGAGCAGGGACCTTCGGGTTCTGCGCGTGGTGCATATGCCCGGCAGCGAGCAGGGCGCAACGACGATGCTGGAGCTGACCAGCAGGATTCTGTAGCGCTATCCGAGCCCGATTCAGGAAATCATTCGCCCAGGACGACGCCGGAAGCGATGATCTGGGCCGTCCGTTCGGTGAGCTTCTGCCGCTTCGTAAGCGTGGGCTTTTCGTAAGGCTTTTTCATCCAGCCGTTCCAATCGGCGTTGCCGACCAGGACGATGAACGCGCTCGCCTCCGTTGCGTTCCGGATTAAGGAGCCGCTAACAAAGCCGAGAAAGACAGGTGGACGGGAGGCGTCAGGCCTTGGCGAGCAGCGCCTCGACCTCCCGCAATGTCGGCATCGATGGCGCGGTGCCTGGGCGGGTCACAGAAATGCCGGCGACCGCGCAGGCAAAGCGGATGGCCTCCAGAGGCTCGGCGCCTTTTGCCAGAGCTGCGGCCAGGCCGCCGTTGAACGCGTCACCCGCCCCCGTGGTCTCGACCACTGGGCCCGCATTGACCGCGCCGACATGTTCGGATCGCTCCTTGGTGTGGAGCAAGGCGCCCTTTTCTCCCAGCGTCACGATGACGGCACCGACGCCTTTGACCAGCAGCGCATCGGCGGCGCGGCGGGCGTCGTCGATCGACGAAACCTTGATGCCGGTCAGTCCTTCGGCTTCAGTCTCGTTGGGCGTGACATAGTCGCAGAGGGTGTAGATGCGGTCGGGCAGGCTGGCGGCCGGCGCGGGATTGAGGATGGTCGTCACCCCTGCCCCGCGCGCGATCTCGAGCGCCTTCAATGCCGCGTCGATCGGCTGCTCAAGCTGGGTGACGAAAACGCCGGCGGAACGAATGAGCTCGGCATGCGCTTCGATGTCGGCCGGGGAAATCAGCATTGCCGCGCCCGGGCTGACGATGATGGCATTGTTGCCGCTGCCTTCCTCGACGAAGATGTAGGCGGCACCCGTATAGCTGTCCGGCGTGTCGATGACGGCGCTTTTCACGCCTGCGTCTTTCCAGGTCTGCTTGGCCATGTCGGCGAAGGCATCGACGCCGAGCCTGGTCAGGAAAGTGATGTCGGCGCCAAGCTTGCCGGCGGCCACGGCCTGGTTCGAGCCCTTGCCGCCCGGGCCGAGCTTGAAGGAATTGCCGAGGATCGTCTCGCCCAGGCGCGGCTGGCGGTCGGCGCGATAGGCGGTGTCGGCAACGAACACACCCAAAATTACAACAGGCTTCGTGACGACGGGCTTGCCGATAGCCATGTCCTTACTCCGCATCCGGCGGCACGACGCCCTTGCGGAAGGCAAAGCAGCCATAGAAGCGCCGCTCGCCGGTCTGGATCACGCAATAAGCTTTCCTGGAGCGCTCGTAGAAGGCGTAGCGCTCGATCGAGATCATCGGCCAAGGCTTGCCCTCGGCCGCGTCGATCTCCTTCTGGACCTCCTTCTGCACCGGCGGAATCTCGTTCGGCTTGCCGACGATCTCCATGCGCGCCGCCGCATCGTTGACGAAAGTATCCAGCGGCAAGACCGACAGCACCGCCTTCACCACTTCGGCCGCCGTCGCGTCGATGCGCAACAGCTTGCCGAGCACGGTTTGCCGCGCCACCGAATCGGACGGGAAATTGGTGTCGGCGATGATCAGGTCGTCGCCATGGCCCATCGCCCGCAGCGCCTGGAGCACATCGGCATTGAGCAGCGGATTGATCCCTTTGAGCATGGTTTCCTCTTGAAGGGTTGATGCGGTCAGAGACGCTTGCCGGTGCCGGCGTCGAAGAGGTGGACCTGGTCGAGGCGCGGCTTGAGCTTCAGCGTGTCGCCCGGTTTGAAGTCGTGGCGCTCGCGAAACAGCGCCACCATCTCGCCCTCGCCGAAGCGCACGAAGGCCAGGGTCTCGGAGCCTGTCGGCTCGACCACCGAGATCTTGGACTCGACGCCGTCCGGATGGATCTCCAGATGCTCCGGCCGCACGCCGTAGACGACGGCCTGGCCATCCTCGGCAGCAACTCCCGGCGGCATCGGGAACGCCGTGCCGGCGATCTCGACGACCGCCTTCTCAGCCTTCTTCACGGTGCCCTTAAGCAGGTTCATCGAAGGCGAGCCGATGAAGCCGGCGACGAAAAGGTTCGCCGGCCGGTCGAACAGTTCCAGCGGCGCGCCGACCTGCTCGATGCGGCCGTCGCGCATCACGACGATCTTATCGGCCATGGTCATGGCCTCGATCTGATCGTGGGTGACGTAGATGGTGGTCGTCTTCAGCCGCTGGTGCAGTTCCTTGATCTCGGTGCGCATCTGCACGCGCAGCTTGGCGTCGAGATTGGAAAGCGGCTCGTCGAACAGGAACACCTGCGGATTGCGCACGATGGCGCGGCCCATGGCGACGCGCTGGCGCTGGCCGCCGGAAAGCTGGCGCGGATAGCGCCTGAGATAGGGCGCCAGGTCGAGGATGTCGGCGGCGCGCTTGACCCGCTCGGCGACGACGGCCGGATCGGTGCCGCGCAGCTTCAGCGCGAAGGCCATGTTCTGCTCCACCGTCTTGTGCGGATAGAGCGCGTAATTCTGGAACACCATGGCGATGTCGCGCTTGGCCGGCGGCAGGTTGTTGACGACGCGATCGCCGATCGAGATCGTGCCGCCGGAAACCGTCTCCAGCCCGGCCACCATCCTCAAGAGCGTGGACTTGCCGCAGCCCGACGGGCCAACCAGCACGACGAACTGGCCGTCGGCGATGTCGACACTGACCTCATGCAGGACCTTGACGGTTCCGAACGCCTTGGCCACACTGCTGATCGCTACTTGAGCCATCGTCTCCCCTTTATCGTTTGCGGTGAAGCTAGCCATTGCCAACGGCGACGGCAAGTCGGTATCTTATAGATAAAAACCCAATCTTGTTGACAAGGTAATCGATTACGCGAATAGTGGCGAGTGCCAATCCGAGAGCAGATCTGTTACCCTGAGATCGGATCTCCGGCGACGCAGGGTGGGGTCCCACGTCCCCGTATGATCGAGGAGAACCGTCAGACGTTTCGACGTCCGAGAGATTGGCACTTCAATTCAATGGCTGTTGTTCTGGGAGGAACCTGTAGATGAGAGTCGACCTGTATGAAAAACTGATGCGCGCCGGCGCCAGCCGCCGCGATCTGCTGAAAGGTGCCGCCTCGATGGCCGCGATCGCCGCCGCGTCCGGCGCCGGGCTCGGCGCGCTGACGAGGCCGGCCGCCGCCGATGACAGCCTGCGTGCGAAGATCCTGCAGATCCCGGGCGTCGGCAAGGGCCAGCCGACCGATGCGGATTTCCAGAAGGTCGGCGAGCTCTGCCTCGAAGCGACCAAGGCCAATGTCAAGGAAGGCGAGTTCGCCGGTGTCGAGCTCACCTTCATGGGCCTCAACAACCAGAACCTGCACAACGTGCTGTTCCGCGGCTTCCTGAAGCCATGGGAAGCCTATACCGGCGCCAAGATCAGCTGGATCGACCTCGCCCAGGCCGACTACAACGCCCGCCTGCAGCAGTCGATCGCCACCGGCACCGTCGACTTCGACATCATCGAAATGGGCGCGCCCTTCGAAGGTGACGTCTGCGGCAAGGGCCTCACCTCGGAGATGCCCGACTGGGTCAAGAAACAGATTGATTTCGACGATCTCGTCAACTACCTGAAGCCGCCGGTCGGCACCTGGGACGGCAAGCAGTATCGCGTGACCATCGACGGTGACACGCACAACTTCAACTACCGCACCGACGTGTTCGCCGATGCCGACCTCGCCAAGGCCTGGAAGGAAAGCGGCGCCACGACCGAATGGGGCGTGCCGAAGACCTGGCAGGAAGTGCAGGCCGTTACCAAGTTCCTGAAGGGCAAGAAATTCAAGGGCCAAGACGTCTATGGCTATCTCGATGCGCCCAAGCCCTGGGGCGGTTTCGGCTTCTACTTCCTCGGCAGCCGCGCCACCGCCTATGCCAAGCATCCCGATGACAAGGCCTGGCTGTTCGACGCCGACACGATGAAGCCGCGCGTCAACAATCCAGCCTGGGTGCGCGCCATCCAGGACGTGATCGACGCCCTGCCCTCAGAGCCTGCCGACCAGATCAACGCCGATCCGAACACGACTGCCTTCCAGCAGTTCCTGGCCGGCACCGGTTCGATGATCCCGTGGTGGGGCGACGTCGGCTCGAACGTGAAGACCAACGACTCATCGGTCATCGGCGACGTCACCGGCTTCTCGATCCTGCCGGGCTCCGACGACGTCTACAATTCCAAGACCGGCAAGTGGGAAAAGCTCGCCAGCGGCCCGAACTATTCGCCGAATTGCGCCTATCTTGGCTGGGGCGTCTATGTCATGGCCCGCGTCGACAAGGACGAAAAGAAGAAGAAGGCCGCATGGTCCGCCGCGGCCCATCTCGGCGGCAAGGACCTGTCGATCTGGACAGCAATGTATCCGTCGGGCTTCCAGCCCTACCGCAACTCCCATTTCAACATTCCCGAATGGGTGGCGGCCGGCTATGACGAGGCCTTCATCACCTCCTATCTCAAGTCGGAAGGTGATTCCTACAATCATCCGAACGCTGCGATCGAGCCGCGCATCCCCGGCATCTTCCAGTACTACTCCGCCGCCGAGGACATCCTCGCCAACACTTTTGCCGGCAAGATGAAGGCGCAGGAAGGCGCCGACGCCATCGCTGCCGCATGGGAGAAGCTGACCGACCAGATCGGACGTGACAAGCAGGTGAAGCTCTACAAAGCTTCGCTCGGCATGTAAGCTGTCTCACGGAAGTCGCGGCCCGGCGGCACCAGTCGCCGGGCCGCATCTTTGACCGGCTGCGGCCGGTCGTCAGTCAAAGAGGCGAGAGGCGTGGCTGAGCAGACTTCGACCGCGAATGCGTGGGCGGCAAATCCGGCCGACCTGATCCCGGCAGGCCGCAAGCGCCTCGGCTGGGGTCTGCTGGCCCTCGCGACCCTTGGCCTGCTGGCGATCATCGTCGTGCAGGTTCTCTACAAGACCGAAATGTCCACGGTCGGTTTCGACACCTGGCGCCCGGTGATCTACGCCTACATCTTGTGGGGAGCAGCGCTCGGCGCCTGGCAGGTGCTGACGCGTGGCGAGGACGGCCAGCGCGCGCTGTTCCTTCTGCCGGCGCTGCTCTTCACCATCGCCATGGTGATCTTCCCGACGCTGTTCGGCTTCTACATCGCGCTGACCGACTGGAACCTCAGCTCGTTTACCGGGCGCAGGTTCAACGGCCTCGACAATTTCTGGCAGATGCTGGCCGATCCCTATTACCGCAACGCGCTGTTCAACATGGTGCTCTACGTGCTTGCGGTGCTGGTCGAATATGTCATCGCCTTCGGCCTGGCGCTGCTGCTCAACGCGCAGATCCGGGCCCGCAAATTCTTCCGTGTCGTCTTCCTGTTGCCGCTGATGCTGTCGCCGGTCGCCGTGTCCTGGATGGTCGGCAAGTCGTTGATGGAGTACCGGTTCGGACCGGCGGCGACGCTGGCGCGTCATCTCGGCTGGGACAATCCGGCCTTCTTCTCCGATCCGATCACCGCCCGCATCTCGATCATGATGCTCGACGCCTGGACCTTCATCCCCTTCATGATGATTATGCTGCTTGCCGGCCTGCAGGCGATGTCGCGCGAGGTGCTGGAAGCCGCCCGCGTCGACGGCGCGACCGCGTGGCAGACATTCTGGCAAGTCACCTTTCCGCTGATGCTGCCGGTGTCGGTGACGGCCGTTATCCTGCGCATCATCTTCAAGCTGAAGCTTGCCGACATCATCATCACCCTGACCTCCGGCGGCCCCGGCGGCGCCACCGATTCCGTGTCGAGCTTCATCTATCGCGAATATCGCGACCGCTCGAATGTCGGCTACGGCACCATGCTCGCCATGGCCTATCTGATCATCATCGTCGTTTTCGTGACCTGGCTGTTGAAATTCGCCAGTCGCTTCGTGCGCAACGTCAACTGAGCGGCCATCATGAGCGTCCAGACCACCGACTACACCGTTTCCGAAATCCGCTCGCCGGCGGCCTTTGTCGCCAGCCGCGTCTTCATCTATGGCGCGCTTGTCTTCTGGGCTTTCGTCTGCCTGTTCCCGATCTACTGGACGATCACTACCTCGTTCAAATCGGCGGTCGACGTCACGCAGGGCCATCTCGTTCCCTTCGTCGATTTCCAGCCGGACTGGAAGGGCTGGCGCTCGCTCGGCCTGTCGCCGGACTCGATCTTCCAGACCTCGACCGTACGCGACGAATTCTTCAAGCGCTTCATGAACTCCGTCATCACCTCTGTCGGGGCATCGGGCCTCGCCATCATCATCGGCAGCCTCGCCGCCTATGGCCTTGTCCGCTACCGCTACAAGTTCGCCTGGTTCAAGAACGAGGACATCTCCTTCTTCTTCCTGTCGCAGCTGATCCTGCCTCCGGTCGTGCTGGCGCTGCCTTTCCTGGTGCTCTACCGCGAAGTGGCCCTCCTCGACATGCGCATCGGGCTCGTGCTCCTCTACACGCTGATGGTGCTGCCGATCGTGATTTGGATCATGCGCGACCAGTTCAACTCTATTCCGGTCGAATTGGAGGAAGCAGCTTTGGTCGACGGGCTGTCGATCTGGGGCGCCTTCTTCCGCATCGTCATGCCGATCGCGCTGCCCGGCATGGTCGCCGCTTTCATCCTGGCGATGGTGCTGTGCTGGAACGAGTATTTCTTCGCCGCCCTTCTGACGTCGACCGATGCCAAGACCATCCCTGTCATGGTGGCGAGCCAGACCGGCTCGCAAGGCATCAACTGGTGGTCGATGGCAGCGCTTGCCACGGCCGCGATCGCGCCGCTGGCCATCATCGGCATCGCGCTCGAGCGCTATCTGATCATGGGCATGACGGCCGGCTCGGTGAAGTAGCGACGGCATTTCTTCCTTCTCCCCTTGTGGGAGAAGGTGGATCGGCGCGTTAGCGCCGAGACGGATGAGGGGTGTTCCAGCGGAGTGAGACGCCGGCTTTCCCTGGAGCACCCCTCATCCGTCGCCTTCGGCGACACCTTGCTCCCACAAGGGGAGAAGGGGAGCAGCTAGCTCACCAATATCGCCCTAAGATGGTCGAGGATCATGGCAACGCCGATCTTGCCGAGACCCGCCGAGGCCTCCGACGCGCTTTTCGTATACCAGCCGGTGTTGTCGGCGAAACGCTTCTCGTCCACCGCCTCTGGGCATAGCGCCAGCATCAGCGAGGTTTCGCCGATGCCGGCATGGTCGAACGGATATTTGCCGTTCATCGCGGCCGGCATCAGAGGATGCACCTGCACCCAGTTGAAGACATTCTCGCCCTGCGCATGGCCGGCATAGTAATCGGCCATTGTGTTGGAGCCCCACCAACCCTCGCCACGTTCCTTCTCCAGGAAGCGGAAGATCGCCTGGCGGCCAGCGGTCTTGAAGGCGAGATCGGTCGGCATGCCGGCCACGAAATTCTCGGTCTGGTGGTGGATGATGGCGTGGATGTTGCGGAAGCCGATGCGCAGCATGCCGTAGAACAATTCATCGGCGAATGGCGAAAGCACCGGACCGCCGACCTGCACCGAGCCGCTGCCTTCGGGCGCCGCCACCGCATAGCTTGCCGCGCCGTAGTAGAAGGGCGGCAGGATGACGATGTCCCTCTCCTTTTCGATCAGCTCCACCGTCTTGATGACGGCCAGCGTGTCCATGCCAACCGCCATGTGCTCGCCATGGTATTCGAGCACACCGAGCGGCAGCACGACCGGCCAGTTCTCCTCGATCGCCTTGCGGATCTGGTGCGGCAGCATCAGCTCGTAGCGCATCCCCTACTCCATATTGGTGTGCCTGGCGCGCATCGCTTCCGGCGTGGCTTTTGTCAGCGCCTTGAGCTTCAGCACCATGATCTCGAACAAGACGAACAGCGCGCCCTCGAACAACGAGCCCATCGGCAGAACCGAAGTCCGGGCGGCGCCCTGGTCGCTGGCCATCGTCTGCGCCGGGATGAGCAGCGTGAAGTCGGCGAGTTTCTCCGCGCTGCTTTCCGGTTCCGCCGTCAAGAGCAGCACCTTCGCGCCGGCCGCGCGGGCAACCCGCATCAATGTCAGCACCGTGGTGGTCTCGCCTGGCCCTGAACTCACGAGGAACACATCGCCTTTCCCCATCGGCGGCGTGGTCATGTCACCGACGACCGAGACCGGCAGGCCGAGATGGTAGAGCCGCATGGCGAAGCCTTTCACCTGCAGCGCCTCGCGACCGCAGCCATAGACGGCGATCCGGGCGGCGTCGGCAAGCATTTCGCAGGCGGCGTCGATCCGGGCTTCATCCGTACGCGCCAGCACCGCGCCAAGCTCGTCCAGCGCGGTCGCGAACATGCCTGATCCGGCTTTGGTCATGATGGCTCTCACCCTGCCTGAGAGGTGTCGCGACGCTTTGTGGATTTGCGGTATGCTGCCACGAAAAGCTTGTTTCTGTTCATGCTACCACCGCGAAAATCGCTGTCCAACGAGCCTCGGCACTTTTGCTGGGCCACGAGCGTGATAGTGTCATGTCAGACAAATCACTCCGGGACATCGTCAGACATGAAGACACGGCATTTCGACCGCATCGGCAATGGCGGCATCACCTTCACCGAGCTCGGCTTCGGCGCCGCGCCGCTCGGCAATCTCTACCGCGCCATTTCCGACGAGGACGCCAATGCTACCTTGCAGGCGGCCTGGGCGACCGGATGCCGCTATTATGATACGGCCCCGCTCTACGGCCTCGGCCTGTCGGAAACGCGCCTCAATCCCTTCCTGCGCGGCAAGAAGCGCGACGACTATGTGTTGTCGAGCAAGGTCGGCCGCATCATGCGCGTCGCCCCGCCGGACAAGCGCACCGGCATCGGCAAGTTCTTCGAGACGCCGTCGCGCCGGGAAGTCTACGACTACAGCTATGACGGCGTCATGCGCTCTTTCGAGGCCTCGCTGGAGCGCCTGGGCGTCGACCGCATCGACATCCTTTTCGTCCATGACGTCGACATCTTCACCCATGGTAGCAAGGAGGCCTCGGATGCCCGCATCGAGGAATTCATGTCGTCCGGCTATTACGGCCTGCTGGCGCTGCGCGACCAGGGCGTGATCAAGGCCTTCGGCGGCGGCATCAACGAGTGGCAGGTCGCCCACACGCTTGCCGAGCGCGGCGACTTCGACCTGTTCCTGCTTGCCGGCCGCTACACGCTGCTCGAGCAGGAGGCGCTGCAATCCTTCCTGCCGCTTTGCCAGAAGCGCGGCATCGGCATCGTGCTGGGCGGCCCCTACAATTCCGGCGTGCTTGCGACCGGACCGAAGCCCGGCGCCTTCTACAATTACAGCGAAGCGCCCAAGGAGATCCTGGATCGCGTGGCGCGTATCGAAGCCGTCTGCAAACGCCACAATGTGCGGCTGATCGAGGCGGCGCTGCAATTCCCGCTACAGCATCCCTCGGTGATGTCGGTGATACCCGGCGGCCAGCGGCCGGCCGAGGTCGAAAGCAACCGGGCGCTGCTCGACACCAGGATACCGGCGGCGCTGTGGGCGGATCTGAAACAGGAAGGCCTGATGCGCGCCGACGCGCCGACGGCCTGAGCAACTCCAGGAAGAATGCGGGTCCAATCGCCGCAAAAAAAAGAAAAGCCGGGCAAGCCCGGCTTTTCTGCTCTTAAAGAAAAAGGTCTTAGTTGACCGCGTCCTTGAGGCCCTTGCCGGCCGAGAACTTCGGCACGGTGCGCGCCGGGATCTTCACTTCCGCGCCGGTCTGCGGATTGCGGCCGGTCGAAGCAGCGCGTTTTGACACGGTGAAATTTCCGAAGCCGACAAGCCGGACATCGCCGCCCTTCTTCAGTTCGCCAGTGATCACGGAGAACACCGCATCGACGGCGGACTGCGCATCAGCCTTCGAAATGCTTGCGGAGTCGGCGACGGCGGACACCAGTTCGTTCTTGTTCATAAAAATTCCCTTCCATGAGAAAACCGGAACTACGACTCATCCGGCAGGAAACGGACTTTAGAAAGAAGCGTTCAGGAACCCAAGCCGAAAACCGCGGAATTCCGGGCTTTTTTGCTTTTTTTGGTGGCTTTTCACATGAAAAAGCCGGGCTCAAGGCCCGGCTCTCTCTTTGTGCGCTGCAATGTTAGCAAACGCTAATGAGCAAGCGACTTTCCGGCATCGTCGCCGCTGTCGACCGGAGCCGGCGCATTGACCGGCTCGACCCACTCGATCGGCTCCGGCATCCTGACCAACGCGTGCCTCAGCACCTCGCCAACCCGCGAGACCGGAATGATCTCCATGCCGTTCTTCACATTGTCCGGAATCTCCGCCAGATCCTTGACGTTCTCTTCCGGGATCAGGACCTTCTTGATGCCGCCGCGCAATGCCGCGAGCAGCTTCTCCTTCAGGCCGCCGATCGGCAGGATGCGGCCACGCAGCGTGATCTCGCCGGTCATCGCCACATCGGCCCGCACCGGGATACCCGTCAGCACCGACACGATGGCAGTGGCCATCGCGGCACCTGCGGACGGGCCGTCCTTCGGCGTGGCGCCTTCCGGCAAGTGGACGTGGATGTCGCGCTTGTCGAACAGCGGCGGCTCGATGCCGAAATCGATAGCCCGAGAGCGGACGTAAGAAGCCGCCGCCGAGATCGATTCCTTCATCACGTCACGTAGATTGCCGGTCACCGTCATGCGGCCCTTGCCGGGCATCATGACGCCTTCGATCGTCAGCAGCTCGCCGCCGACTTCCGTCCAGGCAAGACCCGTGACCACGCCGACCTGATCGTCGGCTTCGACCTGGCCGAAGCGGAAGCGCGGCACGCCGAGATAATCGGCGAGGTTGTCCGCCGTGATCTTCACCGTCTTCTTCTTCGTCCGCAGGATCTCGGTCACCGCCTTGCGCCCGAGCTTCATCAGCTCGCGCTCCAGGCTGCGCACGCCGGCTTCCCGCGTGTAGGTCTGGATGATGCCGCGGATCGCGTCCTCGCCGACCGAGAATTCGTTCGGCTGCAGGGCATGGTCACGGATCACCTTGGGCATCAGGTGACGCTTGGCGATCTCGATCTTCTCGTCCTCGGTGTAACCGGCGATACGGATGATCTCCATGCGGTCCATCAGGGGCGCCGGGATGTTCAGCGTGTTCGCCGTCGTCACGAACATCACGCTCGACAGGTCGTATTCGACCTCGAGGTAATGGTCCATGAACGTCGAGTTCTGCTCGGGATCGAGCACCTCGAGCAGCGCCGATGACGGATCGCCGCGGAAGTCCTGGCCCATCTTGTCGATCTCGTCGAGCAGGAAGAGCGGGTTCGACTTCTTGGCCTTCTTCATCGACTGGATGACCTTGCCGGGCATCGAGCCGATATAGGTCCGCCGGTGACCGCGGATCTCGGCCTCGTCACGCACGCCGCCGAGCGCCATGCGGATGAACTCGCGGCCGGTCGCCTTGGCGATCGACTTGCCGAGCGAGGTCTTGCCGACGCCGGGCGGTCCGACGAGGCACAGGATCGGCCCCTTGATCTTCTTCTGGCGGCTCTGCACGGCGAGATACTCGACGATGCGCTCCTTGACCTTGTCGAGGCCGAAATGGTCGGCGTCGAGCACGTCCTGCGCATAGTTCAGGTCCTGCTTGACCTTGGAGTTCTTGCCCCACGGGATCGACAGCAGCCAGTCGAGATAGTTGCGCACCACTGTCGATTCAGCCGACATCGGCGACATCGAGCGCAGCTTCTTCAACTCGGCCTCCGCCTTCTCGCGGGCCTCCTTGGAGAGCTTGGTCTTCTTGATGCGGGCCTCGATCTCGGCGGCCTCGTCGCGGCCGTCCTCGCCCTCGCCGAGCTCCTTCTGGATCGCCTTCATCTGCTCGTTGAGGTAGTACTCGCGCTGCGTCTTCTCCATCTGGCGCTTGACGCGCGAGCGGATGCGCTTTTCCACCTGGAGCACGGAGATTTCGGCTTCCATGAAGCCCATCGCCTTCTCCAGACGCTCCTTGACGGAAAGCGTGGCGAGCATCTCCTGCTTCTCGGGGATCTTGATGGCGAGGTGCGAGGCGACCGTATCGGCGAGCTTGGAATAGTCGTCGATCTGGCTGGCCGCACCCACCACTTCGGGCGAGATCTTCTTGTTCAGCTTGACGTAATTCTCAAAGTCGGTGACGACCGAGCGGGCAAGCGCCTCGATCTCGACCTCTTCCTCTTCCGGTTCGGCGAGCGCGGTGGCGCGGGCTTCATGGAAATCGGCGCGGTCGGTGAACGAGACGATCTTGGCGCGCGAGGCGCCCTCGACCAGAACCTTCACGGTGCCGTCGGGCAGCTTCAAAAGCTGCAGCACATTGGCGAGCGTGCCGATGTCGAAGATCGCATCGGGCTCAGGATCGTCGTCGGCTGCATTCATCTGGGTGGCGAGCAGGATCTGCTTTTCCTGACCCATCACCTCTTCCAGCGCCTTGATCGACTTTTCACGGCCCACGAAGAGCGGAACGATCATATGCGGGAACACGACGATATCGCGCAGTGGGAGGACTGCGAAAACGCCGTCGCCGGAAGCCTTGGATATCTTGGCCATTGTCCAACCTTTCATGTCGCGGACGCTTATTTTAGCCAACCGCGAATCTCATATTAACGACCGAGGGTCGTTCCGCCTACCACCGTTTGTGACGGGAGTTTTACAGCACAGAATTCGGCGCCTCGGCCTTCTGCTGTTAGGTGGATGCAGCCGGGGCAAAGATCAAGGGTTAACACGGTCGCTCGACCCGTTCCATCGTATGCCTTCCCGCCTTTCACAGCAAAACGGCGCCACGCGGGCGCCGTTCCATGAAAAATGTGGGGTCAAACGCCATTTCAGGCGCTGACATTGCCCTTCTTTTCCTTCTGCTCGGAATAGATGTAGAGCGGCCGGGCGTTGCCGGACACCACCTCTTCCGAGATCACCACTTCGCGCACGCCTTCCAGCGCCGGAAGCTCGAACATGGTGTCGAGCAGGATCGCTTCCATGATGGAGCGCAGGCCGCGCGCGCCGGTCTTGCGCTCGATGGCGCGCTTGGCGATCGCCGACAGCGCGTTTTCGTGGAAGGTCAGGTCGACATTCTCCATCTCGAACAGCCGCTGATACTGCTTGACCAGCGCGTTCTTCGGCTCGGTCAGGATCTGGATCAGCGCCGGCTCGTCGAGGTCTTCCAGCGTGGCCAGAACCGGCAGACGGCCGACGAATTCCGGGATCAGGCCGAACTTCAGCAGATCTTCCGGCTCGACCTGCCGGAACAGGTCGCCGGTGCGCCGATCCTCGGGCGAGGCAACGGTCGCGCCGAACCCGATCGAGGTCTTGCGGCCGCGGTCCGAGATGATCTTGTCCAGCCCGGCGAAGGCGCCGCCGCAGATGAACAGGATGTTGGCGGTGTCGACCTGCAGGAACTCCTGCTGCGGATGCTTGCGCCCGCCCTGCGGCGGCACGGAAGCGACGGTGCCTTCCATGATCTTGAGCAGCGCCTGCTGCACGCCCTCACCCGACACGTCGCGGGTGATCGAGGGATTGTCCGACTTGCGCGAGATCTTGTCGATTTCGTCGATATAGACGATGCCGCGCTGGGCGCGCTCGACATTGTAGTCGGCCGACTGCAGCAGCTTCAGAATGATGTTCTCGACATCCTCGCCGACGTAACCGGCCTCGGTAAGCGTCGTGGCGTCGGCCATGGTGAACGGCACGTCGATGATGCGAGCCAGCGTCTGCGCGAGCAACGTCTTGCCGCAGCCCGTGGGGCCGATCAGCAGGATGTTCGACTTGGCCAGTTCGACGTCGTTGCTCTTGCCGGCATGCGCGAGGCGCTTGTAGTGGTTGTGGACCGCCACCGACAGCACGCGCTTGGCGTAAGGCTGGCCGATGACGTAGTCGTCGAGAACCTTGAGGATCTCCTGCGGTGTCGGCACGCCTTCGCGCGACTTCACCATCGAGGTCTTGTTCTCCTCGCGGATGATGTCCATGCACAGTTCGACGCACTCGTCGCAGATGAAGACCGTCGGCCCGGCGATCAGCTTGCGGACTTCGTGCTGGCTTTTGCCGCAAAACGAGCAATAGAGCGTGTTCTTTGAATCACCGCTATTGTTGCCTACCTTGCTCATTTTCCTGTCCTTTCACCGACGCCCACCGATGGCCTGGCTTTGAGTGACGTCTCACCAATCTATCGCGGGAATCCGCCACCGCCAGTGTCCCGGCTCACACAGCGCATTCCGTACGAAACACAAATCAGAAAACGCGGCAATGATTCGCAGCAACCCCACACAAAGCTAAGCCGTCGAAAATCAACATAGCCTTAACGTAGGCAATCCCAACGCCTGAGGGAACAGCCAAATGTGGCCGAAATGCCGCAAGACGCGCCAAAACAGCGTTATGCTGCCATTTGCCGTCGATGGTCAGGCTGAAGCCGTGGCGGTCTCGACGGTTTCGCGGCTCGAGATGACCTTGTCGATCAGACCGAAGTCCTTGGCCTCGTCCGCGGTCATGAAGTGGTCGCGGTCGAGCGTCCTCTCGATCTCGTCATAGTTCTTGCCGGTGTGCTTGACATAGACCTCGTTCAAGCGGCGCTTCAGCTTGATGATGTCCTGCGCATGACGTTCGATGTCCGAAGCCTGGCCCTGGAAGCCGCCTGACGGCTGATGGACCATGATCCGGGCATTCGGCGTGGCAAAACGCATGTCCTTGTGACCGGCGGTCAGAAGCAGCGAACCCATCGACGCGGCCTGGCCGATGCAGAGCGTCGACACCGCCGGCTTGATGAACTGCATCGTGTCGTAGATCGCCATGCCTGAGGTGACGACGCCACCCGGCGAATTGATATAGAGGTTGATTTCCTTCTTGGGGTTTTCCGCCTCGAGGAACAAAAGCTGTGCACAAACCAGTGTCGCCATCCCGTCCTCGACCGGACCGGTGATGAAGATGATGCGTTCCTTCAGGAGGCGCGAGAAAATGTCATAGGCACGCTCGCCGCGGTTGGTCTGCTCGACCACCATCGGAACGAGGTTCATGTAGGTTTCAACGGGGTTCTTCATGGACTACCCTTGTTGGAGATGGATTCCGGCGCCTCGGTATACCAGCAATCGCGCGGAATCGTTCTGGATCGGTTACGACCTAAATAGGATGCCGGCTCACCCTAGCGCAAGGCCGCCTCTCCTAGCCATCTGGTTAAGTCGAGTAAAGCGCTGCAGGCCCGGGAAACCCGGGCGGCTAGCCCCGTGAGGCAGGCCCCGGTCTCGGTTGGCGGCCAAAGCCGTTCGCAAGGTAGCAATTCCTTAACCGCGACGCTTAACGAAAAGCCCTGAAATCGCTGTCCGCCCCCGGAGCTTCCGCTACAGTCCTGCGTTGTGAAGGCGTCCTTTTTCAACGGGGGAATGTCATGATCCGCAAAAGCTCCGCATCGCTGGCGGCAGTAGCGATGCTTGCCAGCGTCTGTGAAACCGCCGCCGGCGGTCGCGCGCTCGAATGTTATGAACCGACCCACAGGCCCGCACTTTACGACACCGTCTATGAGGACGTGATGGTGAGCCCCGGCGGACAGGTGGTCGATTACGACGCGCCGATCTACGGCACCTACCAAAGCGTGGACCAGATCGCGCCGCCGCGCGTCGCCTACGAGGCCGTCCCGGCGGTGACGCGCACGGTCTATCACACGGTCAAGGTCGACGATGGCGGCTACGCCTGGGAATGGCGCGTCATCCATGGCCGCAAGGTGCTGTGCAAGGTATGGCGCAAGGCCCGCTATACGCGCGTCGCCGAGACGGTCGTGGTTCAACCGGAGCGCGTCCGGCGCGTCGTTCAGCCGGCGGAATACGAAGCAGTGGCCCACGAAGTGCTGGTGCGGCCGCACCAAGTCCGCATCCGGGAAATCCCGCCTTCATACGGGACAGTGGCGCGCCGGGTGGTGGTGCGGGAAGGCTCGACAAGCTGGCGTCGGGTGCATATTCCGCGACATTGCCAGGATTAGGCGACACTCGCCTGTGGGTTGCGGCCGGCCGGGCAGCGTTGCCGCGCACCGGCCGCAGCTGTTGCTGGCCTAGGCCAGATCGATGTCGAGAATGGCCATCGAGAAATTATAGTCGCCGTCGTCCTCGTCCTTGAAGACGATGCCGAGGAATTCGTCGCCGACATAGACCTCGGCCGAGTCTTCCTTGCGCGGACGCGCCTTGACCTGCAGCTTGGGGTTCTGGAAAACGCGCTTGAAATAGGCGTCCAGCTTTCTGATCTCGTCAGGCTTCAAAAGTCTTCTCCGAAATGTCGGCCTTGTTCGTTGGAACGCGCTTCTGACACGCCAACAATGGCCATGTAAAGGCAAGCCGGTACAATTGCATGGGACAGGTCGGCCGAAAACCGGCGGCCCGATTTCGGCAGTTCCCGACGACGACGGAAGTCAGATGTCGAAGCTGACCACGTGGTCCATGCTCTGCGACGGCAGGAGCTGGTCCATCTGCCGCGAAGGCTGGTCGCAGCCGGTTTCTCCGACGACCCGGGCGGGCACGCCGGCCACCGTCTTGTTGTGCGGCACAGGCGACAGCACGACCGATCCGGCCGCGATCTTCGAGCAATGGCCGACCTCGATATTGCCGAGGATCTTGGCGCCGGCGCCGATCAGCACGCCGCGGCGGATCTTCGGATGGCGATCGCCATTGGCCTTGCCGGTGCCGCCCAGCGTCACCCCGTGCAGGATCGATACGTCGTCCTCGATGACGGCCGTCTGGCCGACGACCAGGCCCGTGGCATGGTCGAGGAAGATGCCCTTGCCGATGCGGGCGGCCGGATTGATGTCGGTCTGGAACACCGAGGACGAACGGCTCTGCAGGTAGAGCGCGAAATCCCTGCGGCCCTGGTTCCACAGCCAATGCGCCAGCCGGTGCGTCTGGATGGCGTGAAAACCCTTGAAATAGAGCACCGGCATGATGAAGCGGTCGCAGGCCGGATCACGGTCGTAATAGGCCTGGATGTCGACGCGAACCGTCGTGCTCCACTCCGCATCGTCGTCCAGCATCGCCTTGAAGGTCTGGCGGATGAGATCGGAACCGATGTCCTGATGCGCCAGGCGTTCGGCCAGCCGGTGGATCACCGCTTCTTCCAGGCTCTCCTGGTTGAGGATGGTCGAATACAGGAAGGCCGCGAGCAGCGGATCGCGGTTCACCGCCTCCATCGCCTCGTCGCGGATCGACCGCCAGATCGGGTCGACCGGCTGCACCGTGCTGGGGCGGGCAATCGTAATGCTGTTCATCGACGCTCTCCGGCCTTGCTCATTCTCCGGCGGCACATATAGGCCAGATCATAGCACGGTTGAACTCAATTTTCCTTAGTGCTTTGTCAAATGGACATGGTTCACGCGGATTCAAGCGACGATGGAAAACGAACCCTTGATCGACGAAGCGCTGAAAAGCGAGCTTGCGGCGCTCTACCAGGCCCCGGATCGCCACTATCACGGCTTGGCCCACATAGAAGCTATGCTTGCGCTGGCAACCGAATACCGGCACCTTCTCGACGATCCGGAGGTCGTCGAAGCGGCGATCTGGTTGCACGACGCCATCTATGACAGCCGCGCCAAGGACAATGAGGCAAAAAGCGCCGAACTGGCCGAAAAAAGGCTCGCCGGGCGCGTAAATCCTCACCGCCTTGCCCGCATAGCGGCGATGATCAACGCCACCGCCACCCACCAGTTGCCCCCGTTCCGCGACGAAAACGCGCTCAACGATGCGGCGCTTTTGCTCGACATGGATCTGGCGATCCTCGGCGCCGGACCCGCCATCTTCGATGCTTATGAAAAGGCGGTCCGGCTGGAATATGGCTGGGTCGAGGAGCCGATGTGGCGCGCCGGTCGAGCCGCCGTCCTGAAGAGTTTCCTCGCCCGGCCGAGGATTTTCAACACGCAAATATTCCGCGATCGGTTCGAGGCGCGGGCCAGAAAAAACCTGAGCCGATCGCTGGAAGCGCTGCAAGGCCAGCCTTGATAGGCCCACAAGCCCGCTGGGCTTTGCCTCTATGCCTGAATCCCGGGCCCTGCGATCACTATAGGAACGTGAACCGCTTCGGAGTGGCCCACACCATGCAAAACAGCTTCTTTCAACCTGTCGACGCCGCGCAGGTGCCGCGATTTGCCGGGCTTTCCACCTTCATGCGCCTGCCGGCCGTGCCGAGCGCGAAGGGGCTCGACATCGCCCTTGTCGGGATTCCATGGGACGGAGGCACGACCAACCGGGCCGGCGCCCGCCATGGTCCGCGCGAAATCAGGAACCAGTCGAGCCTGATGCGCCGCGTCCACCACGTCTCGGGAACCGAGCCGTTCAGCATCGCCAACGTCGCCGATGTCGGCGACCTGTCGGTCAATCCCATCAACCTGCTCGACGGGCTGAAGCGCATCGAGGACGGCATTGCCGCGATCGTGGCCGACGGTGCCTTGCCGCTGGCAGCCGGAGGCGATCATCTGACGACGCTGCCGGTGCTGCGCGCCGTGGCCGGCAAGGCGCCTATCGGCATGGTTCACTTCGACGCGCATTCCGACACCAACGATCGCTATTTCGGCGACAATCCCTATACGCACGGGACGCCTTTCCGTCGCGCGATCGAGGAAGGGCTGCTCGACCCCAAGCGTGTGGTCCAGATCGGCATCAGAGGCTCGATCTACGAACCGGGCGAGCACGACTGGGCAACGTCGCAGGGCGTACGCATCATCTATATGGAAGAGTTCGTCAGACGCGGCGCCGCTTCCGTCATGCAGGAAGCGCGCGATCTTGTCGGCGACGGCCCGACCTACGTGACGTTCGACATCGATTGCATCGATCCGTCCATGGCCCCCGGTACCGGCACGCCGGAGCTCGGCGGCTTCACGACGCGCGAGGCGCAGGAGATGGTTCGATTGCTCGACGGATTGAATTTCGCCGGCGCCGATGTCGTCGAGGTCGCGCCTCCGTTCGATCTTGCCGGCATGACGGCGCTGGCCGGCGCGACGATGATGTTCGAGCTGCTGTGCGTCATGGCGAGATCCCTCGCCGGCAGGCGGGCTCGCGCCTAGGGCAATTCGGAGAAAAGCGCGCAGCGCCCCTTTCCGGCTAATCCGGAAATGTCTCGATCCTTTCGGCATAACCTCTGAAACCAGCACGCCCGTAAACCGCCTGGGCCGCCGGATGATCATAGGTATCGGTGTGAAGCCAAAGCCTTTGCGGGCCATGCGACCATGCCGCGCGCAACGCTTGGTCGAGCAGGAACGGCCCCAATCGCTTCCCTTGAAAGGCCGGAACCAATCCGAAATGAGCGAGCTCGATGGCCGCTTCGCCGACGTTGTTGAACTCGCAGATGCCCGCGGGCTCGCCGGCGACGCGCAGCACATGGATATGCGTCGAGGCGCTGGCAAGCAGCGTTCCGAGTTCTGGTTCCAGCATGCGCAGGCGCTGGTCCCATTGCACCGGTCCGCCGACCGCGCGGTAGAGATCGAGATAGCTGGAAAGATCGAGCCTCTCGCGCGCCACGATGGCGTCGGGCGACGGCGACGCAAGCGGCGCGTCCTGCGGCGGCGCCAGCATCTCCATATAGGTGACGAGAAGATCGACCACCGGAGCGCCCCGCGCTCAGAGCGGGTTTTCGGCGTAGAACTCGAGCACGCGCTGCTTGAAGCTCTTGTCGCCAACGGCGAGCATGTGGTCGCGGCCCTCGATGTGAAACGCCCTGGCGTTGGGCATCAGGGCCGCAAGCTCGTCCGGCGAGCCACCAATGTCATCCTTGGTACCGACGGCGATCAGCGTCGGCTGGGCGATACGAGCCATGTCGTCCTCGCTGAGCAACTCGCGCGACTTGGCAATGCAGGCGGCGAGCGCGCGCCGGTCGCTGCGCGTCTGGTCGGCGAAGGCGCGGAACGAGCGGCCGCGGGGATGCGTGGTCTGCGAGGGGTCCTCCGCCAGCAGCGCCGCCGCGATCGGGTCCCAGTCGCCGACGCCGTCGACCATACCGATGCCGAGGCCGCCGAACACCAGCGTCGCGACCTTCTGAGGATCGGAGAGCGCCAGGAAAGCCGAGACGCGCGCCCCCATCGAATAGCCCATGACATGCGCGCGCTCGATGCCGAGATGATCGAGCAGCGCGGCCGCGTCGGAAGCCATCTTCTGCGGCGTGTAGTCGGCCTCGTCATAGCTCTTCGATGACGCGCCGTGGCCGCGATGGTCGAAGGCAATCGCCCGGTAGCCGGCGTCGTTAAGCGTCTTGAACCAGCCCGGGGAGACCCAATTGACATAGTGGCTGGAGGCAAAGCCGTGGATCATCAGCACCGGGTCGCCATGCCCAGGGGCCGGCTGGCGATCGAGATAGGCAAGCTCGAAACCGTCATGCGAAAAGAATTGCATCGAAATGGCTTTTCAGTTGGAACCCGCGCCCGCGGCGATAGCCGGATGGCGCAAGAGGTCCCCTTCCTTGATGCCGTCCCTGGCGGCCGTGCCTGCCTTGAGCTCAAGCACGAAGCGCACCGGCTGTCCCGGCGAGATGATCGCTTCGGATTCGGGCTCGCCGCGCTTGATAGCCTTGATCCTGCCGTCCTGGCCGACAAAGATGAGGTCGAGCGCCATCGGCGTGTTCTTCATCCAGAAATCCACCTCGTCCGTTCTTTCGAAGACGAACAACATGCCGTGATCCTCGGCCATGGTCTGCCGAAACATCAGTCCCGCCTCGCGTTCGGCGGAGGTATCGGCAATCTCGATGGAGAAGGAACGCTCGCCCGAACCGGTCGACACCACAAGCGGTGTCCGGTCGATGGGCAGCAGCATCGCATCGGCCGAGCTCGGCTTCGCGGCGATGAAACAGGCGGCGAAAACGATCGCGGCGCAGAGCGCGCCCGCAGTCAGCCAATTGCGATGAGCCATGGGGTACCTCGTCCAGACGCTCGTCCTAAACCATGATCCGCGGAAGTGGAACCGGTTTTCGGACAAAACGGTCGTGCCGCGGCAGAGGGCCTTTCGACTGCGTCGAGAGGCCGCTTAGTGCGAGACCGACAAAGTACCCATATCGGGGTGGATTTCGGCGGCCATAAGGCCTTTGTCGCCGCGTCCGAAGCGGACGAGAACGACCTGGCCGGGCCGAAGCTCGGTTATGCCGTAGCGCCGCAGCGTCTCCATGTGGACGAAGATATCTTCCGTCCCCTCGCCCCGCGTCAGGAAGCCGAAACCCTTGGTGCGGTTGAACCACTTGACCAAGGCCCGCTCGAGGCCGCTCTCCGGGTTGACGATAACGTGGGTGCGCTGTTCCTGCTCCGCCGGGTGGACCGCCGTCGAGGCATCCATGGAAAGGACACGGAAAGCCTGTAAGCCGCGCTCGCCCTGTTTCACCAGGCAGACGACCCGCGCGCCTTCGAGCGCCGTCTGGAAACCGTCCCTTCGAAGACATGTCACATGGAGGAGGATGTCACCCGAGACGCCGTCATCCGGAAGAATGAAGCCGTAGCCCTTGGCCACGTCGAACCATTTGATAGCGCCGGCGATTTCGACAAGCTCGGCGGCGTCGCCGCCATTGTCCCGCTGCAAGGCGTCGTCAAGGCTTCCGTCCCGCCTCGTGAAAGAGGCCTTTTCCCCCATAAGAATGCCCCCTTTTTCTAACTGAACTGCAACTGATTCTTGCCAAGAGATTAACACTGCGGCTTCCGGGGTGTGCAAGGGCTGACGTGCCTTTTTTCACCGTTCAGCACTGGAAAGGCTGAAATGTTGTTTGCCGGCACTTCCGGAAGCCGAAATCGCGAGGCTTGAAATCGATCGTGCCGCCTCTTTTGTCGGACGATTGCCCTTTCACCGGGTGGCCCCTATGGTGCCCGCAACCCCAACACTTTGAGGAAGCCGCCATGCGCTATCTGCACACAATGGTCCGCGTCGCCGATATCGACGAGTCGCTCGATTTCTACTGCAACAAGCTCGGCCTGAAGGAGGTGCGCCGCTACGAGAACGAGCAGGGCCGCTACACGCTGATCTTCCTCGCCGCATCGGAAGACGAGCAGAGCGGCATCGATGAAAAGGCGCCACTGGTCGAGCTAACCTACAATTGGGATCCGGAAGATTATAAGGGCGGCCGCAATTTCGGCCATCTCGCCTATGAGGTCGACGACATCTACGCCACCTGCCAGAAGCTGATGGACAATGGCGTGACCATCAATCGTCCGCCGCGCGACGGCAACATGGCCTTCATCCGCTCGCCGGACGGCATCTCGATCGAACTTCTGCAGAAGGGCCCCGCCAAGGCAAAGGCCGAACCATGGGCCTCGATGCCGAATACGGGCGCTTGGTAATCGCTGATCCCGTACCGATTTGGCGGGTGGCATTCCGCCAAGCGCTGCCTATCTATCTGCCAATGGCGCCGGTCTCCCCAGGCCGGCGTTTTTCTTCAACCCGCCGGGAGTATTCCATGCCGATCAGCCGCGCCGATGTCGCCACCGAACATGCCAGCCGCTATCTGCAGCAGCTCTGCAAGCACTGGTCGCATAAATTCCCGGTCGAATTCGACCCGCAGCACGGCGCCATCCAGCTCTCGATCGGCCGCACCGTGATGGACGCCGACGACAAGGCGCTCCATATCGCGCTCAATGCCGACGATGCAGCCTCGCTGGAACGGCTGGAGAGCGTGGTCGCCGATCACATCAAGCGCTTCGCCTTCCGCGAGGAACTCACCTTCGACTGGCAGAAGGCCGCCTGAGCGGCTGACGATCAGCCGCCCGCCTTGCCCGCCATCTCTAGCAACGCCAGCACGCTGCGCCAGTTGCGCGCCGTGCCAGGCACCTTCAGCGTTCGACCAATGAGATTGGCGAACACGGATTTGCCGAGACCATCTGGCGCATTGAGGTAAAGCACGTCGCCCTTGATCTCGAAGCGCTCGGGGCCGGTGCATTTCTCCGCCAGCCGCTTGGCCTCCTCGGCGGTCGGCTCGCGCTCCAGCACGTAGGCGTGCAGTTTGGTCGGCTCGTCGGTGATCTCTGGATAGGGGTTGTCCTTCACCAGCCGCTCGAACCAGCCGGCGTCGCGCACCATGATGCGCGAATTGAAGCCCCATTTCTCCTCGAAGGCCGCTTCCAGCGCGCTGGTCAGCGACGCCGCATCGCCTTTCTTCGCGCGAAACACGACATTGCCGCTCTGCACATAGGTTGCGACACCGGTGAAGCCGAGGTCTTCGAAGAACGACTTCAGCTCCGCCATCTTGACGATGCGGTTGCCTCCGACATTGATGCCGGAAAACAGCGCCACGAACACGGTGCCTTCATTCGCGCTCATATGATGAATCCCGCCAGCGTCTCGTTATCGGTGATGTCCTGATACTGCACGCCCTCGGCGTCGAAATTAGCTTTCAGCAGGTCGAAATTGCGCCGGTCCTTGGTCTCGATGCCGATCAGTACCGAACCGAAATTGCGCGCCGACTTCTTCAGATACTCGAAGCGCGCGATGTCGTCGTCGGGCCCGAGCATTTCGAGGAAGTCGCGCAGCGCGCCCGGCCGCTGCGGGAAGCGGATAATGAAATACTTCTTCAAGCCCTCGAAGCGCAGCGCCCTCTCCTTGACGTCCGGCAGCCGTTCGAAGTCGAAATTGCCGCCGGAGACGACGGCGACAATCGTCTTGCCCCTGATCTCCTTGCGCGAAAAATCCTTGAGCGCGTCGATCGCCAATGCGCCGGCCGGCTCCAGCACCACGCCCTCGACATTGAGCATCTCGATCATCGTCGCGCAAAGCCGGTTCTCAGGGACGAGCCTGACGGCATCGGCGGTAAACTCCTTGAGATGGCGCAGCGGTTCGCGGCCGATTTCGGCCACCGCGGCGCCGTCGACGAAATTGTCGACCTTTGCGAGCTTGACCCGCTTGCCGCCGGCAAGGCTCTCCCGCAGGCTCGGCGCGCCCGCCGGCTCGCAGAACACGAAGCGCGGGTCGCGATGCTGGTCGGCGAAATAATGCGTCACTCCGGCAGCCAGGCCGCCGCCGCCCACGGGCAGCATGACGATGTCGGGCGCGCGGGCGCCCGGCATCTGGAACGCGATCTCGTAGGCGACCGTCGCCTGGCCCTCGATGATGTCCTTATGATCGAAAGGCGGCACCATATGCGCGCCGGCGGCCTCGGTGAATTCGAAGGCGGCGCGGTAGCAATCGTCGAAGAAGTCGCCGACTAGCCTGATCTCGACGAAGTCGCCGCCGAACAGCCGCGTCTTGTCGATCTTCTGCTGCGGCGTCGTCACCGGCATGAAGACAACGCCCTTTTTGCCGAAATGCCGGCAGACGAAAGCGAAGCCTTGCGCGTGATTGCCGGCCGAGGCGCACACGAACAATTCCGCATTGTTGCCGGCGGCGAGCGCCTTGCGGAAGAAGTTGAAGGCGCCCCTGATCTTGTAGGAGCGCACGGGCGTCAGGTCCTCACGCTTCAAAAGGATGCGGGCGCCAGTCTTCTTCGACAGATAGTCGTTCTCCTGCAGTGGCGTTTCCGGGAAGATTCCGCGGATCGCTTCGGCAGCCACGGCAACACGGGCGGAAAAACTGTTCACCGAAAATCCCTCGTTTCGATCGCCGGCACGCGGCGGAATGGCCATTGCCGGTGCCGGAAAACCTTCCTGCCGCCCTTTTGGCTTTCGCGCAACAGTGCGATGGCCGTCGCCCGACGCCGAGCCAATTTCCGCTGGACACGACTTACTTTGGCCGCACTTGGGCTGTCCGGGAGGTTTTCGCGGAGGTGGGCGGCCAATCGTGGCCGGAGTGGAAATGCCAGTGGAAGTGTCGACGTGCGGTTGAAGACAATTCTGATCATCGCCTTTGCCCTGCTGATGGCGGGCTGCGCGGGCCAACAGACGCAGGAAATCCTCGGCAGCGTCGTCGTGCCGACGCAGGCGACCGAGATCGCCGGCAACCACTCGATCTTCATCGCCACCACCCGCAAGCGATCCGACGACCCGAACAAGGTCTTCGACGGCGAGCGCTCGGCGACGCTCAACTATGCGCGCGTCAACGTCACCGTTCCACCGGTTCACCAGACCGGCCAGATCGAGCGCCGGTCGCGCGGCACATCGAACGACCCGACGAAGTATTTCATGGCCTCCGAAGTCGTCGGCTACGACACGCAGCCGAAATTCGCCAGCGCCCTCAACGCCGATATCGACGCCCGCGGCGGCCGCGTCATGGTTTTCGTCCACGGCTACAACACCGGCTTCGACGATGCCGTCTACCGGTTGACCCAGATCGTCCATGATTCCGGTTATCCGGGCACACCGGTGCTGTTCTCCTGGGCTTCCGGCGCCAAGACCACCGACTATGTCTATGACAAGGAAAGTGCGGCCGCCGCCCGCGACCAGTTGGAAGTGACGCTCAGGATGCTGGCGCAGACCGGCGCCCGGCGCATCGACATCGTCGCCCATTCGATGGGAACCTGGGTGACGATGGAGACTCTGCGCCAGCTCGCCATCACCGGCGACCGCGATCTCAGCGGCAAGCTCGGCGACGTCGTGCTTGCCTCGCCCGACATCGACGTCGACGTCTTCAAGAGCCAGATGCGCCGCTATGGCAAGCCGGACAAGCCCTTCATCCTGCTCCTGTCGGACGACGACCGGGCGCTGAGGCTCTCCGGCCTGATCGCCGGCTCGCGGCCGCGCGTCGGCGATTATCGGGATGCCGACGACCTCGCCTCCTACGGCGTCACGGTCGTCGACCTCTCCAAGATCAAGGGCAATGACAGCTTCAACCACACCAAATTCGCCGACAATCCGATGATGGTGCAGATGATCGGGCAGCGGCTGCGCGAGGACGACGGCTTCGCCAGCGATCGCGATGTGACGGACCGCATCCGCCAGTTGGCCGCGCAGTAACCCTATCGGTGCGGGTTTTCCGCATCGCACGGACTTTGAACTGGACCCGGCAGCCCTCTGGCTTTATCGAAGTAATAGAGAGGTTTGCCACCCTTGGGGGACCCCGGGTGACTGTGCATGTGAAGATCGTTGTCGTCCTTGCATTCGCGCTCGCCCTCGCCGCCTGCGCCGGTCCCACGCACGATCTGCTCAACCGCAAACCTGTCTCCACGCCTGCCTCCGACATCATCGCCGCCAGGCATGAGATCTTCGTCGCCACGACCCGCCAGCAGGCGACCAAGGATCCGCGCCAGGTGTTCGACGGCGACCGTTCGCTGACCACCAGCTACGCCCGTGTCGACGTCACCGTGCCGAAGATCCACCAGGTCGGCGCGATCGAGCGCGCCAAGGGCTCGGCCGACGCCAACCCGGCCAAGCAATTCACCGCCACCGACGTCGTCCACTATGGCGACGCGCAGCAATTCGCCAAGGCCGTCGGCGCCGACATTTCCTTGCGCGGCGACCGCGCCCTGGTGTTCGTGCACGGCTTCAACAACGGTTTTGACGACGGCATCTACCGGCTGACGCAGATCGCGCACGACACCAACTATCCGGGCACCCCGGTGCTGTTCTCATGGGCATCGAGCGCCAAGGCGACCGGCTACATCTACGACAAGGACAGTTCGACCGCCGCGCGCGACGACCTCGAGGCGACGCTCAGGATGCTTGCCAAGACGAAGGTCAAGAGCATCGATATCATCGCCCATTCGATGGGCACCTGGCTGACGATGGAGGCGCTGCGCCAGCTCGCCATCACCGGCGACCGCGATCTCGGCGGCAAGCTCGGCTACGTCATCCTCGCCTCGCCCGACATCGACGTCGATGTCTTCAAGAAGCAGATGATCCGCTACGGCAAGCCCGACAAGCCTTTCGCCATCCTGCTTTCGGGCGACGACCGGGCGCTTAAGCTGTCGAGCTTCATTTCCGGCGACAAGCCGCGCGTCGGCGACTATGGCGACGCGGCCGACCTCGCCAATTACGGCGTGACGGTCGTCGACCTGACCAAGATCAAGGGTGGCGACGGCGGCCTGAACCATGCCAAGTTCGCCGACAATCCGATCCTGGTGCAATTGCTGGGCAACCGGCTGCGCACGCCGGCCGGGCTTGCCTCGGACGAGCCCGACCCGGCGCAGCTCAACAATATCGGCCAAGGCCTCGGCAAGGCGGTCGGCTCGGTCGCCGAGGTCGTCATCACGACGCCGTTCAAGGTCCTGACCATCGCCACCGGCGGATAGCCGGCGAACGCCTCAGATAAAAAGATCCACTTTCTGGAACGTCGTCACGTCGACAAGGCCGACGTCCGATATCCTGAGCTCCGGAATGACCACCAACGCCAGCAGCGAGTGCTGCATGTAGGCGTTGTTGAGCGAGCAGCCGACCTTGCGCATGGCCTCGGTCAGTTGCTCGGCCTTCGCCGCGACGATCTCGGCGCGTTCGTCGGACATCAGGCCGGCGATCGGCATCTCGACCAGCGCCAGTTCCTTGCCCTTGGAATAGAGCACCACGCCGCCGCCGACCTCGCTCAGCCGGTTGACGGCCAGGGCCATGTCTTCCTTGTTGGTGCCGACGACGATGATGTGGTGCGCGTCATGCGCCACGCTGGACGCCATCGCGCAGTCCTCCACATAGCCGAAGCCGGAGACGAAGGCGTTGGTGACGCCGCCCGTGCCGCGATGGCGCTCGACCAGGGCGATCTGGCAGATGTCGTTGCGCCGATCCATGGCGACCAGCCCGTCCTCGACGGCGAGATCGGCCTCCAGCGCCCGCGTCGGCGCCTGGTTCTCGATCACGCCGATCACCCGCGCGCGCACCTCGTTGGCGCCTTGCGGCGCGGAAATGTCAAAATCCTTCGCCGCGAGCGTCTTGCCGAGCTTGACCGTGTTCTTCGCCGATTGCGGATAGTCATAGGCGGGAATGTCGATCTCGAGCCTGCCGGCCTTCGCCAGCCGGACGCCGCGGGCATAGACCTCGTCTATGGTCATCTGGGCAAGGTCCGAAACGATCAGCAGATCCGCCAGCCGTCCAGGCGCGATGGAGCCGATCTCGCGTTCCAACCTGAAATGCTGCGCGGTGTTGAGCGTCGCCATCTGGATCGCCGTCACCGGCTTCAGGCCCTGGCCGATCGCATGCCGCACCACCCGGTCCATATGGCCTTCATGCACAAGCGTGCCGGAATGACTGTCATCGGTGCACAGGATGAAGTTGCGCGGGTCGATGCCGCCTTCGGTCACCGCCTTGATCTGCGCCGCGACATCGTACCAGGCCGAACCCAGCCTCAGCATCGCCTTCATCCCCTGGCGCACGCGCGCGATCGCGTCCTCGGCGCGCGTGCCTTCATGGTCGTCCTCCGCCCCGCCCGCGACATAGCCATGGAACGGCAGGCCGAGATCGGGCGATGCATAATGCCCGCCGACCGTCTTGCCGGCCTTGACCGTCTCGGCGATCTCGCCCGACATCACCGGATTGTTGGCGGCGACCCCCGGGAAATTCATCACTTCGCCGAGCCCGATGATGTTTTCCCAGGTCATGGCCTCGGCCACGTCGGCGACCGTCAATTCGGCGCCGGCATGCTCCAGCCCCGGCGCCGAGGGCACGCAGGACGGCATCTGCACATGCACGTTGATCGGCATCGCGACCGCCTCGTCATGCATCAGCCGCACGCCCGGCAGCCCGAGCACATTGGCGATTTCGTGCGGATCGATGAACATCGAGGTGGTGCCATGCGGGATGACCGCGCGGCAGAACTCCGTGACCGTCACCATGCCGCTCTCGACATGCATGTGCGCGTCGCAGAGGCCGGGCACCAGATAGCGCCCGCCGGCATCGACGACCTTCGTCCCCTGCCCGATGGCATGGCCGGCATTCGGCCCGCAATAGGCGAAGCGGCCGGCGGCAACAGCGATATCGGTGCCGGGGATGATCTCGCCCGAATGGACATTCACCCAGCGACCGTTGCGGATGACCAGGTCCGCGGGTTTTCGGCCCATCGCGACATCGACCAGATGTGTCGCCACCTCCGTCCACGGCTTTGGCTTTGCGGCGTTTGTCGGCTTGGCGTTGGTCATTGGCTGAGTCCTCTATGTCGGCCAGTTTGGCAAATGTCGGCGCCCGGAGCCAGAGCCGTCCGCCGGGCATCCGGCGCTTGTTGACTATTCCAGGCAAAAGGCGATGCTGACCGCGGAGCCGTCCATCGGAGGGGAAGATGATCCGTTTCTGGAAAGCGTTCGCCACCATCGTCCTGTTGGTCGCGTCGACCGCCCTCGCCACCGCCGAAGAGCGCTGGCTGACCTTGCCGGAGCCGGCTGTGATGCCCAAGCCGGACGACAGCGGCTATGCGCCGGTCAACGGCATCCAGATGTACTACGCCGTGTTCGGCAAGGGCGACCCGGTGCTGCTCATCCACGGCGGCCTCGGCCACGCCGACATCTGGGCAAGCCAGGTGGCGACGCTCTCCAAGACCCACCAGGTCATCGTTGCCGACAGCCGCGGCCACGGCCGCTCAACCCGCACCGAGGAACCCTTTGGCTACGATCTCATGGCGTCGGACTACCTGGCGCTGCTCGACCATCTCAAAATCGAAAAGACGGCGCTCGTCGGCTGGAGCGACGGCGGCATCATCGGCATCGACATCGCGCTTCATCATCCGGAGCGTCTGACGAGACTGTTCGCGCAGGCCGCCAACGTCACCACCGACGGCGTCGACCCAGGCGTGCTGACCAACAAGACTTTTGCCGCCTATATCGACCGCTGCGGCCGCGACTACAAGAAACTGTCGAAGACTCCCGATCAATATGAAGCCTTCGTCGCGCAGATCAGCCACATGTGGGAATCCCAGCCCTCCTGGACAAAGGAGGAGCTGGCCAAGATCACCACGCCGACAGCCGTCGTTGCCGGCGATCATGACGAGGCGATCAAGCGGGCGCATACCGAATACATGGCCTCGGTCATCCCTGGCGCGAAGCTGATCATCCTGCCCAATGCAAGCCACTTCGCCATGCTGCAGGCGCCGGACGAGTACAGCCAGGCGGCGCTGGATTTCATCGACGCCAAATAGATAGCGTCTTGAGCAGTCATCGACATGCCCGCTCTCTGGCCACTCGGATCGGCGTGAGATGGCTCAGACCGTCAGGTTCATGATCTTCGTGCTGTCGGCGGCTCTTGCCGGCCTGGCGTTCTTTGCCCTGCATTCATTTTGGACGTGGGCCGCGCCGATCCTGGTCTTTGTCGCCGGCTCCATTATCGCCGAATTCGCCTTCAACAGGCTGGCCTCGCCGGAGCAGAAGCAGCGCGACCTGGAAGACCGCGCGCGCGACCAATGACGTAAACCACTGTTGCAGATATACAATTCCGTTTCGCGGCGATTGCGGCTAGTCTGCGCCGAGGAGTCTTTCGAAACCGCCATTTCGGAGTGCTCGATGCGTCGATTGACGCTTGCCAGTGCCGGCTTTCTTGCTCTGCTGTCCGGGTCAGCCGGAGCGGCGGATTTGGGTAGCGATCTGCCGATGACCGCGCCCGGCTTCGACTGGACCGGCTATTATGCCGGCATGCAGGCCGGCTATGGCTGGGGCCGGTCCGAAATCACCGGCGACGATGGCGGCCCGTTTTCGGTGAAGCCCGACATCAACGGTGGTTTCGTCGGCGGCCATGTCGCGGGACTATGGCAGTTTGACCAGGCCGTGCTCGGCGCCGAGGCCGACCTCAACCACGCTTCGATCGACGGCACCGCCAACGCCGGTCCGGCAAACACGTTCGGCACGGACATCAAGTGGTTCGGATCGATCAATGCCAAAGCCGGCTACGCCATGGATCGCGTGCTGGTCTACGGCATAGGCGGCGTCGCTTTCGCCGGCATCGAGACCTCGCAGGCGGCAGGCTCGGCCTTTGCCCAAACGCGCACGAGCACCGGTTGGACGCTCGGCGCCGGCGTCGACTATGCCTTGACCAACAATGTCGTCGTCGGCGCGCAATACCGCTACTACGATTTCGGCAAGGAGCATTTCGACGCTTCGGACACTTTCACCGAGCGCGACCAGGACGTGAAGCTGCAAACGCTGGGCGTGAATTTCAGCTATAAATTCTGAGGCTTGCGGCGCCCTGTCGATGCGCAAGGCCTACCGCCTCATGTCTTGAAAATTCAGGTGGCCGGCGCCCGCAGGGGGCGGGGGAATGGGTAGGGGCCTGATAGACGCCGGCCACGGCGGATCGATCCGCCGCGTGCAAACATGAGCGTTCCCGCGGCAGACCGTAATTCCGCGATCGCGCCACTTTGCCACCCTATGGACGAACTTGGCCGATATGCTTCGCCGAAAGGTTGCGGCCGGTCGGTCAGGAGCCGAGCGAAACCTTCTTTCCCTCGGGCATCGCCTCGAGGCATTCCTCCAGCCGTCGAAGCCGCGCCTTTTGCCAGCGCAGCGCGTGCGCGACTTCATGCAGGTTCCATTTGGCCTTCGAATTGGCGGCCTCGATCAGGCCGCGTTCGAGCCGACCGATCTCGTTGCGCAGTTGCTGCGCCTCGGCCTCCCGCAGCCCCTTGATCCAACCTGCCCCGCGCATGGTTCCACCATCAAAGCCAACCAGATGCTCGCACACAAACGCTAATGAGATCGGTTTGGAGTGCCTAGTATTTTAAATATCGCTAATATTACATTGCTCGGCGAAGGATCAGGACAGCGGCCATACAAAGTCCAACCGATCCGAAACATGGCTTGACGGCTCATATCAGGCGTCTGAAAAGGGCACGCCTGCGGACGTGGCGGAATTGGTAGACGCAAGGGACTTAAAATCCCTCGATCTCTGATCGTACGGGTTCGATTCCCGTCGTCCGCACCACCCCTTCGCTCTGCGAGCTTCGGCTGGCGGGCTGCAGCGTCTCGCCATTTCCGTAAATCGGTGAACCGCTCGCTCGCATCCGCGCAATGCCGTCAGGACTTGAGATAGCCCGCCGCAACCCGCGCCCTCGTCGTCTCAAACCTTCATCGGATTGAGCTTCAGGTGCTGAATCAGGATGATCGTCTTGGCATCGACGATGCGGCCGTCGGCGATACCGGCCAGCGCCTCGTCCAACGGCATTTCCAGAACCTCGATGTCCTCGCCCTCCTCCGGCGCGCCGCCGCCGTCGGAAATGCGGTCGGCCGGCGAATAGCGCGCGGTGAAGAACCAGAGCCGTTCGGTCACGCTGCCCGGACTCATGAACGGCGCGAACAGCCGCTCGACGCCTTGGAGGCGGTAGCCCAGTTCCTCTTCCGCTTCCTTGCGAATGGCGGTTTCGGGATCGTTTTCGTCGAGCAGCCCGGCGCAGGCCTCGATCAGCGGCTCGCGGTGGCCCACGGCGTAAGCCGGGAAGCGGAATTGACGCACCAGGAGCACGGTCCGGCGCTCAGGATCGAAGGGCAGGATCACCGCGCCGTCGCCGCGATCGTAGGTCTGGCGGGTCTGCGTCTCCCATCGTCCGTCGCGGCGGCGATAGTCGAGCACTGTCTTCTTCAGCACCGCCCAGTCGTCCGAAAGGACCTCCTCCGAACGGATGCGAATGCGATCTTCCATGACGACCTCCGTGTTGGCGGCAAAGGGGTAACGACGAAAGCCGACCGGCGCAATCCTCGAAAACGACTGCCTGGGAAACCGACTGGTCCAGCAGGAGTTTCACCGGCTCGTGTCTGGCGCGACGCGCCACGACTGCCTAGATAGCGGTATCTTCCCAGGAGCCCGTTTCATGACGTCATCGCTTTTCCAGCCGATCACCCTCGGCGGCCTCACCTTCCCCAACCGCATCGCGGTCGCCCCCATGTGCCAGTATTCGGCCGAGGACGGCTCGGCCAGCGACTGGCATCTGTATCATTGGATGAACCTGGCAATGTCGGGCGCCGGCATGGTTACCGTCGAGATGACCGATGTCGAGCGGCGCGGACGCATCTCGCATGGCTGTCTCGGGCTCTATTCCGACGACAACGAGGCGGCCGCCAGGCGTACGCTCGACGCCGCCCGGCGCGTCGCCGCGCCCGGCACGAAATTCGGCGTCCAGCTTGCCCATGCCGGCCGCAAGGCCTCCAACCGCAAACCTTGGGAGGGCGGCGGTCCGCTGCAGCCTGGCGAAGATCCCTGGCAGACGGTTTCGGCCTCGGCCGTCGCCTATGACACGGGCTGGAATGTGCCGCATGCGCTGGAAGATGACGAGATCCTTGAGCTTATTGCGCGTTTTGCGCAGTCGGCCGTGCGCGCCGAACGCGCCGGCTTCGACTTTGCCGAGCTGCACGCCGCGCATGGCTATCTGATCTTCCAGTTCCTTTCGCCGCTCTCCAACCAGCGCACCGACCGCTGGGGCGGGTCGCTGGAAAACCGCATGCGCTTCGCCCTCGAAATCGCAAGGGCGGTGAGGAAGGCCGCCCCGTCCATAATGCTGGGGGCGCGCCTTTCGGTGAAGGAATGGGTCGACGGCGGTTTCGACGTCGAGGACGCGATCGAGGTGGCCAAGGCGCTGAAGGCCGAAGGCGTCGCCTATCTGTGCTGCTCCAGCGGCGGCAATTCGCCCCTGCAGCAGGTGCCGCCCGGCCCCGGCTACCAGGTGCATCTGGCGGAAGCCGTGCGCAAGGGTGCCGGCATCCCGACGCGCGCCGTGGGATTGATCGACGACCCGAGCCAGGCCGAGGCGATCGTCGCCGACGGTCGTGCCGACATGGTGGCGCTGGCGCGCGCCTTCCTCGCCGACCCGCGCTGGGGCTGGCGCGCGGCGGCGGCCTTCGGCGAGGAAATCCATCCGGCGCCGCAGCTGGCGCGTTCAGTGACGACGATGCGGCATTGGATGAAGGCCGCCGGCTAGAGCATGATCCCGAAAGGTGGGCACCGGTTTTCGGAGAAAGATCATGCTCCGACAAAGGGTTAGATCGTGATGGCGATTCAACGAAACGCCATCACGGTCTAGAGCAATTCCAGGAAAGGTGTGACATGGTTAGGCTCGGCGACTTCGCCGTAGCCTGCCGTCCGGAATTGCGTCAAAACAGACCGGAAATCAGCGGGGTCCTGAGACGTTTGGGCGCAGGATCCTCGCCACAACTGCAACCAATTTGGCCGCTCTACGTTGCGGCCATGATGGACAACAAACCCTTTGAAAAGCCGGTGGTGGTCGAGCTCGGCCATGTCGGCAAATACCGCCAGATAAGCAGCACCCGCGAGGCCGCCGAGTGCCTGATGACAGTTTGGCCGCTCAATCGCGGCGATCGGCATCGTGATGCTCTCGACACTTGCCTCAAAGCGCTGGAAGGTTATCGTTCGACAGCGGACGCGCGTCGCGCCCTCGTCGAGGCGGCCAGGGAATCGGAAGTTCTGGTTCCCGAAGACAGGCTGCCCGACGGCAAGCTGCATTGAGCATGCGTCTTAACCGGAGGATTCCATGGCGAAGCTGACTTACAAGATCGTCGAGCATGATGGCGGCTGGGCCTACAAGGTCGGCTCGACGTTTTCCGAGACTTTCCGCACCCACCAGGAGGCGCTGCGCGCCGCCGAGATCGCCTCGTCCGAGCAACAGGTCGCCGGCGCCACCGATGGCATCCAGTACGAGGATGCCGAAGGCAAGTGGCATGACGAACTCGCCGACGGCCGCGACCGCCCGCAGACCGAGGTCTCCGACTAGTGCATTTCACCGTTTCACGGAACCGGTGAAACGCCCTATCTCTTTGTTTTTACGCAATTCCGGACGGAAAGCCGCTTACACTTTTCCTGGAATTGCTCTAGGAATTGGAACCGCCCCGCGACCGACCAAGCCCAAGGCTTCATACCGGCCGCCGTCGAATTATGCGGTGCTACTTGCCGCAGTAATTGTCGTTGACGTTCTGCTGCGAATTGGCATCGGGGCCAGGCGTCGTGTCGGCACACGGCCCGATGCCACCGGTATTGCCGTAGGTGGTCAGCCCGGAGCCGCCGTTGATGCTGCCCGTGGTGTAGGGATCTACCTGCTCGCTGACGTCGGGACGATGGTCGCGGTGCCACCACCACCAGTCATCTGATGACTGCGCCATGGCCGCGCCACCCATGGCCAGCACCAGCGCCGAAGCTGCGATAAGTCTTGTAAGCATTGGATTTCTCCATCTCTTGGATCGCAAAATACGTGGGGCCGAAGCCCCACAGCGATACAAACGAAACCCTAGGTCGGGTGCGAAGGTTCCCCTCGAATTTCTCGGTGGGACACAATGTCCGACACTTTTGCGTGACACCGCGTAAAGAGCCGCGAGGTCGTGTCGTGACTGCGGCCGAGATCAGTTCACGCCGGCGAAGGCGCGCGCAGCGATCCGTTGGACAAAGGCGACGACCCGTTCGGGCTCCGCAAATTGCGGCATGTGGCCGAGACCTTCGATCCGTTCAAAGTCGAGGCCCTCGATCTTGTCCAGCATCGGTTCGCCATGCACGGCCTCGCCGATCACCTGGTCGCCGGTGCCGAACAGAATGCCTGCCGGCATCGTTATTTCGCGGTAACGCTTTTCGATTTGGCCAAGGTCCCGTTCGACGGCCACGACATCGGTGGACGTGGCGAAATAGTGGGACGGACGCAACCCGAGCCAGCCGCCGCCGCTGATCATGTAATCCGCCGGAACCGCTTGCGGCGCGAAAATGAAACGCAGCGTCGGCTGCGCGTAACGAAGGCTGAGCGGTATCGCCACCGTATGGGCCAGGACACGGCACAGCAGCCGTGACGGAACATAGAGCAGGTCAAATCCCTGACGCCCCGTCGCTTCCAGATGCGTCAGCGGCGAAACCAGCGCAATACCGGAAATCGCTGTCGGATGCCCGGTCGCCAGCGCGAGCGCGATGGCCCCGCCGAGCGAATGGCCGACAACCAAGGGCCGCTCCAGGCGCAATTCCTCGATGAAGCGCCGCACGACATCCGCCTGTTCGGGCAGCCGTCCGGTGGCGCCGCTTGCCCGAACCGAATAGCCCGAGCCCGGCCGGTCGAGCGCGATCAGCCGGTAGCCGGCGCCAAAGCGCCCGAACAGCGTGTGGCGGAAATGGTGGATCTGGGCGCCGAGCCCGTGCACGAAGACGATCGGCCTGCCGTCGCCCTCTTCCACATAGTGGATGCGGTTGCCGTCTATCTCGACGAATTTCCCGCAAGCCGGCACCAGTCTTTCGGCCTTTGCCGCGATGCGCCAGGTCGCAATCATCAGGGCAAGCACGACAATGGCCACCGCACCGAGCAAGCCGGCAAGCAGCCACGAGACAACCGATATCAGCATGCTTTCACCTCAGGCCGACCGCCGCACCATATCCGCAACGGCCGCCGCCACAAGCGGCTATCCGGCTTTCGCATTGCGGCCGGCCGCCGGCCGCGTTATCTCAGGCGACCTTTTGCGCCGGAGCCCCTCATGCCTGAAATCGTCACCGCCGCCATGCTCGTCATCGGCGACGAGATCCTCTCCGGCCGCACCAAGGACAAGAATATCGGCCACCTCGCCGACATCATGACGGCGATCGGCATAGACCTGAAGGAAGTGCGCATCGTCCCCGACGAGGAGGACGAGATCGTCGTGGCGGTGAATGCCGTGCGCGCCCGCTATACCTACGTCTTCACCACCGGCGGCATCGGCCCCACGCATGACGATATCACCGCCGACTCCATCGCCAAGGCCTTCGGCGTGCCTTGCGAATACGACGCCAAGGCCTACGCGCTGCTCGAAGCAAGCTATGCCGGGCGCGGCATCGAATTCACCGAAGCGCGCAAGCGCATGGCGCGCATGCCGCGCGGCGCCGACCTCATCGACAATCCCGTCTCCGTCGCGCCGGGCTTCCGCATCGGCAACGTCCATGTGATGGCCGGCGTGCCGTCGATCTTTCAGGCTATGCTCGACAATGTCGTGCCGACGCTCAAGGCCGGCACCAAAATGCTGTCGGCCACCGTGCATTGCCCGTTCGGCGAAGGCCTGATCGGCGGGCCGCTGGCCGATATCCAGAAAGCGCATCCCGACACCATCATCGGCTCGTACCCCAAATATGGCGACGGCAAGTTCTGGACCGAGCTCGTCGTGCGAGCCCGCAGCGAGGAAGCCCTCGAGGCCGCCCGCAAGGACGTCGAGGCGATGGTGGCGGGGTTCGTCAAGGCGGGCTGACCGGCGTTCGGCCGGAACCAGTCAACGCGCTGAGACGTTCCTTTTGCCGCGCGGCTGCGCGGGGCAACAATTGAGGGACCGGTCATGCGCTTCAAGACAATCGTCGCCATCTTGCAGAACGAACAGGACGCCGAGCGCGTGCTCGATTGCGCCCTTCCGCTTGCCGACAGGTTCGAGAGCCATCTCGTCGGCATCCATGCCGAGGCGCTTCCCGTGCCCTACACGTCGGCAACCGGCTTCCCGGATACCGAATTCCTGCAGGTCTCGGCCGAGATGAACAAGGAACGCGCCGACAAATTGCAGGCCTATTTCCTGCAGCGGATCGAGGAATCCGGCCTGTCCTTCGAATGGCGAAGCCTGGAGAGCTTCTCCGGCGACAGCGCGCTGACCGGCATATCGAGCGTGCGCGCCGCCGATCTGATCATCGCCGCGCAGCGTGACACCGGCGGCGACCCGAGCGCCGATGTCGACACGCTGGTCTACGATGCCGGGCGGCCGGTGCTGGTCGTGCCGCATGGCGGACCGCTGGTCACCACCTTCAGACGTGTGCTGCTTGCCTGGAACGGCAGCAAGGAAGCGGCGCGCGCCGCCTTCGATGCCCTGCCCTTCATCGCCGAGGCCGACAAGACGGACATTCTCGTCATCGATCCGCCCGAGGCGCTGGATGAATCTCCGGAAGCCGCCGGCGCCGAGATCGCCGCGGCGCTGTCCCGCCACGGCGCCAATGTCAGCGTCTGCGTGCAGAAATCCGGCGGCGCTTCGGTCGACGACATGATTCAGGCCAGGATCGTCGAATCCGGCGCCGATCTTCTGGTGCTCGGCGCCTACAGCCACTCCTGGCTGCGCCAGCTTCTGTTTGGCGGCGTCACCCGTACGGTGCTGCGCAGCACGAACGTGGCGGCTTTCCTGTCGCGCTGATTCATTTTGAGTCCACAGCCATCGCCGGTCCCTGCCCTTGCCAAGCCTGGCGCTTTCCGGCTAATTCCGCCTGCATTCCAGTGTTTTCTGCGCGCCGACGGCGCGCTTTGCGGAGTGCCCGAACCATGTCCCTTCCCGAAAAAGCCTTTCCCGTCTCCTGGGACCAGTTCCACCGCGACGCCCGCGCGCTTTCCTGGCGGCTGTCCGGGGCCAACAAGGGACAATGGAAAGCGATCGTCTGCATCACGCGCGGCGGCCTGGTGCCTGCCGCCATCATCGCGCGCGAGCTTGGCATCCGCGTCATCGAGACGGTTTGCGTCGCCTCCTACCATGACTACACCAGCCAGGGTCAGTTGCAGGTCCTGAAGGAGATTTCGCCTCCACTGCTTGCCGATGATGGAGCCGGCGTGCTGATCATCGACGATCTGACCGACACCGGCAAGACGGCGGGCATTGTGCGCGCCATGATGCCGAAGGCGCACTTCGCGACGGTCTATGCCAAGCCAAAGGGCCGCCCGCTGGTCGATACGTTCGTCACCGAGGTCAGCCAGGACACCTGGATATACTTTCCCTGGGACATGGGCTTCACTTACCAGAAGCCGATCGCGGACGATCACGCCGGCTGAACGGCCGTCATATCTTCCAGAGAATCTGGCTTAAACCTGCGTCGCGCGACCCACCTGACGGGCACGACTACTTGCGAGATTGACTTTTTCTGGTGGAGTTTTCCGGCAGAGTGAAGTTTTTTACTTTTAAAGCCCATAATTCGCCGTAAGATTCGTAAGGTGGCAAACGATTCTGGAGCTGGGGCAGCTTCTTACCATGTTGACGAGGCCGACGACGCACAACCAGATGGCCGAAAGAGTCCGGCGGCTCTTCGGCGTTGCGCCTTGTCGCCTCCAGGTTGCCGCCTTGCCTTGGCGCGAGGTCGAGAACGGCGTCGAGATCATGCTGATCACCAGCCGCGACACCGGGCGCTGGGTGCTGCCCAAAGGGTGGCCGGAAGCCAGGGAACCGCTTTCCGAAGCGGCCGCCCGCGAAGCAGGCGAGGAAGCCGGGTTGCGCGGCTCCGTCTCGCATCTTGAAGCCGGCCGTTACTTCTATGCCAAGGTCCTCGCCTCCGGCGAGGAAGTGCCTTGCGAAGTCTTGGTCTTTCCGCTGCATGTCGACCGCGTCGCCGATCGCTGGAAGGAAAAGCGCGCACGAACGCGCAAATGGGTTGGCCCGAACGAAGCCGTCCGGATGGTCAACGAACCCGATCTTTGCCAGATCATTGCCGACTTCTGCGCCGCGCCGCACAAATTCGCCTGATTCAAAGGAATTTCGGGAAAAGTGCTGAGCGGCTAGGTTCCCTACACAGGGATTTTGAAAGGTCGCCGTTTGTCCTGGTGCAAGATTTTTCGTTCATTTCCGTGAAAACAGCGCAAACGCCAGGGATTGGTTGAAGCCGCCCCAACCTCGTCATTCTATGGCGGCGCAGACCATAGAATCCATGCCGTGACTTGGAAGCGCCGCCACGGTCCAGAATTTTGCTCCGTTGCACGCCTTGGCGAAGGTAACGGCATGGATTCTAGGGTCTTCGCGACGGAGCTTCGCTCCTGCTCCGCCCTAGAATGACGATCGCGATGGGCGTTCCGGCCAATCTCCAAAGGCATGCCGCCTGCCGACGCAAACAGAGCCGGCCGGTCAAAATCCCTGTGCTTGGACTAGGGCTCGGCGGCCCTCTCGCCCGCAATCGCGTCATTGCAAGTGGTCAGACGCGGCCGAAATCGTCGGAACTGAGCCGGGTCCAGCGATCGCCCATCAACCCGCCGATGAAGATGTCGCCCGCGCGGACCGCTTCCCTGACCTCGGCGATGCGTGAACGCACCATCGTGCCCCCGGTATAGCGGAAGAAGAGACCGTTGTAGTTGAAGAGTTGCGGCATGACCCTGCTCTGGGTCTGCCCGGTAATGCCTGCACAACCCATATCCCGCGCCGCCGCGATGAGGGCGTCCAGCGTCGCGCCCCAGAGGGATCCAGACGCCTGGATCTGCAGCAGGTTCGCTATGCCGCCGGCTTGGCCATAAAAGGCATAGCAGCCCAGCATCTTGCCCGTTTCGTCGTAAGTTCCGCCGAATCGAAGTGGACCGTCGGCCCGCTTCTCGGCCGCCAGCGCGAGCAGCCGCGGCAACTCGCCGTCCCGCCAACTCGGCCGCAGCGAGTAATCGGCCATGAGGACAGGCAGTTGCTGCGCAAATCGGGCCGCGTCGATCGGCTCGCGGTGGATCCGTTGGAATGAATGCTGGGACGATGGCTCGAACCTTTTTCTTGCAAGAGCGTCAAAGGCTTTCGCGCCAGGGTCGAGAGCCAGGCGAGGCAGCCCCGGCCATTTGCGGCGCAGCATGGCGGCGGCCATGGCGCCGGGTCGGAAAACACAGGTCCATTCCAGGCAGTGCACCGGCAGGAGCTGATACTTCATCGGACGCGCGAAGGCCAAGGATGTCCGGTTGGCGGAATCGGTCAGGTAGAGATCAAATTCGCCTTGATGCAGGGTGCGCAGCAATTGCGGCCCGGCCCAACCGTGATCGGTGCTGGAATCGGTCATGAAGGGACCGATGATGGCCGCGTTCAATGCCGTTCCGTTGAGTTCGTAGCGGGCTTTCAGAACGCCCATGAAGCCACCCAGGCGGCCCTGCGGGTTGATCTGGACAAGAGCCTTGCTCTCATCCCCGTCAAGGTAGAGCTTCCTCATATAGTCCGCCGTCTGCGCGATCGCGCGATCGCGCTGGTGGCGACGATGGCGAAACTTCCTCAGGAAGAGCGCGGCGACGTGCTCGAGGTCCTCGATGGCTAGAGGCCGAACCGAGCCATGCTGGGTTTCCAGCGACGACGGCGCAGCCATCTTTCCCGGGCCGGTCATGCGTCCCAACGAAAATCTCCGTTCAACCGGCATTCCTACAGAAACGAGAAATCCTGGAGGCCATCGCCTACCATATCCGATTTGCTTTTCTGTAAATATACAACGAACGTTGCTTCAAAAAGTGGGCGACGATCAAATTTACTAGAACAAATACTAAAATATTCAATGTATAGAAAGAAAATTGAATAGCAGATTACGCAGACCTATCCGCATAACGCGAAGGCGGTTGCAAACGTCGAAATGGCAGGCCTGGGTCGCTCCGAAGACCATGCCCTGACTGCGCCCGGCCGGAGCCGGGCGCCATCCTTTCCTCAGGCAACGAGGCCCTTGGTCAACTCGAGCGCCTGACGCTCGAACAGCCGCCGGTAGATGCCGCCGTTCAGCCGGATCAGCTCGTCATGCGAACCCTCCTCGGCGATACGCCCGCGATCGAAGACCAGCAGCCGGTCGAGCGCCCGCACCGTCGAGAGCCGGTGCGCAATGACAAGGGTCGTGCGCCCGACCATCAGCCGCTCCATCGCCTTCTGGATCAGCACTTCCGATTCCGAATCGAGGCTCGAGGTTGCCTCATCCAGGATCAGAATGCGCGCGTCGGCCAGGAAGGCGCGGGCGATCGCCACGCGCTGGCGCTCGCCGCCCGACAGTTTCACGCCACGCTCGCCGACCAGGGTTCCATAGCCCTTGGGCAGGCTGGTGATGAAGTCATGCGCGCTGGCAAGCTTGGCCGCGTGCTCGATCTCGGCCTGGCTGGCGCCGGGCCTGGCATAGGCGATGTTCTCGGCAAGCGAGCGGTGGAACAGGATCGGCTCCTGCTGGACGATGGCGATCTGGCCACGCAGCGAGGCCTGCTCGACCTGCGCGATGTCCTGCCCGTCGATCAGGATCCGCCCGGCGTTCACGTCATAGAGCCGCTGGATCAGCTTGACGAAAGTCGTTTTGCCCGAGCCCGAATGCCCGACCAGTCCAATGCGCTCGCCGGCCTCGATATCGACGGAGAAATCGCGGTAGAGCGGCAGAAGGTGATTGCCGTAGTGGAACGTCACCTTGTCGAAGGCGATGTGTCCATCGGTGATCCGGATCGGCTGGGCGCCGGGCCGGTCCTCGATGCCGAGCGGCTCGGACTGGAAGTCGACCAGTTCCTCCATGTCGTTGATCGAGCGCTGCAGGTTGCGGATATGCGTGCCGATGTCGCGCAGATAGCCCTGCAGCACGAAGAACGAGGTCAGCACGAAGGCGACGTCGCCGGCGCTCGCCTGGCCCCAGGCCCACAACATGAGGGCAAGACCGATCACCGCCGCGCGCATCAGGAGCAGCAGCGCCCCTTGCGTGGTGCCGTTGGCGGTGCCGCGCATCCAGGTGCGGCCAGTGCGCAGGCGCCATTTAGCGACGACGCGCGCCAGCCGCGCTTCCTCGCGAGCCTCCGCGCCGAAGCCTTTGACGACGGCGTTGCAGCTCACCGCGTCGGCCAGCGAGCCTCCGAGGCGCGTGTCCCAGCTGTTGGCGAGCCGCGCGGCGGGCGCGACATAGCCGAGCGACAGCATCGCCGTGACAGCGATGAACAGCACCGAGCCGGCGGCCACGACGGCCCCCATCAGCGGCCAGAACCAGCCGAGCAGCAGCGTCGATCCGACAAGCATGACGACCGACGGCAAAAGCGCGATCAGGATCGTGTCGTTGAGCAGGTCCAGCGCCCACATGCCGCGCGTTATCTTGCGCACCGTCGATCCGGCGAAGCTGTTGGCGTGCCAGGCCGTCGAGAAACGCTGCACCCGATGGAAGGCATCGGCGGCGATGTCCGACATCATCTTGAGCGTCAGCTCGACGATCCACAGGAAGGCGACATTGCGCAGCACGATCCCGGCTAGCGCCAACGCCATCAGCATCGAGAACGCCGTCATTGCCGCGTTCCAGGCAACCTCATGGGTTCCGGCGCCGCTGGCGACCGCATCGACGAGGCGGCCAGAGTAAAAAGGTGTCAGCACGTCGGCTAGCGTCGACAGCAGGAAGGCGCCCATGATGAGCGAAAGCCGCCACGGCTGGTGGCGCCAGTGGCCGAATGTAAAGCCAAGCACGCTGCGAAAGGCGCTCGCGCGCAGGTCGATCTTGAAACGAGCCATGATGTCATCCGGGCGCAAACGAGCCCGGTCCCGGTAAAATCAAATTGGAAACCCGCGTCCGCGCCTGCGGCGCTCCAGAGAACGGGAGGTTCAGTATGGTAGGCCGCCTGCCCTGAGGCGACCGGCAGCGGCAAATGCCTGTCCTGCGTCTGGCTCTCCGAGAAACTCAGAGCGCCGGCGCCGACCTAGGCTTCGCGGCCTCGCATAACGATGTCAAATCCTGCCATACGGTCCTCCCGGAAGGGAATCGCGGAGAAGCCCTTATAGGGAGGCATCAGCCGATCGCCAAGCCGGCCTATCGCCAAAACGACATCTGGTCCAAGCACTGAGACGAATTTGCAACAACGGCGTTGCCCTCGCGTCCCAGGTCAGACTGCCGGCTTGCGCTCCAAGCGCATGTAGTGCCCATCGGTCGACGCCTTGAAGCCGAACTTCTCGTAGAGGCTATGGGCGTCGTCGGTCGACAGGCTCCAATGCGCCACCGACGCGACCTCCGGGTGATCGATCAACGCCTGGACGAGCCGCTTGCCGATTCCCCGCCCGCGATGTTCGGGCCAGATGATGACATCGGCGACATAGGCAAATACCGTATAGTCGGTGATCGCGCGGGCGAAGCCGACCTGCCTGCCGTCGAGATAGGCGCCGACGCAAAGCGAATTGTCGAAGGCGCGATGGTTGGCATCGTCGTTTCGTGACGCTCCCCAATAGCTTTGCATGAGTTGGTCGGAGGTCGCCCGGAAATCCATCCGCGACAGGTCGAAACTGATTTCAATATCCTGCATGCTCGGCACTGCAGCAATCTCAAGGTCGAGGACTAGCCACGATCCCGGAACCGGTTGGTGATCGGATAGCGGCGGTCGCGGCCGAAATTTTTCCGCGTGATCTTCACGCCGGGCGCCGCCTGGCGGCGCTTGTATTCGGCGATGTAGAGCAAGTGCTCGACGCGTGTCACCGTCGCCCGGTCGTGGCCGCGCGCGACGATGTCGTCGACGCTCATCTCGTTCTCCACCAGGCATTCGAGAATGTCGTCCAGCGCCGGATAGGGCGGCAGCGAATCCTGATCGGTCTGGTTCTCGCGCAGCTCCGCCGACGGAGCCTTGTCGATGATGTTCTTCGGGATGACCTCGCCGGACGGTCCGAGCGCGCCCGGCGGCACATGCGAATTGCGCCAGCGCGACAGCGCATAGACCTGCATCTTGTAGAGGTCCTTGATCGGATTGAAGCCGCCATTCATGTCGCCGTAAAGCGTGGCATAGCCGACCGACATCTCGCTCTTGTTGCCGGTGGTGACCACCATCGAGCCGAACTTGTTCGAGATCGCCATCAGGATCGTGCCGCGTGCGCGGCTCTGCAGGTTCTCCTCGGTGATGCCTTCCTGGGTGCCTTCGAAGAGCTGGGTCAGCGCATGCTTGAAGCCTTCGACCGGCTCGGAGATCGGCACGATGTCGTAACGGCAGCCGAGCGCCCTGGCGCAGTCCTCGGCGTCCTTCAGCGAATCCTTCGACGTATAGCGGTAGGGCATCATGACGGTCCGCAACCGCTCTTCGCCCAGCGCGTCGACGGCCAAGGCCGCGCAGATCGCCGAGTCGATGCCGCCGGAAAGGCCGAGCACGACGTTCTTGAAACCGTTCTTGTTGACGTAGTCGCGCAGGCCGAGCATGCAGGCCCGGTAGTCCGCCTCTTCGCGCTCCGGGATCTTCGACATCGGGCCTTCCGAGCAGACCCAGGTCTCCCCCTTTCTTTTCCAGGTGGTGACGTCGACCGCGTCCTCGAACTGGCTCATCTGGAAAGCCAGCGTCTTGTCGGCCCCGATGGCGAACGAGGCGCCGTCGAAGATCAGCTCGTCCTGGCCGCCGAGCTGGTTGGCGTAGATCATCGGCAGCCCGGTTTCGATGACTTGGCGGATCACGACCTGGTGGCGGACGTCGATCTTGGCGCGATAGTAGGGCGAGCCGTTCGGCACCAGCAGGATCTCGGCGCCGCTTTCGGCCAGCGTCTCGCAGACGGCGATGTCGCCCCAGATGTCCTCGCAGATCGGAACGCCGATGCGCACGCCGCGGAAATTGACCGGGCCCTGCAGTTCCGGTCCGGCCTGGAACACGCGCTTCTCGTCGAACTCGCCATAATTCGGCAGATCGAGCTTGTAGCGCTCGGCGATGATCTTGCCGCCGTCGGCGAAGACGATGGAGTTATGCGTACCGGTCTTGCGCTTCAGCGGCGTGCCGATGATCACGCCTGGGCCACCGTCGGCCGTATCCTTGGCGAAATCCTGCGCCGCCTTCTCGCAAGCCATCAGGAAGGAAGGCTTCAGCACCAGGTCTTCCGGCGGATAACCGGCGAGAAAGAGCTCGGTGTAGAGCACCAGATCGGCGCCCTGCCGCGCCGCGTCCGCCCTCGCCTCGCGGGCTTTCGCCAGATTGCCGGCGACGTCGCCGACGGTCGGGTTGAGCTGGGCAACGGCGATGCGCAGGATGTCGGGAGCGGTCTTGGTCATGCAACGGATTTAGCGTGGCTGAAATCGCCCCGCAATGGCGATTGCTTGTACCAAATAGGACTAATCGGCAAAGCCGATTATGTCCCTGATCGATCGATTGTGGCAGGCCTAGTCGCCCATATACTCGCGCAACGCCTCTGCCGAACGGTTCTCGCCGATCGACATCGCCAGGATGCGCGAGATGTGGCGGCGCGGCAGTCCGGTCTCGGCCGACCATCGGTTGATCTGCGCCTGGATCCTGTCGAGGTCGCGTTTCGAGGTCGGGTTTTCGGCGATATCGAGGCCGGCGTCTCGCAACGCCGCCGCCATGTCGGTGGAGATCACGAACGTGTCCCATTCCAGCCAGCGCAGGAAATACTGGCCGGTGTTGCCGCCGAGCCGGCTGCCATGCTTGGCGAGATAGGCGGTCAGGCCGACCTGATCGTCCGCCGGCCACCCGGCAATGAATTTGCCGAAGCTGCCATGCTCCTTCGAGACGCGATCGACGAAGGCGGCATTGTCGCGCACCGATTTGATCTTCTGCGGGTTGCGCACGATCCGGCTATCGGATGCCAGTTCGTGCCAGAAGTCGTCCGGCTGGAACAGGAGCCGCTTCGGCTCGAAGCCGAGGAACGCTTCCTCGAAACCCGGCCATTTCTGTTCGATGACCCGCCACACGAAGCCGGCGGCGAAAATCCGCTCGGCCATGGTGGAGAGAATGCGGTCGTCGGGAATCTTCGCCACTGCCTTATTGTCGGGCGCCGGGCCAAGCAACGGTGACAGCACGGCCTCCCCGCCCTTGCGCTTTGCCGCCCGTGCGTGGATTTTCTGGAAATCGAGCATCGTTGTCCTCGCCTGTTCGCCGCAATCTATCACTTCACGTCAGGCCCGGCAGCCTCTACCTCTATCGATGCCCGGCCGAAGGAGAAGACAGATGAACAAGATCGTCGAGGACATGGCGAACCGTTTGCTCAAGCGAAAGCCGGAAGGTTTCGGTCCGCTCGAGAGCCGCGTGCTCCAGTCGACGCTCGAGCGCACCACCATCACGCGAGATACCAACAAGGCCGTGGCCTTCCACGAGACCTATGGCGACCGCATCGCCGACAGCATTGCCAGGGTCGGCGGTTCCTGGTCTTTCATCCTCGCCTTCCTGGCCTTTTTGGTTGTTTGGACCGCCGGCAATGCCTGGCTGCTCACGCGCGACGCCTTCGACCCCTACCCTTTCATCTTCCTCAACCTGGTGCTTTCGATGGTCGCCGCGCTGCAGGCGCCCGTGATCATGATGTCGCAGAACCGCCAGACCGAACGCGACCGCATCGACGCTGCCCATGACTACGAGGTCAATTTGAAGGCCGAGATCGAGATCATGGCCCTGCATGAGAAGCTCGACGAGTTGCGCCACAGCGAGATCATCGGCATGCGGGATGAAATCCTGCGCATGGCCGAGCAGATCAGGCGCATCGACGAGAAGCTGTCGGCGCGGCCCGTAACAGAATGAACGAGACCATCCACCATCTCATCGAGCAATATGGGCTGATCGCGGTCTTTCTGGGCTGCGGGGCCGAAGGCGAAAGCGCCGCGATCCTGGGCGGCTTCTTCGCTCATCAGCATGTCTTCGTGCTGTGGCAGACTTTCCTCGCCGCCTTTGTCGGCGCCTTCGCCGGCGACACGTTCTTCTTCACCCTGGGGCGCAGCTTCGCCGAGCATCGCTATGTGAGAAGGCTGCGCAGGCGTCCGGGCTTCAGCCGCGCCTATCGCCTGCTCAACACGCATCCCAACATTTTCGTGCTGACCAACCGCTATATCTACGGCATGCGCCTGGTCGGCGGTGTCGCCGCCGGCCTGTCGACGGTGCCAGTGCCCCGTTTCGTCGTCCTGAATGCCATCTCTTCCGCGGTCTGGGCGGCCCTGTTCAGCGGCATCGGCTATGTCTTCGGCCTGGGCGCGGAGCAGATGGTGGGCCAGGCGTTCGCCCGGCATGAGCGCCTGCTCATCGCCCTTGGCGTCGGCGCGGTCGTGGCGATTGTTGCCTGGCTGGTCGGCCATCACTTTGCCAGCCGCGAACGCGCCAAGGAAGACCGGGCGCGACCCTGACCCGCTAGAGCGTTTCACCGTTTCACGGAAACGGCGAACCACTCTAACCCTTTGTTTTTACGCAATTACCGACGGAAGGTTACGGCGAAGGCGCCGGACCCAACCGCTCACATTTTTCCTGGAATTGCTCCAGGATCAGATCGGCGCGCCGATAAGGCGTTCGATGAGGGCGATGCCCCAGACGCCGCCGGCGATCACGATCGAGATAAGCACCGCCAGCGAGCCGCAATCCTTGGCGAGTTGGATCTCGATGTGGAATTCGCGCGAGATCGCGTCGCAGGCGGCCTCGATGCCGGTGTTGAGCACTTCGACCATGATCAGGAGCAGCACCGCGCCGATCAGCAGGGCATAGCCGCGCCAGGAGACCGAGATGAACCAGCCAGCCGGCAAGGCAAGAGCAAGCAACAGCAATTCCTGCTGGAACGCCTTTTCGTGGGCGGCCAACTTGCGGAAGGCCCGCACTGAATTGATGAACGCATCGATCAGCCGCTGCATGCCTCTGCCCCTTTGCGAGTCACCGGCTGGGGATATCGCAATGGCGGGATCAAGGGAATAAGGCCGCCGCCGCAAAATTCATCCGTCCGCGACCTTTATCGACGGTGTCGATTTCTCGAACTGCGGCAACCCGTCCTCGATCGAATAGTAATCGCCCTTGTCGCCGACGAAGATGTGGCTTTCCGCGGACAGACCGCTCGGCCTCTCGAAGGAGCCGGCCATGATCGAGATCGTGTCCAGTTCATTGTGCTTCCAGAACAGCAGCGAACCGCAGGTGCGGCAAAAGCCGCGTTTCGCTATGTCGGACGCGCCGTACCAGTTGAGCGCGTCGGTGCCTTCTATGACGATATCGACGTCCTTGGAGGCGGTTGCCGCGACGAAATGGCCGGTTTGCCGGCGGCACTGCGAGCAGTGGCAGTAGACGACGCCGCGTAGCGGCCCGCTCGTCCTGAACCGCACCGCCCCGCACAGGCACGATCCGCTGTGGTTGTCGTCCATTCCGGCCTCCGTCGACATCTTCCGCCCCGTTCATTGCGGAATAGAATTTCAGTTTTGAGATGGCCGGGCACCGGCAAATGCGACACCGAGGCGACGCGTTTCAGAAGCCGCGCCCTGCACCGCCTTGCACCCTGTGGTAGCAAGGACAATGAGGAAATGCGGGCTATTAAGGAAACTTTAGCGGGACTGCATTTATGATTCCCACAAGCGATGGTCGTGTTGGGGACGCGCCGTTGCATCCGCATTTCTGATTCCAATCCCCGCGCGAGCGACTCCCGGCGGTGGCAGGTCTCCGGTCGCACTGAAGGGGTAGTGAACACAACATGCAGCCGGCAGCCATTCCGACCGACAGGAATACCGACATCGCCAGCACGGTAGTGGCGACGATGCGACAGCTCGGCGTGCTCGGCCTGCCGCGCAACTATGAAATCTTCTACGAGGCGCTCAGCGGCAGCAATCACGAACTCAGCCTTGCCGTCGTCTCGTTGAGCAACCGCCCGACCCAGGAGGACCTCGACCGCATCGGGCAGGCCTTCTTTCCGCAACACCACGGCCCCGCCATTGTCGAGCACGCCCGCGAGATGATCGCCAAGGAGCTTGAGGATATCGCCACGCTGCTACGCAGCGAGCACTCGCATATCGAGAAATACGGCCGCATCCTCGACGAGACCTCGATCGGCCTCAGCAATCGCAGCCTGCTCTCGCAGGAGCTCCTGCAGAAGATCGCCGGCGCCATGTCGGCCGCCACCAGCTCGACGATCGACCACGGCCGCCAGATCGCCAGCACGCTCAGCGAAAAGACGGCCGAGCTTGAAAGCGTCAAGTCGAAGCTCGAGGAGTACAAGCGGCTCGCCGACACCGACCCGCTCACGCAGTTGTGGAACCGCCGCGCCTTCGACAAGGAGATCACCCGGATCTACAACAGCAATCGCGGTATCCTGTTCAACGCCTTGATCCTTGCCGATATCGACCATTTCAAGGACATAAACGATCGCTACGGCCACCCGGTCGGCGACAGGATCCTGCAGATCATCGCAGAGATCTTCCAGTCCAGCGTGCGTTCCGACATGTTTGTCGCGCGCACCGGCGGCGAGGAGTTTGCGCTTATCGTCGAGGGCGCCAGCGAGGATGCCACTTACGAGATCGCCGAGCGCATCCGCGCGCTGATCGAGCAGACCCCGTTCGCCAGCAGCCAGAGTGGCATCAACTACGGCACCGTTACCGTATCGCTGGGTATCTGCATGGCTTCGGAGGCGGAAAACCCCGAAGACCTCTACACCAAGGCGGACCGCGCGCTTTATCGCTCCAAGGTCGGCGGCCGCAACCGGGTCACCAGGCATTCGACGACGGCGGGGCGCCCCGCCAAGGGCTGGCTGCTTTACAAGAAAGACTGACACGCCCCTTTCCAGAAGAATTTTTGTGGACTATATTTTCCACAGAAATGAAAGGGTGCGCTTATGCAACGTCCAGTCGCGGCCGCGACGGCGGCCGAAAACGCCGTCATCACCAAGGCCACGCTGCGCGCGGCCGACCTGCTCGACATCACCGCCAGGACCCTCGCTTTGGTCATCGGCGTGTCGGAGGCGACGGTCTCGCGCATGCGCAAGCAGGAATTCCTGCTTGAACGCGGCACCAAGCCGTTCGAACTGGCGGTGCTGTTCGTTCGCCTGTTCCGCTCGCTCGACGCCATCGTCGGCGGCGACGAGACCGTTGCCCGGGCGTGGCTGAAGAACCCCAACACCACGCTCGACGGCACGCCGATCGAGAAAATCCTGACGATTGCCGGACTTGTCGATGTCATTGCCTACCTGGACTCCCGACGCGCTCTCGTCTGAGGCCGTCAGGCTCGAAGGCAAGTACTGGCGCATGGTCGAGGCGCAGCACCGTGTCTCCACCCTCAAGCTCATCGACACGCTCGATGAGCAGGCGTTGCTGGAGGACCTTATCGAGGACACCAAGCCGCAGATCCCGCTGGAATGCCGCCATCTCCATTACCTGCTGGCTACGCCCTTTCGTTACGGCTCGGTCTATCCGTACGGCTCGCGCTTCCGCCGCGCCGGCAAGACGAAAGGCGTCTATTATGCCGCCGAGACGGTGCTGACGGCGGTTGCGGAAATGGCTTTCTACCGCTTGCTGTTCTTCGCGGAATCACCGGCGACGCCATGGCCGAACGACGCTGCGGAATACACCGCCTTCGCGGCGGCGATCAGATGCGAAAGCGCGATCGACCTGACGCGGCCGCCGCTCGATCGCGACGAGAAGGCCTGGACGCAGGCCACCGACTACACCGCCTGCCAGGCGATCGCCGACGTCGCGCGTGAGGCAGAGCTGCAGGCGATCCGCTATCGCTCGGTGCGCGATCCCAAAGGCGCCAACATCGCGCTGTTGACGTGCAAGGGCTTTGCCAAGGCAAAACCGCTGGAGCCGCAGACCTGGCGCATCCGGATAGGCTCCTTCGGCCTCCAGGCGATCGGCGAATTCCCGGATAGGAGGCTGGAATTCTCACGCACCGCCTTTGCCGATCCAAGGCTGGCGGGAATGCGCTGGGAACGCGGCCACTGAGTTCGGAAAACTGTATCGCGATTCAGGTCAGGCCGAGTCGAAAATGGTGGGTTTCGAGAACCGGCCTACGCCGGCCGTAGCCTTCATAGGGCGGAGAGCTTATGAGGGCTTCGGCCGGCGAAGGCCGGAGCGGAGCGTACTTGAAGTACGTGAGCACCGGAAGCGCAGGAAGCCGCCATTTGCAGGCCGGCCTCACCTGAATATCGATGCAGTTTTAGGCCAGGATGTTGACCGCCCGCGCAGCCACCAGCGCGATCGTCAACAGCGAGATCATCGCTTCGGCCATCATCAGGAGCTTGGCGCGCTGCGTGAGCGGCAAGGTGTCGGTCGGCGAGAACGCCGTGGCATTGGTGAAAGCCAGGAAGAAATAGTCGACGAAGCCCGGCAGCCAGCCCTGGATCTCCCGATCGGGCAGCGTCATTTGCGGGAATAGAAAGTCTGCCTGCGCGCGCTTGACCAGGCCGCAGGTCGGCGGGCCGCCGCGGTCGGTGCTCCAGAACCACAGCGCGAAGACGATCACGTTGGTGACCCAGATGTTGAGCGCGTCGACGAGCAGCGTCGTGCCGGCGCCGGCATGGCCTTCCAGCAGCGCCCGCACCAGGAGAACCAGCGATCCGCAATTCATGATGCTGATGACCCCGGTCATCACCAGTGCCGTGCGGCGGATGTAGAGGCGCAATTGGCCGATCGCGTACCAATGCTCGTGATCGACTGCCTTGCGCGTCGCCATTTGCGTCCAGGCCGTCGCGATCGACAAGGGCACGAGCAGCGCTGCCTCCACCGTCGGGGCAAGCCAGCGCGGACCGAAGGACAGGTTGTTGATGACCAGAAGCTGCAGGCAGATGATGACGAGAACCGCTGCGCGCGCCGACCAGAAATCGAGCCCACGGTGATGAATGACGGCATGCTGATGGCGCATGGAGGCACCTGTATTGCTGGAACCGCGGCGCCGTGGGCCGTCTCCGGCAACGATCGGCCGGCCGGTCCTGCCCAAAGCGCCAGCGACGGGTTCCATCGCAATCTTGGTTTTACAATGTTGCGGCAGCATACATTTTCGTAAGCTTTTGCTATCGGACTGTTCAGCAATCCACCGGTGTGATTTTAGGCCCGCATGTCGAGAACCAGCGAATCCGTGCATGTCTGGCCCGCCGCGGCCGCGGCTGAAGGCGATCTGTCTTCGATCTGGAACGGCCTGGTCCGGCACCCATGGCGATTGCTGGCGCTTTTGTGCCTGATCCAGATCGCTTGCTGGACCGTCATGCCGGCGCTCGTCAACGTTGGGCCGCCCCGCGACGTCGTCGAAGGCTTCATGTGGGGTCGCGAATGGATGCTGTTGACCTACAAGCACCCCCAGCTGCCGTGCTGGCTGCTCGAGATCAGCCATCTCCTGACCGGCTCATTCCGCTGGCCGCAATATATGCTGTCGCAGCTTATGGTTTCGACGACCTTCGTCCTGGTCTATCTGCTTGCGCGCGACATAATGGGCTCGACCCGCGCGCTCGCCGCCGTGCTGCTGATGCCCGCGATCTATTTCTTCGGCTGGCCGACCCCGCAATTCAATCATGACTACGCGCAGATGCCGTTCTGGGCCGGCATTTCATGGTTGCTGTGGCGCGCGGCGCGCGACGGACGACCGGGCTGGTGGCTCGCCCTCGGCCTCGTTTCCGGCCTGGGGCTCTATGCCAAGTTCTCGACGGCTCTGCTGCTGGCCTTCGGCGGCCTCTGGATCTTATACGACGCGCGTGCCCGAAGCCGGCTCGCCACCCCATGGCCGTGGCTCGGCCTCGCGGTTTTTCTTGGCGTCGTGGCGCCGTTGGCGGTGGAGCTTGTCCGCCTCGATTTCCTGCCGTTCACCTATGCCGCGCATCGCAACGCCTGGGTGATCGCCCACCGCGCCCGGCTTTACTATATCGGCGTTCAGCTTGCCGGGCTTGCCGCCGTTCCCGTCGTGCTCGCTATTTCCGGCCTGTTGCGCCGGCAGCCCGGGCCTGGACGCGAACCCCCGCCGGCCTACCCTGCTCCCGAGCGGCGCGCTGTTGTCTACCTGGCATGGATGGGCCTGGGGCCGGCACTCTTGATCATGGTCGCCTCGCTGTTTACCGGCACTGGCGAGTCCTGGGGCGCGACGATGTACAATCTCGTCGGCGCCCTGGCGATTGCGCTTCTGGGCCAGCGACTGGGACAAAAGGAATTGCGCCGACTGACGGTGCTGGCGCTGCTTTGCGTGGTCGGCGTGTCGAGCGCCTATGCGGCGACCCGCTGGACAGGTTGCAACGTCCTCGGCCACCTGCAGCCGAGTTGCTGGCCGGCGCGATCAATCTCGCAGACGGCCGAGGCGATCTGGCATGAGACGGTGCCGGGACCATTGGGTATTGTCGGCGGCGAGGACGGCGTGGCTCAGCTTGCCGGGCTGGAAGCTGCGGACCAGCCCTCCATCTTCACGAACCTCGACAGGCGCCTCGCCCCCTGGATCACGGACCAGCGCCTGCGGGATCAGGGCATGCTGTTTGTATGGCCGCACGGCTGGAAACTCTCCCCGCAACAGCAGGCCTGGATTGCTGGCCTGCCGGTCAAGACGATGCCATTCGACTGGTCGCTCAAAGCACCGCCCTTGGAGATCAGCTTTGCCGTCATTCCGCCCGGGCGAACCAGTTTCCCGGGCGACCCGCCCGGGCCGCCCGATCCGGAATGACCCGCGATCCGAATGATTGCCAGCCCACGTCAAAAGGCGCCGGCGTCGCCGCCAGCGCCTCTAATGATGGATATCAAGCCCCCATTCAGGCGTTGGCGGCCTGCTTGTGCTGCACCGGATGGCTCTTCTTGAGCAGGTCCGAAACCAGGAAGGCGAGCTCGATCGCCTGATCGGCGTTGAGGCGCGGGTCGCAATGAGTGTGGTAGCGGTCCTGCAGGTCTTCTGCCGTGATGGCCCGGGCGCCGCCCGTGCACTCTGTGACGTTCTTGCCGGTCATCTCCACATGGATGCCGCCCGGATGCGTGCCTTCGGCGCGGTGCACCTCGAAGAAGGTCTGTACTTCCTTGAGGATGCGGTCGAATGGCCGCGTCTTGTAGCCCGCCGCCTCGATCGTGTTGCCATGCATCGGATCCGACGACCAGACGACGCTGCGGCCTTCCTTCTTCACCGCACGCACCAGCTTCGGAAGATGCTCGGCGACCTTGTCCGAGCCGAAGCGGGCGATCAGCGTCAGGCGGCCGGGCTCGTTCTCGGGATTGAGCAGGTCGATCAACTCGATCAGCCCGTCCGGCGTCAGCGACGGCCCGCATTTCAGGCCGAGCGGATTCTTGATGCCGCGGCAATATTCGATATGCGCGTGATCCGGCTGGCGTGTGCGGTCGCCGACCCAGATCATGTGGCCCGAGGTCGCGTACCAGTCGCCGGAGGTCGAATCGACGCGCGTCAGCGCCTCCTCATAGCCAAGCAGCAGCGCCTCGTGGCTGGTGTAGAAATCCGTCTCGCGCAGCGCGAAATTGGTTTCCGAGGTGATGCCCACCGCACGCATGAATTCCATCGTCTCGGTGATGCGGTTGGCGAGCGATTCGTATTTCTCGCCTTGCGGGCTGTCGGCGACAAAGCCCAGCATCCAGCGATGCACATTCTCCAGGCTGGCATAGCCGCCCTGCGCGAAGGCGCGCAGAAGATTGAGCGTCGCGGCCGACTGGCGGTAGGCCATTTCCTGCCGGGCGGGGTCTGGGATGCGCGACTTGGCGTCGAACTCGATGCCGTTGATGATATCGCCGCGATAGCTCGGCAGCGTCACGCCGTTCTTGGTCTCGTTGTCGGACGAGCGCGGCTTGGCGAACTGGCCGGCGACGCGGCCGACCTTCACCACCGGCTGCGCGCCGGCGAAGGTGAGCACCACCGACATCTGCAGGAAGACGCGGAAGAAGTCGCGGATGTTGTCGGCGCCATGCTCGGCGAAGCTTTCGGCGCAATCGCCGCCCTGGAGCAGGAAGGCCTCACCGGCGGCCACCGCCGCCAGTTGCTTCTTCAGCTTGCGCGCCTCGCCGGCAAAAACCAGCGGCGGGAAGGTGGCAAGCTGTGCTTCCGTGGCCTTCAGAGCGGCAAGGTCCGGATAGGCCGGGACCTGCTTGATCGGCTTTGCTCTCCACGAATTCGGCGACCATTTCGTCATCGCTGCACCCAAACGCCCTTTCGGAGCAACTCCAGGGAAAACTATGAAATTTCCGTCGGAATTGCGTCAAAACAACCGGCGAACGCGCTTGCCCGCCCTTCCAGCCTCGATACGAGGTCGCGGCTCCTTACACGAAGCCGATTACCTATTCTAGCCGGGTTTTTCAGCAGTGGCGAATACCCTGAGCTCCTCGACATCCAGATGTGGACGTCGTTAGGCGGCTTTATCGACCAACCGTGCCAGTTGGGTCATGACAACAGCCGAGCCTGCCAGCCGCTTCTCCGCGTTCGGCCAGTCGCGGATGAAGACGACGCTGTGGTCGGCCCTGATCTTGGCCAGCGAGCCCTGCTCGCCGATGAATTTCACCAGCCCGACCGGGTTGGGGAATTCGCGCTTGCGGAAATGAACGACGACGCCCTTGGGCCCGGCATCGAGCTTCTCGACATTGGCCTTGCGGCACAGCGCCTTGATGAAGACGATCTTCAACAGATGCGTCACCTCCTCCGGCAGCGGCCCGAACCGGTCGATCAGCTCGGCGCCGAAACCGTCGATCTCCTCGGTGCTTTCGAGGTCGCCGAGGCGCCGGTAGAGCGCCATACGGAGCTGCAGGTCAGGCACGTAGCTTTCCGGGATCATCACGGCGGTGCCGACCGCGATCTGCGGCGACCAGCCGCCGTCCTGCGCCTCGCCGGTATCCTTTACTTCTGCCACCGCCTCTTCCAGCATCTGCTGGTAGAGCTCGAAGCCGACCTCCTTGATGTGGCCGGACTGCTCTTCCCCGAGCAGATTGCCGGCACCACGGATGTCGAGGTCGTGGCTGGCGAGCTGGAACCCGGCGCCCAGCGTGTCGAGCGACTGCAGCACCTTCAGCCGGCGCTCGGCCGTATCGGTCAGCTTGCGGTTGGCCGGCAGCGTGAACAGCGCATAGGCGCGCACCTTCGAGCGGCCGACGCGGCCGCGCAGCTGGTAGAGCTGCGCCAGGCCGAACATGTCGGCGCGATGGATGATCAGCGTGTTGGCCGTCGGGATGTCGAGCCCGGATTCGACGATGGTCGTCGACAGGAGCACGTCGTATTGGCCATCGTAGAAAGCGTTCATGATGTCGTCGAGCTCGCCCGGCGGCATCTGGCCATGCGCCACCGCCACCTTCAGCTCCGGCACGGATTCCCGAAGGAAATCATGGATTTCCGAAAGGTCACTGATGCGCGGCACGACGTAGAAGGATTGGCCGCCGCGATAGCGCTCGCGCAGCAGCGTCTCACGGATGACCAGCGGATCGAAGGGCGAGATGAAGGTGCGCACCGCCATGCGGTCGACCGGCGGCGTCGCGATCAGCGATAGCTCGCGAACGCCGGTCAACGCCAGTTGCAGCGTGCGCGGGATCGGCGTCGCCGACAGCGTCAGCACGTGCACGTCGGACTTCAGATCCTTCAGCCGCTCCTTGTGCTTGACGCCGAAATGCTGCTCCTCGTCGATGATCAAAAGGCCGAGTTGCTTGAACGAGATCGAGCTGCCGAGCAGCGCGTGCGTGCCGACGACGATATCGACGGTGCCCTCGGCAATGCCCTTCTTGGTCTCCGCCAGTTCCTTGGAACCGACCAGGCGCGAGGCCTGCGCGATGCGGATCGGCAGGCCCGAGAAGCGCTGCGAGAAGGTCTTGAAATGCTGGCGTGATAGCAAGGTCGTCGGCACCACCACCGCGACCTGGAACCCTTCCATCGCCGCGATGAAAGCGGCGCGCAGCGCCACCTCCGTCTTGCCGAAGCCGACATCGCCGCAGACCAGCCTGTCCATCGGCTTGCCGGCGCCGAGATCGTCCATGACGGAATCGATCGCCGTCTGCTGGTCGTCGGTTTCCTCGTAAGGGAAACGCGCCGCGAACTCTCCGTAGAGCCCTTCCGCGGGAATCATCGTTGGCGCCGAACGCATCTGCCGCTCGGCGGCGATGCGGATCAGTTGGCCCGCCATGTCGAGCAGGCGTCGCTTCAGCCGCGCCTTGCGCGCCTGCCAGGCGCCGCCGCCCAGTTTGTCGAGCGTCGCTTCGGCAGAATCCGAGCCGTAGCGCGACAGGAGCTCGATATTCTCCACCGGCAAGAACAGCCGGTCGTCGCCGGCATAGTGGATTTCGAGGCAGTCATGCGGCGCGCCGACCGCCTCGATGGTGCGCAGCCCGATGAAACGGCCAATGCCGTGATCGGCGTGGACGACGATGTCGCCGGACGACAGCGACGAGGCTTCGGCGATGAAATCGGAAGCCTTCTTCTTTCGCTTCGAACGCCGGATCAGCCGGTCGCCCAGGATGTCCTGCTCGGCGACGACCACCATCTGGTCGGTCTCGAAACCGGATTCGAGCGGTAGCACGGCAAGACCCGCCTGCCCCGGCTCGAGCTTTTCGACCTCGGCAAGGGTTGCGACGGGCTTCAGGTTGCCGAGGTGATGTTCGGCGAGGATCTGGCCGAGGCGGTCGAGCGAGCCTTCCGTCCAGCCGGCGACGATGACGCGCCGGCGCGCGGCGCGCTCGTCCGCAATGTGTTTTACGACGACGTCGAAGACATTGATATTTGGATCGGCGCGTTCCTCGGCAAAACTGCGACCATGGCGCGAACCGGCATGGAAAACCTTCTTGGCTCCCACATCGGGGGCGTCGAAGACGGTGAAGTCGATGTCTTCGCGCGGACCGAGCGAGGCCTTGAGATTGTCCGGCGAGAGATAAAGCAGATCTGGCGCGACGGGCTTGTAGGGCACGGCGTCCTTCAACGCGCTGTCGGCCTGCTTGCGGCGCGCTTCGTAGTGGTCGAGGATCAGCGTGTGCCGCTCGGCCAGCGCTTCATGCGCCAGATGGTCGAAGACGACAGGCGCGTCCGGCAGATAGTCGAACACCGTCTCCAGCCGCTCATAGAAGAACGGCAGCCAATGCTCCATGCCGGCGAAGCGCCGGCCTTCGCTGACCGCCGCATAGAGCGCATCGTCGCGCGACGGCGCGCCGAAAGCCTCGATATACGAACGGCGGAAGCGGCTGATCGTCTCAGGCGTCAGCGCCACCTCGCTCATCGCCTGCAGCGACATCGACTTGCGCTGCCCGGTGGTGCGCTGGGTGGCCACGTCGAAGACGCGGATCGATTCCAGCGTGTCGCCGAAGAAGTCGAGGCGCAGCGCCTCGCTCCAGCCCGGCGCGAAAAGGTCGAGGATGCCGCCGCGCACCGCGAATTCGCCGAGGCCGCGCACCGTGGGCACGCGCTCGAAGCCGGAGGTCTCCAGCCGCGCGATCAGCGCGTTCATGTCGATCTGGTTGCCGGGCCTGGCGTGGAAAGTCTGCGCTTCGATCAACTCGGCCGGCGGGATGCGCTGCAACAACGCATTGGCGGTGGTGAGGATCACGGCGCGGTGCGGTTTCTTCGCCAGCGCGATCATGGCGGAAAGCGCGTCGAGCCGCCGCGCGGCGGCATCGGCGCCGGGCGAGACGCGGTCGTAAGGCAGGCAGTCCCAGGCCGGCAGCTCCAGCACCGGCAGGCCGGGCGCTGCAAAGGCGAGCGCCTCGATGATCGCCGGCAGGCGCTGGCCGTCGCGCGCGACGAACAGCACCGGCTTGTCGGGCGCGATCTCCTGCGCCGTCTGTATCAGCGCGAAGGCTTCGTAGCCGTCGGCGACGCCGTCGACGATAAACTGGCCGGCGCGGCCCTTGGGCAGGCCTATTGTGGGGATAAGGCTCATGGATATGCTTTTTTTAAAATGTCATGGCCCGGCGCGACGCCAGGATCTTGCGCAGCACCGCGCAGTCGATATCGGGCGGGATCGGGCTCTCGCCGGTGACCATCGGCAGGAATTCGGTGTCGGGGATTTCGAGAAGCCTCTCATATTGGTCGATTTCATCGTCGGTCAAGGCGCCGATCTCGGCGTCGGCGAAGGAACCGAGGACGAGGTCCATCTCGCGCATGCCGCGATGCCAGGAGCGGAACAGGACCTTGCGGCGGCGGGCATCCAGCCCCTCGCTTGATCGCTGTGTTCCGGTCATGGCGCCGCATCCCTCCAAAGCGGCGCATATAGCGTGGATAGAGGGCGGTGTCAGCCTTTGCGCTGCCGCCGTCGCGACATAAGCTGACAAGATGCGTCCCACCATCCTCGATCCCCTGTTCGTTCCGATCACCTCGCTTGCCGGCGTCGGCCCGAAAGTCGGCTTGCTGATCGAGCGCGTCGTGCCGGCCGATCTCGGCGATCGCGCCGCGCGCGCGGCCGACCTTCTGTTCGTGCTGCCCAACAGTGTGATCGACCGCCGCAACCGGCCCGGCATCGCGCTGTCGGCCGAGGGCCAGGTCGTCACCCTCGAAGTGCGGGTCGACCGGCACCAGCCGCCGCCGCGCGGCAACAGGTCGGTGCCTTACCGGGTCTATGCCCATGACGACACCGGGGAGATCGCGCTGACCTTCTTCCATGCCCATGCCGCCTATCTGGAAAAGGCGATGCCCGAAGGCGAGCGCGTCGTCGTCTCCGGCCGGATGGAATGGTTCAATGGCCGCCCGAGCATGGTCCATCCCGACCATATCGCGCTGGCCAGCGAGGCGGAAAACCTGCCCCTCGTCGAGCCGGTATACCCGCTGACCGCCGGCCTGTCGTCCAAGGTGCTGCGCCGCGCCATAGGCCAGGCGCTGGGGCGCCTGCCGGAATTGCCGGAATGGCAGGACGAGGCCTTCATGCGCCGTCAAACTTTCGCGCCCTTCGGCGACGCGCTTGCCCGTGTCCACCATCCGGCCGATCCGATCGATGTCGCCGTCGAAGGCCCGGCCTGGCGACGCCTTGCCTATGACGAGCTGCTGGCTGGGCAGGTTTCGCTGGCGCTGGTGCGGGCCAGAATTCGGCGCCTGTCGGGCCGGCCACTCACCGGCGACGGCAGCATCGTCGAGAAGCTGCGCGCCGCCCTACCTTACAAGCTCACCCCCAGCCAGGAATTCGCGCTAGGCGAAATCAACGCCGACCTCGCCGATCCCGAACGCATGCTGCGTCTGCTGCAAGGCGATGTCGGCTCCGGCAAGACGGTGGTGGCGCTGCTCGCCATGGCGCGCGCGGTCGAGGCCGGCGGCCAGGCGGCGCTGATGGCGCCGACCGAGATTCTCGCGCGCCAGCATCTGGCGACCATCGCGCCGCTGGCGGAGAAAGTCGGCCTGCGCATTGCCATCCTGACCGGGCGCGAGAAGGGGCGTGAGCGCACAGAGACGCTCGAGGGCCTTGCCAGCGGTGAGATCGACATCGTCGTCGGCACGCATGCGCTGTTCCAGGAAACCGTGACGTTTCACGACCTTGTGCTGGCCGTCGTCGACGAGCAGCACCGCTTCGGCGTCCATCAGCGCCTCGCCATCACCGCCAAGGGCGATGCGCCCGACATGCTGGTGATGACGGCGACGCCCATCCCGCGCACGCTGGTGCTGACCGCCTTCGGCGACATGGATGTCTCGAAACTGACCGAGAAGCCGGCCGGCCGGCAGCCGATCCGCACCGTGACCTTGCCCATGGAACGGCTGGACGAACTGGTCGGCCGCATGCGCGATGCGGTCGCCGACGGCCAGAAGATCTACTGGATCTGCCCGCTCGTCGAGGAATCCGAGGAAATAAAACTGATGTCGGCGGAGGACCGTTTCGCTTCGCTGAAACCGTTGTTCGGCGACCGGATCGGCCTCGTGCACGGCCGCATGAAAGGCGCGGAGAAAGACGAGGCGATGCGCGCCTTCAAGCAGGGCGAAACGCGCATCCTGATCGCCACCACCGTCATCGAGGTCGGCGTCGACGTGCCGGATGCGACCATCATGGTCATCGAGCATGCCGAGCGCTTCGGTCTTGCCCAGTTGCACCAGTTGCGCGGTCGCGTCGGGCGCGGCGACAAGCCGTCCTCCTGCGTGCTGCTTTACAAGGACCCGCTCGGCGAAACGGCCAAACGCCGGCTTTCGGTGATGCGCGAGACCGAGGACGGCTTCAAGATCGCCGAGGAGGACCTGAAGCTGCGCGGCGAAGGCGAGCTGCTGGGCACACGCCAATCAGGTACGCCCGGCTTTCAGGTCGCGCGCCTCGAGTTTCATGCCGACCTGTTGGAAGCGGCGCGCGACGACGCGCGGCTGATCCTGTCGCGCGACCCGGAACTGCAATCGGAACGCGGCGAAGCGCTGCGCTTGTTGCTTTACCTGTTCGGGCGCGACGAGGCGGTGCGGCTGCTTCGCGCAGGCTGAGCGCCAAGCGCCGGGTTGGCTAAAGCCCCTTCGATCGGTTCGCCGTTCAGCGTCACCAGCTTGGCCTTGACCTCCGGCGCCACCATGCCGGCCGAGACGATCAGCTTGGCGCCGTCCTCGATCGACATGTCGAGCAGCACGATCTCGGATTTGTGCACATACATCAGGAAGCCGGTGGTCGGATTGGGCGTGCAAGGCATGAACACGGCGATCAGCGGATCGCCTTCCTGGTCGAGCTTCTGGTTGATCTCGGTTTCCTTCTCGCTGGCGACGAAGACCAGCGACCAGACGCCTTTGCGCGGATATTCGACCAGCCCGACCTGGCGGAACATGTCGCCCTTGTTGGACAGCACCGTCTCGAAAATCTGCTTCAGCGAGCCGTAGATGCCACGCACCAGCGGCATGCGGCCAAGCAGCCGCTCGCCGAAATTGACGATGGCGCGGCCGACGATGTTGGCCGTCAGGAAACCGATCAGCGTGATCAGCACCAGCGCCACGATCAGCCCGAAACCCGGAACCGGGAACGGCAGATAGGTGTCGGGATTGTAGCGCACCGGGATGTAGGGCTTCACCCAGGAATCGACCCAGCCGATCAGCGACCAGGCGATATAGGCCGTGATCGCCAGAGGCGCGCAGACGACGAAGCCGGTCAGGAAATAATTCCTCAGCCGGGTCATGCCAGAGGTCTTCAGGGCGTCGGACATCGGTTCACCGCGGCGCAGGTTGCATCGCCAAGATTAGTGAACCGCAAGCCGGTTTGGAACTGCGAAGTTTTTAAAGAGCGATCGTCATGCCGCTGTATCCAACGGCACGATCTTCTCGAGCTCCGGCGCTATTTTCCTCGCTTCGGTTTCCAACTCGTAGGCCTTCTGGAAGTTCATCCAGAACCCGGGCGTGGTGTTGAAGAACCTGGCGAGGCGAAGGGCTGTATCCGGCGTAAGACCAACCTCCTCCTTGACGATGCGCTCAATCCGGGTGCGCGGAAGATTAAGCTTCTTCGCAAGCGCACCAGCACTCATGCCGAGCGGCACAAGATACTCCTCGCGCAGGAATTCTCCGGGGTGGATCGGGCGTGCGAACTTGAGCATAGCTCAATATCCTCAAAGGGTTAGGGCGAGTTCTGTTTAATGATAATCGACAATTTCCACATCTTCGGCTCCGGCGGCTGTCCATCTGAAACAGATGCGCCATTGGTCGTTGATGCGTATGGAATGTTGCCCGGCACGATCCCGCTTCAGAGCCTCCAAGTGGTTTCCGGGTGGCTACCGAAGGTCATTCAGCTGAACGGCATTATCAATCGCCCGCAGCCGCCTTTCCGCCCTGGCTACCAAATCCGGCGGAAATCCCTTGGGGGCCCTGCCGGCCGCGACCTCTTCGACCGTCTTGCCTTTGAATGAAACGATCAACAGCCTTCCCCACGCGATGTATCATACTCTGATACGCAGTCGGCCGCAAGATCATGTATCATCAATTGATACAGACCGATCGTGGGAAGGCAGCTTACTCCACCGTGACCGATTTCGCCAGGTTGCGCGGCTGGTCGACATCGGTGCCCATGAAGACGGCGGTGAAATAGGCCAGCATCTGGATCGGCAAGGCGTAGATGATGGGCGAGATGATCTCCGGCACTTCGGGCAGGATGATCGTCTCCATCGTCTTGATGCCGGCTTGCGCCGCGCCCTTGGCATCGGTGATCAGGATGATCTTGCCGCCGCGCGCCGCCACTTCCTGCATGTTCGAGACCGTCTTTTCGAAGAT